>VBKE01000188.1 GCA_005879605.1 Deltaproteobacteria bacterium
GGGAGCGCAATGTCCGAGCAGCCTGCTACTGCGAGGTCAGCGGAAAAACCCCAGATCGGAATCGAAGTGAATAATGGGTCGCGCTCGAGATGAATAATCTTCGCGTCTGGCCTCAGAAAATCTCGGCTCGCGTTGTCCCACGGCGTATCCACATCGATAAGAAAAATGACATCAGAGCGCTTCGCATGCTTGGCGGTGTCGGTCCCAAGATAAAGCGGATGATCGGTCGGGAAATTGACATGGTTGAGTTGCTGAACTACAGGGATTGAAAGCAACTCCGCTAGTTCCACGAGATGCGCCACGGCGTCGGGATTGCGCCCGAGATACTTCGTCACAATAAGCGGGTTGTCCGCTGCGATCAGAAGCTCGGCTGTCTTCTCCAGAGCGGCTGGATCGGCTTGCATTTTCGTCGCCGGCGCCGACGCATTCGGTAAAGCCGCGGTGGACTCGAGCGACTCGCAGAGCCATTCTCGCGGCAAGGTGAGATACACCGGCCCGCGCGGCTCGCTCATGGCGATGTTGAAAGCGCGCTGCACCACCGTGGCGATATTTTGATTCGTTCTAAGCTCGTAGTCCCACTTGACGAACTCGCGGACTAACGCGCCTTGGTCCCGGGATTCCTGGCGCCAGTGAATGTGTTGACTTTTTCCACCGCGCAATTCGCCCTCGGTAATCGGCGTTCTGCCGGCTACTAATAACAAAGGAACGTTGGACGATTGTGCATTTAAAATCCCGCCCAATGCATTGCACGTTCCCGGCAAGGTATGGACCAGAACCATTTGGAGCTTGTGCGTGACGTTGTAATAGCCATGAGCCATGGAGACCGCAGCCATCTCATGCGGCACGACGATGGGTTGAATATCGGTAGGGTCTTCTTTGGCGGTTTTGGCCAAAGCCTCGATAATCGGACCATGGTCCGTGCCGGTGTTGGCAAACATGTAGCGGACAGTCTTTAGGCCTCGCACCTGCTCCAAGAACGCCTCCGCCCCATTGGTCACGGGAATTGACATCACGGATTTTTCCGCCATTGACGGTTCCTTTCTGAACTAGAATCGGGGAAACTTGGAAAGTCCGCCTAACTGTGTCAAGAACGGAATGAATTTTCAACTTGGGATCGCTGGCAATTTGATGGGCTCTTCGTTTCAAACCAGCGGCGGGAATTTTAGGCGATCCGCTCGGTAAATGACAGGAGAAAAACTAACGCTGTTGAGCCTTGGCTTTTCATTAGGCCGCTTTAGAGTTAAGTAAATCTCATGTTCGTTGATGCCCACGCCCATCTCGATAAGTACGGCGATCTCCTTGACGAAGCACTCCAGCAGATTCAGCAGCACCGAATCTTTACCATCGCCACCGCGATGGATCTCCCCTCTTACTTCCAGTTACAGCGAATAGCCGAACGTTCGGACCTGGTGCTGCCCACGTTTGGTGTGCATCCACGAAGAGCGCCGGAATATGCCGATCGTCTCGATGAGCTAAGTCCATTCATCGAGCAAAGTCCCGCCATCGGCGAGATCGGCCTCGACTTTCACTGGGTCGAAGACAGCTCTCAATATCCAGCGCAATTAAAAGTATTGGAATATTTTTTCGCCGCCGCGCGGGAGCAGAAAAAGATGATTAATCTGCACACGAAAGGGGCGGAGAAAAACATCCTGGATCTCCTGGAGAAGTATGATATCCAGCGAGCGATCATTCACTGGTACTCCGGCCCGCTGGATATCCTGCGCGCTATGGCGCAATTCGGCGCTTACTTCACCGTCGGCGTTGAAGTCCTCTACTCCGACGCCATCCGGGCGATCGCGAAAGAAATCCCGGATCACCTACTCCTTACAGAGACAGACAACCCCGGCGGACTCAAATGGCTCAAGGGCGTTGTCGGTATGCCGACGGAAATCAAAAAAGTAGTCGACTCGATTGCGGCGCTGCGAGGGGCTTCTTCCGTATCAGTCGCACGAACGGTTCATGAAAACTTTCTCCGCCTGATCACGGGTGATCCTTGGCTCGAGGATGTTCGCGGGCTGCTCTCACAATAGGTGTAGGAGGTTTTGCGTCTCGAGTTTGAGATTCGTGTCATCTCGAGACCTGAAACCCGAAAGCCTTAGACCGTCCCAGTCTGCGGACTATTGCCAAAGCTTCTTGAAAAACCCTTCCTTCTCCAGCTCATCGACGTAACGGTTGTCAAAGTAGGCCGACACCGGAATCTTTTTCGCGGCGGCGGCATCGATGGACTTCTGGCTTACCATCTGCTCCACCAGAGCGTTAAAAGCCTCGGCGGGCATGAACGCATCCTTGGAAAGGGCCTCCACTGAGAATCGATAGCTTTCGTCGAGTAACTTCTGATCGGTAATCTTGGTGTATTTGGCTAGGGTTTTCATAGTCAGTTCCTTGTTGTTGTAAATCTGCCGGATGCCCTCAAAGGCCGCGCGAATAAATCGCTTGACCACGTCGGGATTCTTCTCGGCGTAGGAGCGGCGCGACGCGACGCCGTTCTCAACCACTGGGATATTCCATTCCCGAAATTGCTTGACGCCGATAAGCTCACGAAATCCTTTTTCTCGAAGCATAACGCTTTGGGGCGGCGGCACCATCGCAGCCGCGACATTGCCTGACATCAGCGCCGCGGCGGATTCCGGAATGCCGCCCGTCTGAATGATGGTCGCCCCCGTGACGCCCGCCCGCTGGAAAATATTGAGCGCGGCGATGTGAGAGATCGAGTTGAAGCGGCTCACGCCGACTTTTTGTCCCTTTAACTGGGCGACCTCGTTGATCGATGGCTGGGAATACATCGGGATGGTGAATGTCTTCACCACGGCGGCGACTTGAATAACATCCCCGCCATTAACCACGTTGGAGACTACCGCTGGCCCCGCCAAACCAGCGAAGTTAGCCTCGCCAGCCAGCATCGCCTGAACGATTACCGATGATGCTCCTTCAAAATTCATCTCGACGTCGAGACCGTATTTTTCAAAGAACCTCGCTTCCTTGGCCATCCACCAAGGGAGACTGTTCCAGGCGATCGGTGAATAAGGGAACCTAATCTTTTCCAGCGTCGCACCGTCAATTCTTCCGAGCGACAACAGCGCCGACGCGAGAAACAATGCCGTGATAAACACGCGGCAAAGACGCATGGTTACACCTCCGATGACGGAACCTACCGCGTTCAACAGAGTTGTCAAGAGTAAAATTGGACTCAGGAAAGCCACTTACTTGACAGCATCTCAAGCGGGCGGTATTTGTTTTTTGCACGATCAAAGTAAATTCGGAGGTAATCATGGCCATCAAAGTCGGTGATCGTCTGCCTAACGGGACCTTGAATGAATTCATCGAAGTTGAAACAGAAGGCTGCAGCGTCGGCCCGAATACTTTCAAGGTTGAAGACATGGCCAAAGGCAAAAAAATCGTTATCTTCGGTTTGCCCGGCGCGTTCACGCCGACCTGCTCCGCCAAACATGTGCCCGGCTACGTCGGCAATTTCGACGCGCTCAAAGCCAAGGGTGTAGATGAGATCTGGTGCATCTCGGTGAACGATGCCTTCGTCATGGGCGCTTGGGGAAGAGACCAGAAGGCTGGTGGCAAAGTGCGCATGATGGCGGATGGCAGCGCTGAATATGTTAAGAAACTCGGCTTGGAGAATGATATGACGGCCCGAGGCATGGGCATGCGCTCGCAGCGGTTCTCAATGCTCGTCGATGACGGTGTGGTGAAATCGCTCAACGTCGAGGCGCCGGGCAAATTCGAGGTCAGCGACGCCGGCAGCATGCTGAGCGCTTTGCGCGGCTGAGTCGCTCCGCTGAAGTTTCGAAATTCGAGTTTTATTTCTGATTCGATACGTCGATCTGCTCCTTGTCGGGCTAATCGAACGTAATTGTCTATTCAAATTTCCTAACCGGCCTGGCAACCCGGGCTGAATCAGGTACATTAATTTAGTGGTGACTCAAAATTTGTTCGTCCCGCGGAGCAGCCGGCAATGAAGATCGGACTTCAAATTCCATCGTTCACTTGGCCGGGTGGGCCGAGTCAGATCGCCCCAACGCTAGCGCGAATCGGCCGGGCTGCCGAGGAAGCGGGATTTGCAAGTCTCTGGGTCATGGATCATTTTTTCCAGATCCGCATGATCGGCAAGCCCGAAGAACCGATGCTGGAAGGCTACAGCGCGCTCAGCTTTTTGGCTTCGGTCACCGAGCGAGTGCGCCTCGGCACGCTCGTCAGCGGCGTGGTCTACCGCCATCCCGGCATTCTCGTCAAGACGGCCACGACGCTCGACGTTCTGTCAGGCGGCCGAGCCTATTTAGGAATCGGCGCCGGGTGGTATGAGCGCGAAGCGCTCGGACTCGGAGTGCCGTTCCCGCCACTCAAAGAACGGTTTGAGCGGCTCGAAGAAGCGTTGCAAATTACTCATCAGATGTGGTCGGGAAAAATTGCTCCGTATAACGGTAAGCACTTCCAGCTCGCCGAAACGCTCAATTCTCCTCAGCCCCTTTCAAAGCCGCATCCTCCCATCATGGTCGGTGGAGGGGGCGAAAAGAAAACGCTTCGCTTGGTCGCCAGATACGCCGACGCGTGCAATCTTTACGCCTTCGAAGGCGCGGAACCCGTTCGGGCGAAACTCAGAGTACTCCGCCAACACTGCGAAAATCTGGGCCGATCTTTTGACGAGATTGAAAGAACCGCGATCGGTGCCTTTGATCTTGAGCCTAATGGCACAAGCCCGCGGCAGGCGATTGAACATTGCCGCGGCTTAAGCGACGCAGGCATTCAACATTTGATCGTATCTTTGCCTCGCGTGCATGAAATCACGCCAATCGAAGTGATGGCAAAGGAAGTGATTCCCGCTGTCGCCGATTTCTAGCCCGGATTATGCACTGGTGACAGTGATCGAGGAGCGAGCCCTCCAGAGCGAAGGCAATGAGCCTGTGCCTTGGAGCGGCCTGCAAACTGTGTTACTGGAGCGAATGCCTGGGAAAAAATGCGAGCGCCGAGCCAAGCACCAAAGACGACATTGAAGCTGTTCGTCTCTGTGCCTTCACTCCTCCAGGCTCATCCCTCGATCGACACAGTGTCGTAGTTTTTCCTCTGACCATGAATAATGCGGGCTAGGAGTCTCAATCCAGCCGATCACGCGGTATTTCGAGATTCCGGGAGAGAAAAGTCACAGGTTCCTGAGCAATAAAGTCCGGTGGGAATTTGGTCGGGCTGGCGTTCTTGTCCCAAACGCAGCCCGACCAGAAATTTCAGAGTTCCGTCATTTACGGCTGGACATTAACGATTCCTGCGCTGGCTTGATGGTGACGCGCATCATGCTGGATGTGTTCGAATAAGCGCTGCCCCATTCAAGGTCCTTGGCATTTCGCACTAAGCCGTTTTCAGCCTTGCCGGTGTTGGGCGCTTTTTGCCGGGGACCTTGATCCGGTCCGATTCCCGGTTCCTGGTTCACCTCGGTGCCGGCGTCCCAAAGAATAATTTCTGAAGTGATATCGCCGCTCAGTGGTTTGCCGTCCTTAAACAGTGCGATGCCGGACTCGGCAGGGGCATAGAACCAGTCGTTGGATTGGCCCATCATGGTCGTCAGCGACAGTCGATCGCCGGGCGTTCCGGATATCGTGACCTCATAGCCCGCGCCTGGAGTGATCGGTCCCGGAGCGCTCGCGC
>VBKE01000138.1 GCA_005879605.1 Deltaproteobacteria bacterium
GTCCACATCGAGTCCGGCAAACACATCGTAGTCACGAGGGATGAATGTCTGGTGCCCCATCGAAGTGCCTCCTTTGGTTCAACGGCCAAAAATTTGACCATTGTACCTGTTACGGAGCACTCGGCGTTAATCACGACATCCCTCATACAAGTCTCAGAGCCCGTCCTGAGCTTGCCGAAGGAACGAGCGGTTAAATACTGATTCGTCGTCTATCCGTTCGTGGTGAGCCTAGCCTGCCCTGAGCAAAGCAGAAGGGCCGAACCATAACGGATTGCGACACGCTCTGCATCAGGTTAGGATCTCACCGCGCTATTTTCCAGCCACTTTCTTCAGAGCCGGTTGCTTCACCGCAAACCGCCGATACCGTATAGCGCGTCGGGCGGTCTTAGCTTGCAATTTAATCTTCATGCGTCTTTCGGCTTCCGCGTCGCCTTTGCGTGAAAAGGTTTCGTGGTCTCCTGTTTGAGGGTTAAAAAATCCGATGTAGCCGCCCGGATTAACACCAAACGATTTAAGCGTCTTGCCATCGTGAGGGCGACCGAGGAAATCGTTTCGTCCTCCGACCTCCTCACTGCCAGTGAAGTAGAGGGGCAACACGAAGTTGGACACCCCGACCCCATCGATCTCGTAGGACTCGGCCTGCACCGCGTCACACATTTCGTACCAGTGAAAGACGTCCTGCTTGGGATTGGCTGGGTGCGGCCCGGCCACCAGCAAATTGACTTCCGGGTCGCCGATGAGCTCGAGAGCTTCGTGGGATAACGTCACGGTCCAACTTTCTCCCAAGCTCTTCGAAAGCTCGGTAAAAACGAAGCCGAAAGGTATGCCGCGGTTGTTTCTCTCGTGGTAACCCAAGGCATTCGCGACATTCACGTTATCCCAAAGGTAAAGCACCGCATCGCCGCGCATGTCCGAAGGCTCTTGCTGCTTGGGCTTGGCGCCCGCCTTTCCTTCGAGCCTCAACGTCGCTCCCAGACTCCAGTATGGCTCGTAGTCCTCTTTAATTTGTCTGTTTATGACCCGAATGGTGTTCTGCACCTCCTCGTCGGTGAGCTTGCCGTTGGTGTGGTTAATCAGGGAAATGATCATAAGATTGCCTCCTTAAAATTGTTGAAGTTTTTCCATACTCCCACGAACGCATTGATTGCCTACGCTTTTTCAGTTCGGTGCCGGGCGCCGTTGCAAACGATCCGACATTGAATAGGCCGTTTAAAAATTATTTTCTCCATTTATCTCCTATCCACGGATCCGGACCAAGCTCCTTATCGAAAGCACGCAAGGGGTGTCGGGCGGGATCGAGCCGCTCTCCATTGTCCCAAGGCTCGAACGCATTTCTGATATTCGCAAGCCCGGTTCTGGCAAGCTCAGGATAGTGGCGCAGAAGCACCGTCTTCAGATCCGCATCGTCGATCCAGTCGAGCCCTTCTTTCGTGTAGATCTCCGCGTTATAGCAGGTCGTGTAGAAGCGGTCGGCCTGGAGGCGGCGGGTGGCGTTCAGAATGAAAATCTGGAACAGCGTCTCGCCGAAGCCGAAGCCTATTGGCCGGCGGCTGGGCGATTGCTCGGCAAGCGTGCCGATGAGCAGGTCGAGCGCCTCCACGTCGCCGTTGTATACCTCTTCGAGTTGACGAAGCTGCTGTTCGTCGTCCGTCAGGTCACGAAAGCTCCGAATCGGCTTCAGCAGGAGCTGCCGCCGAAACTCGTTATAGCGCGGCACGCCGCGCTCTCTGGCGCGCAGGATATCGACGGCCCCGAGGTCGATCAGCGGATTTCTCGTCACGCTCAGTTCCTGCATGAACTTTGGATAGTTGTTCAGCACGAGCGCGCCGGGGTGCTCCGTCCCGAAGGAGTAGAATAGATCGGCCATGCCAACCCGTTCGGTAAGTGCGGCGGCGCCTGCCTGGCGAGTCGCCGCCAGCGGCGCCCGTTCGATCGGAGAGTTGTCCCGGTGGCTGCGCAGATCGAGCGCCTCCGGCAGCAGCGAATGCAGGCGATAGACCTCGACGAACTCCTCTGTCAGGCTGAAGGGCGCGCCGTGTTTTTCGATTGGATTGCCCACGACGCCGCCGAGCTCCGGATTATGGATATTAATCTCGGCCATAGTCTTGCGCTTGTCGCGGGTGCGCAGGAAGTTCGTCGCCAGCCCATACCAGTTCGCGTTCAAGCCCGCGTTCACCGCCGGGTTGGGAAGGATCGCCGGCGTCCATTCGATCGTGTGGATCTTGGCCATCACCGCGGCGTTGACGAGCCGCGCCACGTTGAACAGGCGGGCGTCGTCCCAGTGCGGATACTTCGCCTTCAGCCGGTCGCAGATCGCGTTGTGCTCTTTGACGAACAGCGTATGGAGCATGCTTAGCCCCACCCACCAGTTGCGGACGAAGCCGGTCTCCTCGACGCCGTTGCTCCCGACCGGCAACCTGCCGTCGGCTTCGATCGCGAGCTTCCCTTCGGTTCCGGAACGCAGCCGGGAAAGCGTCTGCCAATCGCTGCCGTAGATCTGCGAGCCATCCCACCAATGCGTCACCTCATTAATATGAGTGAGCGGTGTAGGCTCCCCGTGCGACAGACGCGTCGGGTCCCGCTGCGTCCGGCCGACCGTGAATTTCTGCAATAAATAGTTGCGGCGCGCTTCATCGTCCTGCGTCAGTGGAATCTCGTAACTGTTGCCCTGCTGATTTTCGCCGTGACTCACCCAGTCGTGCGTCTGAAACTGGATCCAGGCAGCGGCGAGGAGATTGAGAAACGGCACCTCCTTCATCGGATCGCCGCGCGTAAGCAGGCGGCGGCTCACTTCGCGGGGATCCGGGGTGAGCAGCCGCGCGCCGGTCTCGGGGCGAATGGCGTCGTTTGCGACGTTGCGCGAGAAGCGCGTGCCCGCCGCCCCTTCCATGGGATTCTCAAGATTATTCCAAGTCCCATCGGCTGTGCGGCAGCGCTCAACGCCGGGCGGCGGCTTCTGGCCTTTCGTTTGAAAGCCAACCAACGCCCTCTTCGGGTAGACGTCGCGCAGGTTGTGGCGGTTGAGCTCCTCGCGCATGTGGGCCAGCGTTAGGATCGCGCGCCAGAGCGGCCTCCGGTACCAGTTCGTCCACACTTCATCTTGGTAGCCCGCGAGCGCGCCATAGATTCGGGTGATGAGGCCGAACGCGACGCCTGAAATAAAGCCGATCCCGTCGCCGAGCACAGCGAGCAACCGCCGGAGCCCAGGGGCGTTTTCGGCTGGCGTTATTGGAGGAAGCGTTCCCGGCGGCGGGACCGGCGGCGCCAGCAGCTCGTCCCGGTCGAAGAAGCGCCGCTCGGGCACAAAGAGGTTTATTTGCGCGGCGGCATTCGCCCGGGCGTGCGCCCTGAGCTGTCGCCATTCCTGACGGTCAGGGTTGCGCTCAAGCGCCTCGTCGCAGTGCGCGACTGCGGCAGCGTAATCCTCAAGGCGAAAGCAGGCGATCGCAGCTAGGGCGTGGCTCCATCCCGACGGATCTTCGCGCGCTAACTCCTGCAAGACGACCAAGGCGCTGCGACAGTCGCCATTCTCGATCAATCGGACCGCTCTCTCGTGCTCTGCGTTCCAAGAGGGTTCAGCCACTCTCGCCATGTCACCTCACCGCCGGGTCGTGTAAATCCGTCCAGGCCAGCGTATCGGCTTTCAGAAGGGGGGCGAATCTTTTCATCGGACGGTACGAGACAGCATCGGCTATCATAAGATCGCCGCGCTACGAAGAAAAGACAGGGCGCGCTAAGGCTTCAAGCTTTGCATGAAGCCCCGGAACTCCGGCGATTTCTCCAGCAACTCGCCGCCGACCGCGATCAAGTCGTCCACCTGCTGGCGCTCGAGGCTGAACGAAGTCGGCAGCGAGAGAAAGTACGCGCGCCGCTGCGGGTTTTCCGTCAGGCTCTGGAAGTTGATATCCACGACGAACGGCTCGAGGCCGCTCCCCGCAAGACGGTCAAGCGGCTTGGCCGACGGGCAAGTTTTCTTGAGGATGCCCTGGCAATCGTCGACGGCACGCTGCGCCTGCAGGCGTGCGCTGCGCAGCTCTTTCATCATCTCGACCGTTTCAAAGGTATAATTGTCCATGCTGATCGTCGCGACCTTGTAAGCGACCGTCGCGAGACCGGGCGGACTCTCCCGCTTGTCCAGATCCTCCGGCGGCTCGGTTCCGGCGTTGACGATGATGATGACGAGACGCTTGATCGCATCGTTGTTGATCAGTTGCCGGATCGTTCCCCTTCGAAAGCTGTCGGAAACGAAGCGCACGCCGAGGTTGTCGGCCAGGCCGCCGTCCATCAGATGGATGAAGGGGTGGTTTTCCTTGTCTTCGTAGAGAACCTGGTTCTTCGCCCATTCGTAGCGCCGGCGGTTCCTTTCGAAATCCTGCAGAGCGTTCTCGAATTCAAGCGGCGTCTGATAGCTCTCCGGCTTGGGCTGATTCTTCAAGCTCACGGGGCTCAGCAGAAACGGAAACGCCGACGACGCCGCCACCGCGCGGGCGATGGGATAGTCGGCGAGGTCCGACCCGAGAACGTCGAACTGATCCTGGGTGAACTCGAAGCGCTCTCCCAGCGCCAGGTTGGTCGCGTTGAGAATCAAGAAGGGCCTTCGATTGGAGGCAAGGAGGTCGCCGAAAGTTTTTTTCTCGAAGACCGAATCGTGGTAAAGCTCGGCGGCCAGATCGATGCGGCTAAAATAAGGCGACAGGAGGCGAGCGAGATTGATCGGATTGAACAACTGGGAGATCAGCTCCTTTTGGATGTTCCGGTAGAGAAATTTATCCGGAAATTCGGTAAGCACGCGCCCGTGAAAGAGCGCGTAATAGGCGGCGGTAAACGATCCGCCCGAGACCGACGAGATGCAGTCCACTTCGTCCAGCAGGCTTTTTGGCTTGCCTTCCCACTCGATCTTTATCTCGGCGAGTTTTTTCAGCACGCCGTAAGATAAAGCCGCGGCGCGCGTCCCGCCGCCGGAAAAAGCCAGACAAATAAAGAGCGAGTCCGTGTTGCCCGCGTCGGCTTTGAATTGGTCGAAGCGGTAGCCGCTTTTTTCGTCATAGCGGGCAAGCTCACGGTTCACGTGGTAGTGAGCGCAAGCTCCCGTCCAGAACGAGAGAAGGAGAAAAAAGATCCAGCGAGTCTCAAACGGTTTCAAAGGTCACCTCCTTCGGACTCAGAGGACCGGTTTGATCGGCCTCCAACACCACCTTGATCTTCTTAGGCTTGAAATCCGTTGGCGGTGCCAGTGAGATCGTATGAGTCCCCGCTTCGATCTCAATCACGAGATTGGTCTTGTCCGATTGCTTGCCGTTAACCAGCACGCCTCGCTCTTCAAAAAAAATGACTTTCAAGAATTCCATGTCGCGCTCCTAACAAATTTTCTTTTGAGAAGGAGATGTCCTACTTCTTTCGGTTTCAGGCGGGCTTCGGTTTCTAATTCGCCCTCTGTCTTACCGACTTCAGGTTCTCACACTTTATCTTCGGGTCGGAGCCAAGAAAATTCGCCAGAATGCACCAGCTGTCCTGGATTCCCTGGTTCCAATCCGCTGGCGTTTCCTGCCCCCCGGGAGGAGTTTTCCCCCAGGATGCTTTTAGATTAGCAATATCTTTTTTGCTCAGATGCCACGATAATGGGCCGGCAGTCTGTTTGCTATCCGGCACGAACTCGACGGTTTTCAATTCGACTTTACCTTTGAGCTCCCGGTTCCAGCGGTCGATGAATCGGTCCACGTCGATGACGTTGCGCGACACCGCAACGCCTTCGCGGATCGAGAAAAGCGCGTCAAGCGGGCCGATCAGCGCGGCCTTGGCGCCGGGCGACGGTTTGATCTGCTCCTCAGGCACTCCGGCAAAACCTCGAAGCTGAACGATGAGAACGCGGGAAAAATTCAACCCATCTTTTCCTTCGCGGCGCGATTCCAGCACAGGCTGGAGCCAATCGAGCGCCGAGGCGACGCCGAAGTTGTCGTAGTACCCGCCGTCCACCAGATGCTGCCGCCATACGCTCTCTTCCTCTCCTTCTCTTTTGTTGATCACATTCGTTCGCACGGCGGGACTGACGAACGAAAAGGTCGCCGAAAGGCGCGCCGCTCTCCAGAACGGAAGATTCGCCGCCGGTTCTGCCGCGCCGGGCAGTGAATTCCCAAAAAGAAAATCTGCTAACGTCTGTCCTCTTTCCCGGCCCAAACCTTTCGGCGCGAAGTCTAAGGGGGTAATCATGAGTCTTCGTCCCAACTCCATAACCGTCGCGTTGAAGATCACCGCCGGGATCAAACCCTTACCGATGGGCTCGCCGAGATGCAGAAAGCTGCATTTTTTCAAATCGGCCCAGCACTCTCCATCTTCCTTCGCTCCCTTTTTCACGCCTTCTTCCTGGACTGTGCCTGCAGCGATGCGCGCCCATTCACGCTCCAGTAGATAACCGCGATCAAGCGTCGGGTGATAGATCCCGCCTGTGACCAGCCGCGGGAAATCTCGAAACGCGACACCATAGGCGGCAGCTTCGAGGCTGGAACTCGTCGCCTTAATTCCAACCCCTGGACAAAATACGCTGCGCCCACCGATCCCCCCGATACCGTGCTAAGCAGCCGGATCTCGCGCGCCAACTGCGACCGTTGCCCGATCAGCTTCTCTAATGCCAAGGTAGTCCATCCGGCAGCCCAAATACCGCCACCGGCGGAGGCGACGACCACCAGGTTGGGACCGCTCTTCTTGGCTGCATCGACGGGACTGGGGAGGTCGATTTTGGACTGCTCGCGGGTCACGCCGTACTCGTGATCGACGCTGAAAATCGAGTAACCGATGATGACAAAGATCAGCAGCACCGCGATGGACGAGATGTGGAGGCGTCCCAAATGAAAATTGAGCGCGGCGAACAGCCAGACGAAAAGCAGAAGGCTTGCATACACATACACAACCGGCGCGGATTCGATGCCGAACCTTCCGGGATAAGCGACCCAGTCAAAACCGATCCAGAGAGCCGTTAAGACAACTACCATAACCGTGGAGAGAAAATGGGCGGGATAAGCGAGACCGGTCTTCGGATCGATCAGATAAGATAGCCGAAGCTTCTTGACCACCCACGAAAACAATCGATGCGCCCAGCGCGCCGCCTCCATTGCGGCTTTCTCATCCGCGCTAGGCTTGCCGCCTAGAGGAAACCCGAACCACGACCAGATGCTTTCGGCGAGCGGGAAGCCGCGCAACGGCGGATCGCCGGGATCGAGAAGTGCGGCAGGCGTGCAGAGCAGAATGAAACCTACGTAATCAATGACAAACGCCAGGAACGCTATGAAGATCGCGACAATCGGCGAGTCCGCCCGCCACACGATGATGGCGAAGGACGGACCGCCGAGAACAACGGTAAAAAATACAAATTGCCAGCCAGTCACAGGAATAGCGAAAAACAGGTCGGCCCAGTGCGGTATGTGTTTGTCCTGCGGCGATTGCGCTTGTATCGTTTGCAGTTTTCGATACGCTGCTTTCGATTTGTCGAAACGATTCTCGCTGCCGTTGACGATCAGCCCTTCCGTAAACATCACGCTCCAAGCGACCGCCAGCAGAAATATCGTGGCGATAAAAACCCCGAACGCCGGCAGCTCGACGAACATATTGCCCGTGATGTCGTGGCCGGGCACCCGATAATTTGTAGTGAAGGGCACCTTCTCAAGCGCGGTGAGTGGCAGGTAAATCAAGAGCAGGGACAAGACGATCCCATATTTGAGCAAGCCGATGAGCGTGAAGAATTTTTGCACTGGACCGGGCATGGCTCAACCTCCTTATCGTCTTGCATCGGCCAGAATCGCGTCCGCCGCCTTTTCCGCGATCATGTAGACAGCGCTCACGATGAAGAAACCGGGAATCCGGGGAAACACGGA
>VBKE01000139.1 GCA_005879605.1 Deltaproteobacteria bacterium
TGGCATCGACCCTGAAAGAGACATAACGATGGTACAGACCGGCGGTCCGGCGGAGGCGATCACCGCCATGGTCGGGGGAAAGATTCACGCGGCGGCGTTGAGCCCGCCAGCCACGTTGCAGGCGAGGAAGCTGAAATTAAAAGAGCTTTTGGATATGTCCAAGCTGGAAGCCGAGTATCATATCAACGGCGTCGTGACCACGCGAAAATTTTTGCGGGCTCAAGAGGACATCGCCCGGCGCTTTCTCAAGGCTTACATCGAAGGAGCGGCCCGCGGTCAGAAGGACAAGAACTTTGCCTTAAAGGTCATGGGCAAATATTTCAGGACCGATGACAAGGAAATTCTCGAGGAAAGTTACGATACGACCATCAAGTCCAATTTCTCCTTGCCGCCCTATCCGTCCATTCCAGGCATTGCCAGTTTGCTTCAAGGCCTGGAAAAACAGAATCCCAGGGCCAAAGGGGCAAAACCGGAGGAGTTCGCCGATAGCAGGCTGGTGAGAGAGTTGGATCAGAGCGGTTTTGTCAAGGCGGCTTTGCAATAGTGACTTGGTCCGCGCCGGACGATCAGAGAATCGATCAAGCAAATCTCCCCTGGCCCCTCTTTGCAAAGAGGGGTGGATGCTATGGGACCGAGGAGTAAGAGACAGCGTGTAAGAATTTCCCCCTTTTTTTAAAGGGGGATAAAGGGGGATTTTGCCCGTGCTGAGATACAATTCGGATGATCTACGGGCGATGCTTGAAACGACGCAAAGATTGATCAACGGGGTTTAAACATCACTTATAGTGCATAGAAGCGCTTTGGATTGGCGCGGGCGATTTTGTTCTTCGCAGCAGGCGGTAGATCTCTGCGGTCGAAAAATTCCTTGACCAGTGCTCTGAGATCGGTTCGTGTCGCTTCGTGGGGAAAGTCCGAGGCCCAGAGCAGACAATCGTCCCCAAGCAGTTCGACATCCCGCTCTGTGGTATTCTCTTCTCCGCACTGGAAGAAAAACTGCTTCCGGGCGAGCAGCTCGCTCGGCAACATCGGACGCTCGTTGGGCGCGATCCGTTCTAATCTTTCGGATTGGTTGACACTCCAGTTATCCGCGACTAAGATCCCGCAAGATCGAGAGGAGGAAGGGACTTATGTCTTATGATGTGCTGATCAAAGGTGGTCGGATTTACGATGGCAGCGGTTTGCCGTCTTTTCTTGGCGATGTCGCCGTCAAGGACGGCCGCATCGTTGAGACTGGGCGGATCAATGGCAGCGCAGCTCGGGTCGTTAATGCCGACGGTCTTGCGGTGTCGCCGGGTTTTATCGACTTCCACACGCATCTCGATGCGCAGCTCCTCTGGGATCCGATCGCCAGCTCCTCGTGTTTCCATGGCATCACGACGGTGATTCCCGGCAACTGCGCTCTGGCGCTCGCTCCTTGTAAGGAACAAGATCACGACAGCATTCTTAGAAGTTTCGAACGTGTGGAAGCGATCTCGCTGCCGGCGCTGCGCGCTGGGGTGCCATGGGGTTGGACAACTTTCCCGCAGTATCTCGATCGTTTGCGCGGCAATCTCGGGGTCAATGTCGCCGCCTTAATGGGGCATTGCGCGCTGCGACAGTTCGTTATGGGCGAAGCCGCCACGGAGCGCGCTGCGACCCCGGTTGAGATCGAGCAGATGAAAGAGATCCTCAAGGCGGGTGTCTACGCCGGCGCCATGGGTTTTTCCACGAACCAGAATCCCGTCCACATGTTCGCCGACGGGCGGCCGATTCCAAGCCGCTTAGCCACGGATGAGGAAATTATCGAGCTCGCCTGTGCGCTGGGCGAAATCAATCGCGGTGCGGTGCAGATTTCCCGCGGCTCTTTAGGAGTTTCTGTTCCGACGGCCGAGACGGTGAAGCTTTTTGAAGAGATCGCGACCAAGTCGGGGCGTCCCGTGATCTGGCAAAGTATTGCGCATCGTTGGGACCGTCCCAATGAATGGCGGCAGCTGTTGGATTTGGCGGAGCAGTCGTTAGCCAAAGGAGTGCAGTCCTATCCGCTGTGCAACGCGCGTCTCTTCAACAACCGCTTCACGATGAAGAATGCCCAAGTCTTCGACGATCTCCCGACGTGGAAGCAGATTCTTTTCTTGCCCGTGGAAGAGCGGGTGAAAGTCCTGCGCGATGCGGAACTGCGAAAGAAGCTGCGTTATGAGGCGGTGGAAGAAAAGAAGTCGTCGCGCTTCTCGCGGCGCTGGGATCTGGTCTACATGATCAAAGCCGCGACATCGGCGAACCGGTATCTCGAAAAGAAGAGCGTGGCCGAGATCGCTCAGATCAGAGGTCAGGACATCATCGATGCTTTCCTCGACCTGTCATTAGAAGAAGGGCTGGAGACGATGTTTCAGACCTCCAGCACCAACGGCGACGAACAGGCGGTGGCGGAAATCATCAGAAGCCCGTTCACGCTGGTCGGCCAATCAGATGCCGGCGCGCATCTCATTTACGACGCCGGCTACGGCTATGCTACCCGTTTGCTCGGCTACTGGATTCGCGAACGGAACGTGATGAGTCTGGAAGAGGGCGTGCGCAAGCTTACCTTTATGGTTGCGTCGATTTTTGGCCTGCATGATCGCGGTTTGCTGCGTCCGGGAATGGCGGCGGATTTGGCGCTCTTCGATCCGGCGACGATCCGCGAGTGCGAGCCGGAGATGGTGAGCGACTTGCCGGGCGGCGAGAAGCGACTGATTCAAAAGGCCACGGGTATCGAGATGACCATCGTCAATGGCGAGGTGCTGGTAGAGAAAGGCGCCCACACGGGGGCGCTTCCCGGCGCTGTCCTCGGCGGCGGCAACGGCGCGGCCATGCAAGCCGCGGCGTAAAGGAGAACGGCACTCATGTATTACGGCGCGCGGGGAATCGTCGGCTTAGTGAAGCCAACTTATCGGCCGGGGTCGATGGAAAGTTTCATCAAGCTCATGCCGGAGGGTGTGGGTTTTATTCCGTTTCACGCGGGAATCCGGGCCGGCAACGAGCAAGAATTTCAGGAAGCGCTGTTAGTGGCGGAAAAAAAAGTGGCCCGGCTCGCGGAGCTGGGCGCCGACGTGGTGATGATCATGGGCGCGCCGCCGGCAATGGTGCGCGGCCATGGCGCCGATAGACAGATCGCCGAACAGTTGACGAAGAAATACGGTATTCCCGTGTCGATCGCGACGATCGCGCAAGTCGACGCCTTCCGCGCGTTAGGAATGAAAAAGCTCGTCGGCATCACCTATTTTCAAGATGAGTTCAACCAAAAGTTTGCCAAATTTCTCGAAGACGATGGCTTCCAAGTCAAAGCGATGAAGGGGATCGAAGTTCCCTTTAAAGATGCCGGGAAGCTTTCCCCCGAGGCGATTTACAACTTTGCCAAGAAAGTGTTCCTCGAACACGGCCCCGTCGACGGCATTTACATGCTCGGCGCCGGATGGCACAACCTGCCGGTGATCGAAATGCTGGAGAAGGATTTAAAGACTACCGTGGTTTCAAGCATCCCCGCTCAGGTTTGGGCGACGAAGAAAATACTACAATTAAACGAGCCGGTGGCGGGCTATGGCCGATTATTAGCTGAGATGCCTTAAGAGCAGGAGTAATGGAGTGTTGGAGTGATGGTGCGACTGCGCACATGGGTCGAATTTTTCCTCGTCTTCGGCGTTTGTCTGATCGGATGCGATTTGCCGGCCGCCGAGATAAAAGACCGGGCCGAGGCGGAGGGGAAGCTCATGTTTTATGCGTCCTTCAATGCCGCCGACTCAAAAACTCTGACCGACGGATTCAAGCAGCTCTATCCCAAGATCGACGCTACTTTCTATCGGACAACGGATGCGGCGCTCATGGAGAGAATCTTGACCGAAGGTCGCGCCGGCCAAAACCTTTGGGACGTGGCGATGACGACCAGTTTCTATGGCCACAATCTAAAGAAGCGCGGGTTGTTCGCTGCCTATGACTCGCCCGAGCGGAAATACTTCCGCGAAGGATACAAGGATCCGCAGGCAACGTGGACGTCGATTTATACGAACTACGGGGCTTTCGGTTACAACACCCGTAACGTTCCCAAGGCGAGCGTGCCGAAATCTTACGCTGATCTTTTGAAGCCGGAGTGGAAGGGCCAGATCGGGATGGATAGCAGGCCGTATGAGTGGTTCGGGACCATGGTCAAAGCGATGGGTGACGAAAAAGGGCTTAGCTTCATGCGCGAGCTGGCCAAGCAAGCGCAGCTGCGGTCGGGTAGGAATCTTGTCGCGCAGCTCGTCGCGGCCGGCGAGTTCAAAGGCAGCTTGACCGCCTACTCTCAGACATTCGAAGTTTTGAAACCGGCCGGCGCGCCGGTCGATTGGGTTTATCTGAATCCGGTCTTCGCCAACATTCACCCGACCGGTATTTCGGCCAAGGCGCCTCATCCCAACGCGGCAAAATTGTTCGTTGACTTCGTGCTTTCGAAGCGAGGTCAAGAACTCATCCGCGGCATGAACCGAATTCCCGATCGCATCGATACGCCGCCCGAGCAGGCCCGTTTGATGGAAGGAATCAAGCCGGCCTTCGCGCCCAACGAAGTGCTGGAAAACTTCCAAAGGTACGCCAAAATGTTCGACGAAATGTTCGGCGCGCGGTAGGTTCGCCATGCGCGTTGTCGTTCACGGTCTGACGAAAGAGTTTATGACGGGACAGGGGAAAACTGTTGCCCTTGCTGGCGTCGACCTCGAAGTTCGCGACCGTGAATTCTTCGGCATTATCGGCCCGACGGGCTGCGGCAAGACGACGTTGCTGCACATCATGGCCGGGCTCGAGAAGGCCACCCAAGGCGGCGTGGAATTCGTCGGAGAGAAACGGACTCAATCGCTGGTTTCCATGGTGTTTCAGGATGCGGCCCTTATGCCGTGGCGGACGGTAGAAGAAAACGTCCCTCTGGGGCCGGAGTTTCGTAAAGAGCAGCGGTCAATGATGAAGCGGGTGAGCCAATACTTCCTGGAAATGGTTCGCCTCTTCGATTTCAGTGGTTCGCACCCGCACGAACTCTCCGGCGGCATGAAACAAAAAGTCGCGATTGCCCGCGCGCTGGCCAACGATCCGGAAGTGATTCTCATGGACGAGCCGTTTGCCAATCTGGACGCGCAGACGCGACTGCTGCTGCGCGAGGAACTGCTCCGCATCTGGGAGCGAGACAAAAAGACCGTTATCCTCGTCACCCACAATCTGGAAGAATCAGTAATGCTTTGTGATCGCATCGCCGTGATGAGCGCGGCGCCTGGCGTCGTGAAGAGCATCGTGTCCGTCGATGTGCCCCGGCCACGGAACTTCAGAAGCATGAGAGACCCCGACTTCGGCCGCTGCATGGAAAAGATCTGGGAGTTGCTGCGTTACGACGTAGACAAGGCGATGCGGGAGAGCCGTCCGTCCCAAACGACGGAGCAGCAAAAAATCGGGCGCGGCAAGCAGTCGTTTACCTGGTGGGAGTAGGCAGCGCCCTTGCATTTCAATTCGAAAAATCTGAATTTGGAAAACTGACAGACTCAGAAAGGAGCCTTCTATGGCCAAACATTCTCTGATCAGATTCAATGTGCTTCTGGTCATCTCAATCATGTCGTTTGTCAGCGCCTGTTCGACCACGGAGAGATCGCAAGATTACACCTTCGCGCTCTCGAATCCGGAAAGGCCGGAAAACGAGAGGGCCTTAGATGTCGCACGCAAGCCGAACGAAGTGCTGGCATTCTACGGCGTCAAAAGGGGCCAAAAGGTGGCGGACATTTGGGCGGCCCGCGGCTATTACACCGCAATTCTTTCTCAAGTCGTCGGCACCCAGGGAGTGGTCTATTCTGCCAATCCCAATCCTCGGCCAGAATTTAGTGATCGTTGGAAAAAGCCGGGCTATGAAAACGTGAAGGTAGTCGATGGACCGTTCGATAAGCTCGCGCTGCCGGAAGATGGATCGCTCGACTTTGTTCTTATTCACCTTAACTACCATGACTTGGCGCCGGATGTCCGCATCGCCATGAACAAGAGAATCCTCGGCGCCTTAAAGAGCGGCGGCATTTACGGCGTCGTTGATCACTCGGCCAAAGACGGCACCGGCAACGAAGCGGCGCAAACGCTGCATCGTATAGAGGGCTTCAAGCTAGTCAAAGAGGGAACGATGCTCCGCAAGCCCGAGGACACGCGCGACTTCAACGTGAACAAGGAGCGCAATAAAGACGACCGCTTCGTGCTGGCGTTTCAGAAACCGTAAGGGGGCCGGTGTCTACCCGGAGGAAGGGCAACCACAGGGGTTGCCCTACGGGAGGCGATCGTCATGAAATTCGATCCCGAAAAACACCACCGGCGCTCGATCAGGTTAAGGGGCTTCGACTACAAGCAGTCGGGGACGTATTTCGTTACCACCGTGACGCGAGATCGGGCGTGTCTGCTTGGTGATATCATAGACGGCGAAATACGCCTAAACGACGCTGGACGCATGGTCAATGCGGCGTGGACCGAATTGTCGATCCATTATCCAGGGGTGGAAAACGACGCGTTCGTCGTCATGCCAAACCATATTCACGGCGTTATTGTTCTCGTAGGGGCAGGCCCCCGTGCCTGCCCTGAACAAGGGCACCCACGGGCGGACATGCCTGCAAACAATCCGGCGGTGAGATTGGGGCAACCACAGGGGGTTGCCCCTACGTTGTCGCTGCCGGACGTTGTGCATCGGTTCAAAACCCTGACAACCAAACGGTACGCGGACGGCGTTAAACGATTTGGGTGGGTGTCGTTCCCTAATCGGCTATGGCAGCGCAATTATTATGAACACGTCATCCGCGACGAAGAATCCTTGAACCGCATCCGAAAATACATTCTGGACAATCCCGTGCAATGGGCATTCGATTGTGAGAATTTTGTTGTGACGACTCCAGAGGCGGAGAACGCATGGCAGGCCTGACTGAATCCGGCCGGGGCGAGACGGAATCATGAAAGTAGTGTCCAAAGCTTTACCTTTGCGTCCATCTATCAGACGCATCGAACCCAAACGCGTCTCTGCGTCGAGTACCCCCGTCCATTCTTAGAATTATTCCAGAATCCTATCGCAGCACCGGCACGACTTGATCCGCTAGCAAATTGATCGCTTCCTCGTAATCGGGGCCGAGTTTCGCAAAGGCAACGTGATCGTAGCCGAAGCGGCCCGCCGCTCCCACGAGTTCGATGATCTGATCTCTGACTTCTTCCGGTGTCCCGGCGGCATAATAGGTTTTGACCATATGTTCGGTTACGAGCTTCGCTGCCTCTTCGACTGTGGCTCCAGATTCGAATGCTTCCTTGAGCTGCAACACTTGCTGGCGTTCGACTCCCATCCTCGCGTACTCTTCCGCAGTAAAGCCCAGGGCTTCCCACTGCAAGATTGAGTGAGCGACCTGGCGTTTGGGAAATTCGATGGCTTTTTCACGGTCGCGTGAAATCGAAACGTTCAGCTCGCAGATTTTTCGCAGACGCCTATTTGGCTCCGACTCTTTGGCCGCTTGATCCGCAGTCGCCAGCATTCCCGGCAGGCGACCCGCTTTGAGCATCGGAATATAGGTCCCGGAGCTGATCAACCCATCCATCACGCGGCCGCACATGCGCAGCGATTGTGGTCCGTTGCCGCCCCCGTAGAACTTGAATTCTGCTTGGGGTTTGAAGGCAAGGCGGAATTTTCCGCTCGGATTGAGACGATAAAAGTCCTGCAGGAACGGGTAGTCCCTATAAAGAATTTCTTCTCCCCCAAGCGCTCTTCGAAGGAAGCGCGCGGTTTGGCTGACCATGGCGAGCGGCTTCAGCGATTGAACATGCTGGGGCGACTGACCGAGATCGCCGCGGGCGATGCCAACGCCGATCTCACGGCCTTCGCATAGTTCGGCCAGCGCCGCCAGGCAGTCCGCGACGTCCAGCGGGTTGTGAAAGTAAGGCACCATGATCGCGGTGCCGAGCTGAATCGGTACGCGAGACGCGATGGCGGTAAGCACGACGAGTTGCCCGCGGTAACGGATGTTGTCGTTGACCCAGATTTGTCTGAAGCCTTTGTCGGCGGCGAATTGGGCCAATCGGACCAGATCAGGCACCGTGTAATGGTTTGCCAAGTGCGTGACGAATTGAAGTCCAAGTTCTCCGCTAAAAATCGGCATGGGTCCATCTCAATGAGCTTGTTGCAAACTTGCACGCGTGCTTCGACGGGCTCAGATCAAAGGCGCGCTAGATTTCCGCAATGCGTTTCATTTTAACATTTTTCTTCTTGGCTTGTTCCAACACGTAGCGGCCGACGGCGAGGTCTTCATCGGCGATACCGTTGGATTGGAAAAGAATTCTTTTAGGTCGCGGTGGAGGCACTCCGTCGGCGACGATCTTTTCCAGGGGAACGATGTCTTCCCAGCGGGTGATCCGGGACTGACAGGCGGCAATCAAATCACCGCTGTCGCCTTTCGCGGTCGGAAGATCGTCGGTCACGATGAAATCCATTCGCCGTATGAGTCCGTCGGAGACTTCTTGCTTGACCGCAGCATTGGCTCCAATCGAAGCGACCAAGACTTCGTCCTTGAGACTGGTGCCATCGGCTACAGGCGTGGAGGAGTCGGTGGAAACAACCAGAATGTCCGATACCGCTTCGACTTCATCAACGGACCCGACTTCCTTCCACTCCGCTTTTACGACTTTGCTCATCTCTTTCATGAAGTCCTTGCGTTTGTTCGGGGTGCGGCCGAAGACGACTACCTGTTGAATCGCGCAGGTGTTTGCAACGGCTTCCACTTGGAAGGTCGCCTGCCAGCCGGGTCCGATCACGCCCAGCGTTTTAGGGTTCGACGGCGCGAGGTATTTCGCGGCAACCCCGGTGGCGGCGCCGGTTCGCAGGCTGCTGAGATAGCCCATGTTGATGATGGCTTGAATCCGGCCACTGCGGCCGTCGTAAAGAGTGATAGTATTGGAGGCTCCGGCATAGGCGCGCAAGCAAATGAGGTCCCAGCCCGCTTGCCAAGCAGCCATCATGTTGAGTTGCTTCTCGCTTCCCTTGAGGCGGCGCCGCGGCACGCTGCGGACTTTTCCGGCGCCGCGGTCGCGAAACATTTCTTCAACGACCTTCAGCGCCATCGGCATATCGATGAGTTTTTTGGTTTGCGGTTCACTGATGATTAAGGCCATCGTTTATTCTCCTCCCAGGGTTCTATAGCTCAGGGGAAACCTTGGGGCAAGCTGCGATCTCGCGAAGGATTGGTCACTTGTGACACGTGTTTGGCGAACGTCGCTCTTGACGCAATGGGGCCATTCGATTCAGAATGCTCCCATGAAACAGTGTCCGGAATGCTCCGCGGAATATGCGGATAGCATTAACTTCTGCGCTAAAGACGGGAGGGCTTTGGTAGCAAAGATTGCTTCCCGCACTTGGCTCTGTCCGCACTGCGCCAACAGCATTCCGGAAGATTCCGCCAAATGCCCCTACTGCAAAGCTGATCTCAGCTCGTCGTCCGCTCCTCAATGGCCAGATCGGCAGGATGAATCGCCGGTAACAGAGGTTCCGTCGAAAACATACCAGATCTCGATGAAATCGAAGTTGATCTTAGTTGCCGGAGTCGCGGTCTTTGCATTAGGAATTTACATGATCGGTGGCCATCAGGAGCGGAGCGAGTCACAGCTGGTCCTCCAGCAAAAGTCGACCGAGCTTCAACAAAAGGAGCAAGGTATTAAAGATAGAGAACAAAAGATTCAAGGATTGGAAAAGCAGCTGGCGGAGGCGCGGCAACAATTGAGTGAAAACGACAAGGAGCTGTCGAGTCTAAAAGCAAAGCTTGACGAGAGCAAAAAAGATCTGTCCGTTGCGCAGCAACGTTTAAGCATAGCGAATCGAGAAATTGATCGCTTGGCCTCAAGCCGGGCCCCCACCCCATCGAAGAGTCCGCCAAACTCGGATACGATTTCTTCTCCGTCTGCTACCGCGTCGTCGCGGCGAGCCGCCGAGCCGGGAACCTATGAAACAATTCGCCCCACGTCGGTTTATGAGGGACCCTCGACGTCAGGTCGCGTTCTTTCGAAAATCAGCAAAGGAACGAAGATCGACGTAGTGCGATCCGTGGGAGAATGGCTCGAAGTGCGATCCAAGCACGGCAATCCGCCCGGCTACATTCGGTGGGATGATGCCATGTTTGTCAGCAAATCGAATCAGCAATGAAGTCTGTTTCGATTTCAACGAAGCTCGATTGCTTTTCTCTCTTACGAGCTCTGAACGCATGCTTTGGAAGTCTATCGCGCGCCAGCGCGGCTTAAGCATTGGGTAGGGGGTTGACTTGTGTCCGTCAAGGCTCCTATGATCGAACGTAAACGGGAGGTCTTATGAAGCCGCGAAGGTTGCTTTTGATTCTCCTGGTTCTTCTCTTTGGAACCAGCCAGGCTCAAGGTCAGGGGTTTCGAGGATCTATGGGATTCGCTCCCGGCGGCGGGACCTTGGGACAAGCCGGATCGATATCGCGCTCTGGTCCATCTGGTTCCCAGAGTTCCCAAAGCGTTCGGACTGCTCCCACTCCAG
>VBKE01000140.1 GCA_005879605.1 Deltaproteobacteria bacterium
AGGGAGTGGTGGAGTCAGAATGTCTTTGGCCAAGACCGGCTTGGGTCCATCCAGAAGTTTCCGGAAGCTTTTCTCTTCGGCGTCTATCTCCGGTGCACTTTCTCCACGGAGAATTCCCGATTCACGCCGTGGCAGACGACACAGCTTTCTCTGCCGACCGCCGCCACTTGCGCCTCCATGTGAGCTTTCGCCGGTTCGTTGGTATGGCAGCCGATACAGGCGCTCATAATCGGCGTGAGTAATTTTGCGGCACCATCGGCTTGCGGGATCGATGTCGCAAGAACGCCGGCGGGCAGCGGCAGTTCATTGGCGCCCTTCTCATGGCATTTGAGACAATTCCTTCGATCCCCGGGGAAGCGAATCTCACCAAGATCTATCGGCACAGGCTTCGCGGCGGGCCCCCCATAAACAATAAAAGGTTCGCCGAGATTCCTGCCCGTATGGATTCTGTGGATGAGTCGCTTGTAATGAACGCTCTCCGGCGGTATGGGTCCTTTGGCCGTTTTTCTCTTATCTTCATCCGTGTGGGACGCGTTATGGCACATGACGCAAAATTCGGTGTTGTTGCGCTGTTCGCCGTGCGGCTGTAACTTCAAGTGGCAAACGTTGCAATTGTCGATCTTGACCGCTTTCCTCCTCGGAACCGCCTCCCGATCGGTAATCGGAAAATATTTAACGCTATTGAACCCGGCGTTCCGTTGGCCTTTTTCTTCAATGGTGCCGTTGGGCCGTTTGATATCGAAAAGCCTGTAACCTTGAACGCCAACGGCCCCGGAGCCCGTTGCGTCGGCGGGAATGGTGTAGGTGAATTTGTAACTGTGCACCCCATTGCCCAAGGGCTGCGCTTTTCTCGCATCCTCAGTGATGGCGGTTTTGTAGTCCACCGTCGGCCAGGCAACCACGAGAGAGAGGTTATTCATCTGTGAAGCGTTAAGCGGCTCGCCTTTTTTGTCCTTCAGGCTAAAGGTGACCACCGGATTGCTGCCGGGCTTTCCGCCTTCGATTTTTAAGATGTCGAAAACGGTCCCGGGTAGCTGGATTGAATTGCCAGGGAACGTGTGGGCGCCGATGATCGACGGCCCAAACTCAGGCCCCTCCGGTTGGTGACAGTTAACACAAGTCCCTTCGAGCGCCGGCCCGGGACCGTGGTTTTTTCCGGTCCTAAGGTCGACATTATCGTGACAAGAGACGCAGCCGGCGCTCGAAGGCAAAGTCTTCCAGTCACTCGCTTTTGGATTGGCATGGCACGCGGCGCAATTTCTATATTCCTTGGGAATCGTCTCGGTCACAACCGATTGCGGCGACACGATGGTGGAAAAATCGGCCACGCGTTGGTTCAACCCCACGGTTATATAGGGTCTACCCGTCTTCACGCTCGGAAGATATTTGCCGCGATGGAGCTTGTGGACGAGATATTTGAAGTCCAGATTCTCGCCTGTCTCGGGGTCGAAGAGCTGCGCGGTGTGGCAAAGCGCGCAATAGCCGGTCTCCCGCGCCGTGCCCCGGTGCGCGCGCATGGGATCGTGACAGTTGTTGCACGTCGCGGTCTCCGCCAACTCGCGCCGGGCTTGAACCTTCCCGCCGGCCGGGACGAATTCAAAAAGTAGATTCGCGGCGTATCGGCGATCACCGCGCGTCAACTGACCGCCCACCACGTGGGTTGCGCGCCGATCGAAATTGGCCGGCAGCGTGGTCTTGAAGGTGTAAGCATACACGCCGGGACGCACGTGCGCGAAACTACCGCCCTGGTCGGAGTCGGGCTGCATGGTCTCCAGAATAACCGGTTTTTTCGTTTCGCTTTTGTAGACATAATCCTTGCCCGTAACCTTGTTGAGGATATAGTTGTGATAATCCTTTTCGCCGTCCTTGCCTGTTTTAAGCACGGCAATTGTAAACTTCACGCTGTTCGGATCCAGATCGTCGAGGTCGAGGGGTTTTCCTTTCGAGTCGCCGATCTTGAAAGTGACTACCGGCCGGCGATTGTCGGAAACACTCACGCCGATGATTTCCGCTTTAAGCCCGCCCTCGGCCGTGTTTTGACCGCGCGCGGTTGGCGTTGAAAAAAGAGTCACGACGAAAAATAGAATCATTGCTTGCAGAAGCTGCATCAACTACCTCCGTCTATCGTAGTCCTTGACTCAGAGCTTTCCTTCCACAATTGAAGGCGATTCTTAATCCCAGCGCGCGCTCTTGTCAACGGCCATTTTCCGTTGCCAGTGTGACGATTCATTTCTTTTCCGGGTTGGGCGAGACCTTGGATGCTTGATCGTTGGCCGTTGTCAGAGCTATGTTAGAGATATCGCGTACGGTCGTTTTTAGCGCCGCAACGATCCTCTCACGAACGACCACGGGGATCGGCCAGCACTCTGTCACCCGGGAGGAAAAATGAATCTCAAAGAACGGACCTACCTTTGGTATATCGCCATACTGCGGATCTACATCGGCTACTACTTGCTCCAGCAAGGAATCAGAAAATTTTTGCGGGATTTCCCGAAAGGAGATTGGATCGGGCGCCAAATCGGTGACATTCCCAGCCTCGACATATATCCCTGGTACAAACATTTTCTCCAGGGTTACGTCGTCCCGCACCACGAACTTTTCGGTTATCTGGTGATGATCGGCGAGATTGCCGTCGGCGCGTGTCTGGTTCTCGGCCTACTCACGCGCTTCGCCGCGGTCGTTGGACTGTTTTTGATCGTCAACTATCTTCTCGGAGTCGGCATACCGCGCGGCGGCGCGCCATTGGCGCAGCAACAAACATTTATCGTTTCGCTCATTGTCATTGTTCTCTCGAATCCCGGCAGGACACTCGGGTTAGATGGTCTGCTCGCGGGTAGAGGCAGAGGTGGTACAAAATGAAACTTCCAGGATCGGCGACAAAAGAAGGCACGGACCGTTATCGCAACCGTTTCGAAGGGAAGATTCCATCGGGGCATTTTCATCAGTCCCAGGGACTCTGGCTCTCTTCGATTGGGATCGGCACCTATTTGGGTAATCACGACGCCGAAACGGATCGGCTCTACCACGCCGCGGTGGTCCGCGCCGTCGAGTCGGGCTGCAACGTCATCGATAGCGCCATCAATTATCGCTTCCAGAGAAGCGAGCGTTCCATCGGCACAGCTTTAAAAGAGCTGGCGACCAAGGGCTTCGAACGGGATGAAGTCGTCGTCGCAACCAAGGGCGGCTTTATCCCGTACGATAGCGAACCTCCCAAAGATATTCGGAGCTACTTCGACGAAACTTTTGTCAAACCCGGCATCGCGCAGTTCTCCGATGTGGTCGCAGGGTGCCACTGCATGACTCCGAAGTATCTCCTCAACCAGCTGGATTGCAGCCTGCGGAACCTAGATTTGGAACGTGTCGACGTCTACTACGTTCACAATCCTGAAATGCAGCTAGGAAAAATCGCGCGCGAAGAATTCAATGAGCGATTGCTTCGGGCTTTCGAAGCGTTGGAGGGTGCCGTCTCGGCAGGGAAGATCGCTGTCTACGGCACCGCGACCTGGAACGCTTATCGCAACGCGCCGACGGCCAAGGATTACTTGTCGCTCGCCGACGTCGTGGAGTTGGCGATGAAAGCAGGTGGCGAAAACCATCACTTCAAGGTCATCCAGCTGCCGCTGAATCTCGGCATGACAGAGGCCTTGTCACTGACAAACCAAAAAATCCAAGGGGAAGAGGTCACCGTACTCGTGGCGGCGCAGGCCCTGGGAATTACCGTCATGTGCAGCGCGTCGGTTCTTCAAGGACAGCTTACTCGCAACCTTCCGTCCATCATCGGCGATACCTTTGGGGGCCTGGAAACGGACGGGCAAAGAGCCCTTCAGTTCGTCCGATCAACACCGGGAGCGACCACGGCGCTCATCGGCATGAAGCAGATCCAACACGTCGAGGAGAATCTCAAGACAGCCCAAGTCCCGCCCGCGTCCTGGGAGCAGTATTCGAAGCTGTTTCAGGCTGCGGAGTCGAATTGATCCCAAGGTTCGCGGCGTACCCGTTGCCGACTCGATTCGATTTCATTCTCCCCCTCGACTGTGAAGATCCGGAATTCCCCTCTTTGAAAAAGTTTCTAAAAAGGGGGAATTTTCTTAAAAGAAGTTCTTAACTCCTCATGGCCCCATCGTGCCGCCCCTCGTTGAAAGAGGGGCTAGGGGAGATTTGCATCAGTCAATGACGGCCAGCGCATTGCGACGCAGTCTCTTGCGGAGGGGTAGCGTGAGCGGCTTGACGTTACTCCGCTCCGTGTACTAGCCTCCGACTTGGAGCGGGTAAGGTAACAAGCTGCGCTTTTTCTCGTATCCTTAGCGCCGTCCCTACGATCCTTTTCGCGGCACGGCAGAATCTGAGAAAGGATCTCTTATGGCCATTATTGATCTGGACTCCCACCTTCGCGACGGCTGGTTGTTGGACGAGATCTATCGACTACCCGAGCCCTTCGCGAAGTACACACCCAAGCGCATCGGCGATGGCAAATATTTTTACTCGAAGTTCGAGCATGATCTGTCGCCGATGGAAGATCCGGTGGCCAACGCCAACTTCAAAAAACCGATCACCCATCAGGTTTTTTATAATCCCGAGGCGAACCGGCGCGGCAACGAAGTCATGCGCTGGCAGCAGGGCGGCTACGATATGGAATACCGCATGAAGGACAACGCCCGCGAAGACGTAGACCTGCAAATGATTTTCCCGACTCAGATTGAAATGGCGTCGCAAAATCCGGGCGCGCTCGGTGCCGCAGTTAGCCGCTGCTACAACAACTGGGTGCATAAGCTGGTAGCCGGTTATCGCGACAAACTCTTCCCGGTAGCGATGATGCCCGCCGGCTGCCCGGAGGAAATGCCCAACGAGCTTAGGCGCTGCGTCACGGAGCTGGGAGCCAAAGCCGCGCACTTGGTTAGCTACACGAAGGACAAACAGATGGACGATCCGGTCTTTTTTCCCTTCTACGAAGCCGCGCAGGAGCTCGACATTCCGCTTTTCTGCCACCCGAGCACGCTTGGCGACGCCGGCACGTTGATCAACCGTCAAACTCACTTTTTCCCCATGCATATTCTCGGCCGGCCACTCAATTGCGTGGCGCCGCTCGTCGCCATGGTTCTCGGCGGCGTCTTTGAAAAATTTCCCCGTCTCAAAGTCGCATTCTTCGAGGTCACGGCGGAGTTCCTGGTGTACTGGATGCACCGCATGGATGACGATTATGAAGTGATCAAAGACCACGGCATGTGCCCGCAGTTAAGCATGCTTCCGTCCGAATACGTGAAACGGAACTGCTACATCAGTTGCGAAGCGGACGAGAAGTGGCTGCCCTTGGCGCTCGCGGAAGTCGGCGAGACTCACGTCGTGATGGCTACGGACTACCCGCACTTCGATTCCACGTTTCCCAACACGGTAAAAGGCATTCGGGAACGGCCGGATATCTCACCGAAGCAGAGAAAGCTCATTCTCGAAGACAATGCGTTGAACCTGATCCATGTGTAATAAGCACTGCAGTAGCGGAGTGATGGAGTAATGGAATGATGAAATTAACACCCAGAACTCTGACACTCCCATACTCCAACACTCCGTTTCGGCTCTTCGCGCAGGTCGCAATTTTTTTGAGCAGCTTGCTACTGGCTCATGTACTCCCGGCTTCACCCGTCGCCGCCCAAGACGCAAAACTCATTGACCTTGCTAAAAAGGAAAGTGGCAAGATCATCGCTTACGGTTCCCTGGAATCCAACACCGTCGAGCCGATCATTGAGGCGTTCAACAAAAAAACCGGTCTTACGGTGGAATACTGGCGCGCATCAGCAACTAAGGTGATGGATCGCGCGTTGGCTGAAGTGCGCGCCGGCAAACCCGCCTTCGACGTGATGGTGAACAACAGCGGCGCGATCTACGTCATGAAGAAGGAGGGCCTCTTTGCCAAATACATCTCGCCATCGGCCAGCGCATTTCCCAAGGACGTGATCGATCCCGACCTCGGCCCCATTTATCGCAACACACCCATTGGCATCATCTACAACAGGGGAGAGATCAAACCGTCAGACGCGCCCAAATCTCTCGAAGATCTCTTGAGCCCCAAGTACAAGGGAAAATTAGTGATGCCCGACCCGACACAGCACACGACCACGATCCAATGGCTCGGGAGCCTGTACAAGATCATGGGCAGAGAAAAGGCGGACAAGTTCGTCCGCGACCTGGGCGCGACGAAACCTTTTCTGGCGAGACGCCCATCGCCATCAGCCTCGTACGGTATGTCGTCACCTACGGCGAGAAAGGCGCGCCGGTGGATTGGGTCCGGCTCGGCAAGATGTTGAGCATCGGCCAGTATCTCGCGCTCAGCAACAGAGCTCAGCATCCGAATGGCGGTAAGGCATTTATCGATTTTTTCCTCGGCGATGAAAGCATGAGAATCCTGGCCAAGATGGGTGAGTTCGTCAACCGCAAGGGAATCCGTCCGCCGCTTGCGGACGCCGACAAGATACAAGCGGTGGAGGCAGAGGATTTCGACCAAAAGGGATTTGCGGACAAGACCCAAGAGTATCAGAAGCTGTTCTTTAAATAGAGCCTTCAGGCTTCCGTGTGGCTAACCGCAGAGGCGCGGAGGGCGCAGAGAAAATCGAATGAAGATATCATCGTAAATAAACCCTCTGCGAACTCTGTGTCTCCGTGGTGAATACCTTTCACAATAAACCCGGACGACCACTTAAACAGGAGAAGGTAATCATGGCAAAGCGAGACTTTCTACCGGGCGATGCGCGCCAGAGCGAGCGCGCCTACTCACCCGCCGTTAAAGTTAGCGGCGGCACGACGATCTATTTGGCTGGTTACGGAGCGTTCCAGGATCAAGCCGGCAAGAGCTACGCCGGCGATTTCGACGCGCAGGTGCGGCTGAGCTTCGAACGCATTCGGCAAACCTTGGAAAAAGCCGGCGGCAAGCTGGACGACATCGTCACCATGACCGTGTTCATTACCGACATGGCCAACGGCACGCGTTTCACACAACTCCGCAAAGAATTTTTCCAAGAAGGCCGCTATCCAGCCAGCGCGCTGATCGGCATCAAGGAACTGGCGCGGCCCGAGATGATGGTCGAAATTCAGGCCATCGCCGTAGTGGATTGAGGGGCGCTCGCAACACGCTGCGGGGTATCAAAAAGATTTATGCGAATTTGTCCCCAGGGTGTCACCCCCGAAAGTTTTTATCGTGGGGTCCAGTCCCAGAATCGTCTGGATTCCCGATAGAAGCATTCGGGAATGACGTGCTTACGTACCGGATTAGTTCTGCACTGCCAGAAGCGGGGAATTAGATCCGCAGAGATTGAACGAGGGGTTTATTCCGGTCACTCAAAAAAACGGTTCCAAATAGGAGGTGAACATGACGTCCCCCTTCAAAGTTACCGGCATCGACCACGTGGTTTTCCACGTCAAGGACCTCGCCCGCGCGAAGAAGTTCTATGTCGATTTTCTCGGCATGGAAGTGGACCATGAGCGATCCTGGCAATGTTTTCTCAAATGCGGCAATCAGGGCCTGGCATTATTCGAAGCCAAAGACGGCGCGGAAATTCACGGCGGCAGCGAAGTCAATCACATGGCGCTGCAGCTCATGTCGGGCGACTACCAGCGCGTCAAGTCAACATTGGAAAACGCCGGCATCGAAGTCCACGGCCGCGACGGTGATCCACATTGCATTTATTTCCACGACCCCGATGGTCACCAACTGCAACTTCTGATACCGAAAAACTGAGCGGCTATCTCGGCTATCGGGTACTGAGAATAGAGTGAACATGACCGCAGACCTATTTTCGGCGCACGAGGTGCTCGAACATATTCCCATGCAAGACGCTGAGGTATACTACTTGCGTCATCTCCCGCTTGCAGACACCGCGCATGCCGTTATGCGTCACCTGATTGATGAAGTTCCTTGGCGAGCAGAGAAGATTGTTGTTTGGGGCAGAACTTACCCGCAGCCTCGTCTGATTGCGTGGCACGGTGATGTGGGGATGAACTACACATATTCGGGCATTAACTTGAGCCCGTTACCCTGGACGCGGGCGTTACTGGACATCAAGAGGCGGGTTGAAGCGGTCGCTCGCACGGGCTTCAACAGCGTCCTGCTCAATTATTACCGCGACCACCGGGACAGCATGGGGCTGCACGGCGACGACGAACCGGAGCTTGGCGAGAGACCGATTCTTGGTTCTTTAAGTTTAGGGGAAGAGCGGACCTTCATTTTAAAGCACAAGAGCGACAAGGCTTTGAAGCCTGTTCGCCTGAAACTTGCTTCCGCCAGCCTTCTTTTGATGAAGGGTGAGACCCAGCACTATTGGAAGCATGGCATCGAAAAAGAAGCTCGGCCATGCGGCCCGCGCGTCAACTTGACGTTTCGACGCATCCTGAGGTCATGTGATGTTATTCACCGTTATTGAGGGCCGAGCCCTCAGTGCTAAGTAGCAGAAAGGTGGTTGGCAATGATAGAGACTGGCATTTTGGTAGACGCGTTCACGCGAGTTTACGAATCCCTGCACCGCACGGTGGCTGACCTCACCATGACGGAGCTCATCCAGGAGCCGCATCCGTCCATCGGCTGGCTTGCCTGGCGGCTCAGTCGAGTCATGGACAGCAACGTATCGCGTCTAGCCGGCCGGGAGCAGCTTTGGATCGGAGACGGTTGGGCCGCTCGTTTTGGCATGCCGCCCGAGCCGGCGGACTTTGGGCGGTCGGCCACTCACACGCGCGAGCAAGTGCGAGCCTTTCGCGCCTCAGCGGAGTTGCTTCTGGCGTATCATGATGCGACGTATGAGCGAATGAAGACG
>VBKE01000309.1 GCA_005879605.1 Deltaproteobacteria bacterium
TGCTTTTCTCCCAGCCGATTTTCTACGTCTCGCGCACAATCGGGATCCGTCCCACTCAGATCGATGAATGTCACACTGGAATTTATCGCTGACAGCGCGCCGTACTTGCCAAAAACGGCTTGCCGGACTTCGGCAGATGACGGAAGAACCGTGAGCGTTATGTCACGAACCGCTTCTCTCGCTGAATTTACTCTGTGCGCGCCCAGCCGTGCCAAACGCTCCACCGCGCCGGGATTGAGATCGTAAACCGCCAGGGAATATCCCTTCGCTACAATGCGTTCTGCAATAGGTCGTCCGGCATTGCCGAGACCAATCAAACCGATCGTTGGCATCGCTTCTCCTTGAATCATATGACGACGACTTTATTTCGCCTTGCCTGCCTTTTTGAGTGCTTCCTCGACGACCTGTTGCAGCGCTTTCCGCCTAGCCGGGTCATTGTATTTGTAGGAGTTGATCATGAAGTAGCTCACGCCTTTCTGCGGCACATCCTCAGAGGCAAGGTCATCTTTCGGTATATCCAACCGTAGCGAGTTTACCTCCGCATATTTCTGCCAGGCGGTTTGCCCTTCGCGCGATAGAACCCAATTCACAAAGAGCTTCGCCGCGTTGGGATGCGGCGCCTTGGTCATGACCGCCATGCAGCAAGAACCGCCGCCCATGACCTCGCCTTCTTTCAACGGATGCGGCAGCAAATCGACGGGCAGGCCTTGCTTCTTTGCCTTCATAATCGGCTGCCCGCTGCCGATATAAAAGAGAATCTTTCCCTGCGCCAGCCAATCCGTCCCCTGTTGCAGGTCGCGCGTCAACAGAATGTCGGTCTCAGTCAGGATCCGAGTGATAAACTTAGTTCCCAGAGCCGGCGTGTAGTAAAAAAAGAGAAACGTCTCCCCTCCGCCTCCGGCAACTCTTGGATCGAAGCTGCCAAGCTTCCCTTTCCATTTCGGCTGGAGCAGATCCCACCACGATTGGATCTCCTTCGGATCGACCAGTTTGGTATTATACGAACCCCGCCTCGTGCCGACCTCGCCCGAGATGATAATCGCAGCTTGGTTCTGCGGGTCGGCGAAATGTAGTTTTCTATCCCACCATGCGGACGGATCGTTGACTTCCGGCAACAGCAGCAACGGCTTCAACGGTTCCATGGTTCCCGGCGCGAACGAGGCATACGTCGACGATCCGCCCATGACGAGGTCCGCCAGATATTTGCCCGCGCGTCTCTCGGCAACGAGCCGTTGGACATGCTCCGCCCCTTTGCCCGGGACGAAGGTAAATTTTATTTCCGGGAAGTTTTTCTGAAACACCGCCCAGAGCTGCTGGTAGATTGGATTATGGGGTCCGTAGATAACGACTTCGCCTTCCTTCTTCGCGGCCTCAACGGTGGTCTCCCATTGTCTCTTCAAATCGGGCTGCGCTCCGGCGATTTCCGATAAGGCGAGAAGCGATGCAAACAGAACGAAGAGCTCGCTCATCGTACGCGTTCCGAACCGCATAAAAACCCCTCGAATGAGCACGCGTTTGAGCTGAAAAGTTATTTGTGGCCGCGCAGTTCCGCCGCCGTGAACGGGCCCACGCCCATGATCTGGTGAACTTCCCATTCGAAGAGATCGAAGGCACAGAATCCCGCTGCGGTATATGGATCACGGGCCGCGATTTTCTCGGCCTCGTTCTTGGAATTGGCACGTATCACATAAACACCGAATTTCCGATCAGTCGTGGGACCTGAGAAGAGAATCGTTCCGGATTCATGCTGCTGTTTCATCCAAACCAGATGCTGGTCCAGACTCACCGTCCATTCTTCACGGGGTTTTACAGGTCGCCGAAGAACCAAATACCACATCATTACCTCCTTTGTTTTCACGTCCTTGGGTCGCGAGTTCGATCCTCAGTTCATCGAAAGATCGAGCTAAACCCGAAACCTGGAACTAGAAACTTTCCTTATGACCAGGGATATGCCCGACCCATTCAGCTGTCAAGTTTTTTTCAGCAGTCGGGTTGCTTTCTAGTGCAATCATGGAAGTACCGACTGCAAATTGGTCAAAGGCGGACCATCAAATTGGAACACTTACCTCTAAAAGGGATTTTCGTATATAATAGCCGCCGTTGTGCTTAGGGCTTCGAAACAAGGAGAAAACATGCGTCGAAACATTGTGGGATTGTTTTTCGTCTGTTTAGTCTCGTTCCAGGCATCATCGCTTCATGCCCAAGATGCCATTCGTGACTTAGTCGTCAAAATTCATGCGGTTCATCATACGCCCGATTTGCTGCGACCGTGGGCAAAGAACAGCCCTCAACAAGTTAAAGGCTCTGGTGTCGTGATTGACGGCAAACGTATTCTTACCAATGCCCATGTCGTGCGGTACGCCAGTCAGATCTACGTTCAACCCAATCAATCCGCCGATCTTATTTCAGCACGCGTCGAAGCGATGACTCCATCAATGGATCTGGCGGTTTTGAAACTCGATGATGAATCCTTTTTCGACAAGCGTGGGACGCTTTTCTTTGCTGATGAATTGCCCCGCGTCAAAGATTCGGTGAATGTTTACGGTTACCCTACCGGAGGCACGGAACTCTCGGTGACCCAAGGAATCGTTTCGCGCATCGAATACACGGACTATTACTATCAGGCTAGCGGATTACGCATTCAGGTGGATGCGGCGCTCAATTTCGGGAACAGCGGCGGTCCCGCCGTCTCCAATGGCAAACTCGTAGGTCTCGTGTTCAGTTTGATTCAAAACGCGCAAAACATCGGCTATCTAATCCCGGTGGAAGAAATCCGTCTGTTCCTCGCGGACATCGCCGATGGTGTCTATGACGGCAAGCCGCAAATGTTCGATCTAACACAAACAGTGGAGAACGATGCGCTCCGACGAAGGCTCGGACTGCCGCGAGGGGTCAACGGGATCATGGTGGCGGAGCCTTACCGCAAAGATCCGGATTACCCGCTCAAAGAGTGGGATGTCATCACCCAAATTGGCGGCACGCCGATTGATAGCGATGGAAAAGTCGCTGTCCGCTACGACCTGCGGGTTTCAGCAGCCTACCTGGTACAAAAATTCGCCAAGGACGGAGTCGTTCCATTGACCGTGTTCCGTAACGGTAGCGAGGTACAGATCAAACTGCCCGTTCGATCACAGCGTGAGTTGGTCGTCCCATACCTGTTGAGCGCTCAACCGAAATATTTCATTTTGGGGCCCTTAGTCTTTTCGCAGGCCACGCAGGACTACCTTGATCGGCTCGGCAACCAGAGACCCGTATCGCTCGGCGACCGGCCGAGTCCATTGCTCACGCGGCGCTATGACAAACCGGCTTTCGAAGGTGAAGAGCTCGTGGTGGTCGCATCGCCGGCCTTTCCCGATCGAATTACTAAAGGATACGACGATCCCAATCGCGCGGTGATTAGTGAAATCAACGGTGTGCATATTAAGAATCTGCGCCATTTAGTGGAACTCATTCGTGACAACCACGATAATCAAATCACGCTGAAATTCGGCAAGTCGGGAGTGATGACGCACGAGACGATGGTTTTTAACCGCACAGAGCTATTACAGACAACCGGTAAGATCCTCGAAGAAAACGGTATTCGCTACCCCTACTCCGGTGATCTCCGAAGCGTCTGGGATACGTACCTCACTGCTGCGCCGAAATCGCCGGAAATGATCTGTTGCACCACGAGATAAGGACGTTGGCGTTTTCCTCTAACGAGGAAGCAAAGCCAGCGCTTTGGCGATGGCGAGAGCATTTCGGTTACTGCTGATACTCTTCAGTTTCGTCGTCTGCGCCCCGACCCGGACCGGCCTTGCGCAGAACCAGCCGACCCTCGGCACGGAAACGCTCGTTCGTGGTCTGGACACGCCGTGGGCCATCGACTTCGCGCCCGACGAGCGAATCTTCATCACCGAGCGACCCGGTCGCATCCGAATTATTGAACATGGTCAACTGCAAGTCCAACCCTGGGCACAATTAGAAGCTGCCGCGCTTGGCGAGTCGGGTCTCATGGGATTGGCTCTGGATCCCCAATTCAGCAAGAATCGCTTCGTTTACGTTGCCTATACCTATCGAACGACCGACGGCAAGCCGCAAAACCGCCTTGCTCGCCTGCGTGAGGACCCGAAAACCGGCAAAGGCACTTTAGATAAAATCCTCATCGACAATGTTGCCGGCGCCCACAACCATGACGGCGGACGGCTCAAGTTCGGTCCCGACGGGAAACTCTATTGGACGACCGGAGACGCCCAGACTACGAAGTTTGCGCAGAATCTTTCGTCACTGAACGGCAAGATTCTTCGGATCAATTCGGATGGCTCTATCCCAACGGATAATCCTTTTCCCAACTCGTATGTCTACTCTTACGGACATCGCAATCCGCAAGGCCTCGCGTGGCAGCCGGGAACGAAGCGACTGTATTCAACCGAACATGGACCAAGCGGATTTCAAGGCTGCTGCCGCGACGAGTTAAATTACATCGAGCCGGGGAAGAATTACGGTTGGCCGGCAATCCGTGGCGATGAAACAAAAGAAGGAATGATCTCACCCACTATTCAAAGCGGCACCAGCGAAACCTGGGCTCCCACCGGTGCAACTTTTGCAACGCGGGGACCCTGGTCCGGCTCTCTCCTTTTCACGGGCCTCAGAGGCCAAACTCTCTACCGCGTTGTCATCGATTCCAACGATCCACGCAAGGCTGTAATCCAGGAGCGTTTATTCTACCGGCAGTTCGGCCGTTTGCGAGATATCGTCGAAGGCCCGGACGGAAATTTGTATATGCTGACGAGCAACCGCGACGGCCGCGGCAGCCCTAAAGAAGATGATGATCGAGTGATAAGGGTGAGCTTTAAATAGCTTATGCCCTAGTCGTGAGTGAGCTCGGTTTTTTTCTTGTTGTTGTTTCGATTTCAGTTGTCATTATCAGTTTTCTTGCGAAAAGAATCCTCAAACGATCGCTGTGGGACATCATGTGGGACTGGATAATGGCATTTTTCAGCTAGAGGACTTCCCATCAACATCGTCTTCTGGTTTCCTAGCTTTCGTCGGCCGCTCGCGTTGATCCCTAAATGTCGCTGAGATAGGATCAGCGTCGTACCTCCGGGAGGGATGCGCAATGCGCAAAAAAGTCTTTCAATGGCTTGGAAGAGAGTTTGTGTCATTATCCGCTGAAGGAAGAACTGCAAAGTCAGCGGCAGATGAAGCTCGCGACCTCTTCCAGCGCCTTGACGATGAACTTAAAGGATTGGGGCTATCGCTCGACAATACGGTTCGCACGAGACTTTGGGGCCGGGATAGAGAAAACCGCGACCACGGTAGCGCCGAGCGCGTGAAGATTCTCTCCGGCAAGGCGCGATCCGCTAGTTCGAGCTTCATCTCTCCCGTCCATTTTGATTCCGATGCGCGAGTGGCAATCGATCTCTTGGCTATGCGGCCTGCAAATGCCCACGCTCAAAAACAACTCAAAGAGTACGAGCCACCCATAACGCCATTGCGTTATCTCATTTATGATTCAGTGGTTTTTCTTTCCGGCGTGACTGCGGTATTGCCGACGCTCGAAGACCAGATGGTGGATATCTTGCCGCGGATCGAAGGTTCTCTGAAAGACGCCGGCGGTTCGTGGGACCGCGCGGTCAAAGCGTCTTTCCTTCTTCATCGCAGCCAAAAATTTGACACACTCAAAGGACTCTTTCAAAAACAAGTCAAAGCTAACATACCGCAGATGGAATACTTTCACGTGGACGGTTACTCCTCTGAGGGCAAATTAATCGAAATCGAGGTTACGGCCACCTTATGAGCGATACGAGCACTGACAAATTCAAGGTCGTAGTCTTGGACGACTTCGAAGACATGGCGAGGAGCGTCCCTGCTTATGAAAAACTTAAAGCGCGCGCCGATGTGACGATACTGCGCGAGCGATTGGATACACCGAAGAAAATTGCGCAAAAACTTGGCGGGGCTGATGGCATTCTGCTCATGCGCGAGCGCACTTACTTCAACGAGAAAGAGCTTAGCGTCTTACCGAATTTGAAGTTTATTTCTCAAACAGGTCGAACCAGTAGACATATCGATCTCGCTTTCGCCACGCGCCGTGGCATCGCCGTGGCCGGAACCGCAGCCGATAATGGCACATCCACCAAGGAGCTCACTATTGGATTGATCTTGGCGCTCATGAGAAAAATCTCCCAGGTGGATCGGCGCATGCGCGAAGAGAGTTGGCCGCCGGTTGCGGGCCAGCTCCTTGAAGGGAAAACCGTCGGCGTTCTCGGCTTCGGCAGAATCGGCAAAGAAGTCGCGGGGATCATGAAAGTATTCAACACACGAGTTCTCGCCTATTCACGGACTCTGACCAACGAACAAGCCGGTGAGGTTGGCGCGGAGTGCGTGCCGATGGAGACGCTCTTGAAGGAATCCGACATCGTCACGCTCCACGTCCCCTTAAACCAAAACACGCGCGGCATGATCGACGCAAAGGAGCTGGCGATGATGAAACCCGGAGCGCTGCTGGTAAACACCTCACGGGGTCCGCTCGTTTCGGAGCAGGCGCTGATCAGTGCATTACAAAGAGGTCATCTCGGCGGCGTAGGGCTAGACGTTTTTGACACCGAGCCGCTGCCGATGGACCATCCGTTGCGCCGCTTCGACAATGCTATCCTGCTCTCCCATAGAGGCTACGCGACCGTCGAAGTTCTGCGCGAGCGCTACGAACAGGCGATGGAGAACATCTTGAATTTTATGGACGGCAAACCACTCAAACTGATGAATCCAGAAGTGCAAGTCACGAACAAGCTTTAAACCTGAGACCGCGCCCAGTAGGAGAGAAATAATGAGCTACGAAAATATTTTGACCGAGCGAATCGACAAAATCGCTCTGATCACTTTGAATCGACCTGAAAAACTCAATGCCATGAACTACGAGCTGGCATCCGATCTCGATGAAGAGCTGACGACAATCGAGAGCGATGATGACGTGCGCGCGGTTATTCTGACCGGAGCAGGACCACGGGCGTTCTCTAGCGGCGGCGATATTATTCAAATGGTCGGCATGACCACCGAAGATTTGGCGGCACGCTCGGAATTTCGCAGCCAAGCCAACTGGCACATCGCGACGTTCAGGAAACCGATTATCGGCGCGATTAATGGCTTAGCTTATGGAGCTGGAGCCATGCTGGCCTCGATGCTCGATATTCGGATCGGTTGTGAACTTACAGAATTTCGCTTCTTAGCGGCGAGGTACGGTCGCGTGAACTCCACCTGGTCGTTGCCCCTACTTGTCGGCATGGGCAAAGCAAAAGAATTGCTGTACACGGGACGAGTAGTGAAAGCAGATGAGGCGGAACGGATCGGCTTGCTCAATCAAGTGGTACCCTCCGCTCAACTGCGCGACACGGCAATTAAAATGGCCCAACTCGTCAGCGAAAACGATTCGCGCATGGTCCAGGGCATCAAACGCCTGCTGCACGAGGACATCGGCATGCCCTGGCGCGAGCGCTTCGATAATGAAAGAGCCGCCAGGGCGACTTCGTTGAAATCAAATCACCCACGCGAAGGATTCAAAGAGTTTCTCGATCGCAAGGGGATCAAAGCGTAGGTCCTACAGTCGTTGACAAGCTGGTTCCCGACACTCTGAAGTCCACCCAACGCAAATTGTATGGAACGGCCGCGACCACTCCTATCTAAATATGTCGCGCGTTTTCGCTCGCGCTCTTAGGTGAGGGTGTAGTTGGAGACTTCGATCAGATTCATATCGGGGTCACGAAAATACACTGACATCATAAGTCCTCTTGCTCCATTTCTTTCCACTGGGCCCCCGATCAGTTTCACCCCGCAAGAATTCAGGTGGGTCATAACATCGCCTAAGGACAGCGAAGTGACGAAGCAAATGTCGGCCGATCCCGGTGTCGGTTTATCCGCCACTAAAGTGTTCTCGCGGCCAACTTGTTGCAGGTTGATCTTTTGTGATCCAAAGGACAGAGCTTTCCTACCTTCGCCAAAGGTGACGATCTCCATCCCCAGCACCTTCGAGTAGAACTCACAGGTCGCGCTCATGTCTTTAACCGTTAAAACGACATGGTCGATGCTGTCGATCTTCATTGGTTACCTCCGGTAAGTGGCCTGTTCAGTATAGTATCATCTGCTGTACCCCTCGTCTAATTTTCTCCACAAAGGACTGTTGAGTGTAGATGCTCCCGATCGTTGCCAGTTTCAGCATCATGTTGAATCTGAGGGAGCGTCTTGCCATTATCTGTATTCAAGCTGATGCGGCAATTGGCCGATCGCCTCCTGGCATGCCAAAACGCAATTTACTGCTCACCCCAGAAGAACTCGCCCAAACTTCCTCCGTCACTTTACATCACTACAACCAAGATGCCGAAAGTTTTTGGCAAGGCACAAAAGATCACGACGTCAGTCAGAATCGCAACGCGCTGATTGAGCATCTCGTCGGCGAGGGACCTTTTCGAATTCTCGACTTCGGCTGTGGGCCCGGACGGGACCTCAAGGCTTTCAAAGAATTGGGATACGAAGCAATCGGACTCGAAGGAGCAGAGCGTTTTGTCGAGTTGGCGCGCAACTACAGTAGCTGTGAAGTTTGGCAGCAAGACTTTCTCCAGCTCAAACTTCCCGCGGAGCATTTCGACGGCATCTTCGCAAACGCCGCCCTTTTCCATGTTCCGAGTCAGGAATTGCCTCGCGTGTTGAAAGAACTCTGGGCAACACTCAAGTGGAACGGCGTGCTCTTCAGCTCCAATCCGCGCGGCGCGAACGAAGAAGGCTGGAGCGGCGGGCGCTACGGCGTTTTCTACAATTTGGAACGTTGGCGTGAGTTGGTCACGGCCGCAGGTTTCGTCGAGATCACACACTACTATCGACCGGCCGGTTTACCCAGGCAACAACAACCCTGGTTAGCTTCGTTGTGGCGCAAGATCAAACGTTGAAATTAAGCGCCAACTTCTGCGGCTCCTAATTGACAGGCCCGCCTCCCATCGACTAAGGTGCAACACGTAGAAGTTAAAATCCGATAAACCCCGATAAGGAGGAAAAAAACATGGCTGCAGGAAATGGACATGGCCAAGGCATCAATGGCGTCATCATCTCATCAGACTCCCACGTAATGGAGCCGGTGGATCTGTGGAAAAAAGGAGTGCCGGAACATTATCATGAGACAGCTCCATTGTTTCCTCCGCACAAGGTCGGCGAAGGCTTCCAACACCATGCCGGCGGTTGGGATCCGCGCGCGCGGATCAACGAGATGGAAAAAGACGGCCTGAGCGCCGAGGTGCTCTACCCGACCTTGATGCTGGATCTTTTCGCCCTCGACGATGCTGGAATGCAGGAGGCCTGTTTCCGCGTCTACAACGATTGGTTGATCGAATACTGCAGCGTCGACACGAATCGGCTGATCGGTATTCCAGCCATCCCTGTCTATAACGTAGATGTCGGCATTAAAGAGCTGGAGCGCTGCCACAAGGCCGGACTTAAAGGCGCCATTATCTGGCAGGCGCCACATCCGGATCTTCCTTTTTATTCGAGCCACTATGATAAATTCTGGGCAGCGGCGGCGGACCTGGATGCGCCCGTAAGCCTGCACATTTTGACGGGCCACAGCTACAATAAGGATAAGGAGAGAAAAGGAGTCGAGCGTTACCGCGGCAGTGTGAACCTGAAATTGCACGACATAGCCAGCGCTCTTTTTGAATTGATCTTTTACGGCGTGCTGGAAAGATACCCGAAGCTCAAGATCGTGACGGTCGAGAATGAATGCGGCTGGCTGCCATTCATGGTTCAGCAGTGGGATTACTATTATCGCCGTTTTCGCGGCGTGAACCCTCCGCCCATCACGAAAGACCCGAGCGAGTTCGTCCGCGATCAGGTTTATTCCTGCTTCTTCAACGATTCGGTCTGTGGTCACAACCTGGAATGGTGGGGCCAGAACAATGTCATGTGGTCCAATGATTTCCCGCATCCGAATTCGACCTGGCCTAATTCGCTCAAGATCATTCAGCGAGACCTCGGCCATCTCCCTCTCGAGACCCAAACAAAGGTGCTCGCGGCCAACGTCTGCAAGCTCTACAATCTCGACTTGGCCAAGATCCCGGCAGGAATTTCTACGGCTGCAACCGCAGCTCAGGCATCGGCGTAATCAGGCACTTCCAGGGGGAGGAAGCGAATGGCGAAACACTTTAGCAAGATTCTCCACGCTACGGATTACTCCAAAGCTTCGGCTCGCGCCCTCGACGAAGCCGTCGCTCTGGCCAAGCAAAATCGTGCCGAACTATTGGTGCTGCATGTGATCGAGCCGGTGACACCCTATGTTGCAGGAGAGGATATGGGTGGGGCGGAACTCTACATGAAACTGGAGGAGACGACCAAGCAAGAGGCCGAACCCTCTATGAAAAAGCTCATGGAGAAACTACGAAAGTTAAAGGTCAACGCCAAAAGTCTTTTGCTCCGTGGTACGGCTCACGAGCAGATCGTGAGATCTGCCAAGAGCCGAAGAGCAAACTTGATAGTCATTGGAACGCACGGCCGGACTGGCCTTTCCAAGCTCCTCATGGGAAGCGTTGCCAACCAAGTCATTTCAACGGCGCACTGTCCGGTGCTCACTGTCCGCGGAAAGTGATTTGCGAATATGGCTGACGGATACTCGCTACAGAGTTTCATCCGGGATATGGATCGTATTATCCTTGAAGAAAGCTCGCCCGCGAAAATCGTCGCCGAAGCAAAATCCTTACTGGCCATGCTTCTAAGGCAACCTGATTGTATCGAGCCGAAGTTCAAGAAGCGCGGCGCGACCGCCTACGGCCGCTACATGCTCCACCGTGCGCCCCAATTCAACGTGACGGCGGTCGTCTGGGGTCCGGGCGATAACGCGAAGGCTCACAATCATGACACCTGGGGATTGGTTGGCGTTGTCCAGAACGAAATTCAGGAGACGCGCTTTCGCAGGCGGGACGACGGCTCGAAACCGGATTATGCCGATCTCGAAGTCACTGCCGTTTTGAAGAACACGGCGGGAATGGTTTCCTGCTTAGTGCCACCCGACGACGACATCCATGAAATGAACAATGTATCAAATCGCGATACCGTGGAGATTCATGTTTACGGGAAGGACTTGGCCGACATGCCCCGTCTGCGCTTCGACGTTGGGACGAAAACCGCCAAGATTTTCGCCAGCCCCAAGTACGACAACTGCTGAGTGGTTAAGGCGCGACGCGCAAAGTTAGCGCTCCAATTTAATTTCCCACTCCAGATAACGCTTCATATCTTCCTTGCTGCCTCTGACCGACGGCGAAAGAACCACGTCGTTCGGCTCCGCCAGAGAAGAATCCGGCCCCTTTCCCGTCGGATAACCCGTTGCGAGCCAGGCCTGCACACCGCCGTCTAAAACGAAAACCTCTGTGTAACCGAGCTTGGTGAGCGCCAGTGCAGCGAACACGGAATTTCGACCATCGGGGCACGTCACAATGATCGACTGACCTCGGTCGGGAAACCGCTCCGGCAATTTGAGCTCAATCCAGCCGCGGGAAATCCATCGGGCGCCTGGGACGTGAGCTGCTCCGAACTCAAGGCTCGTACCAACGTCCAGAATCAATATAGAAGAGCTTTGTAATCTCTTGTGCAGCTCCCCTGCATCGATCAATCGCGCCATGCTGCTGGCGGTTTCAAACCCCAGTGGCTCCGAGCGCGAAGCACCGTAGACGAGCGGCTGCCCGCTTTCCGCCCACGCGTGTAGCCCACCCTGCAAGACGGAGACATTGCGAAATCCCATCTGCCGATACCAGTAGGCGGCCATCACGGCGCGCGCCGATTCATTACTAATGAAAATGATCTTTCCGTGTCTTACAGCGATAAAATCATCCGCGCGCTGGACTGCCTGTCCGCCCGGAACATGCAGCGATCCATGAATGTGGCCCGCTTGATATTCTTTCTCGGCGCGGACATCGATCAGATAGGTCACTCCAGATTCTTGGCCCCTATTTAAAATTTTCAGAAGCTCATCGACAGAAATCCAAGTAATGCATTCAGCTTCGGCGATCAGTCGCGCTAGTTCGTTCGCCTTGGCAGCGCTTTCCGCTGGCGCTGTTGGAGCCGCTTGCGCCGGCTTGGACTCCAATTCAAAACCCGCCAGCACCCAACCCATCGTCCCGTTTTTGAGAGCTCGAACATTAGTTATGCCGAGGCGGCGGAGCACCGCGGTTCCGATAATGCTGCGCGTACGGCCCGCGCAGTTGACGATCACCGTCGTCTCCGGTTTTTGCCTGAGCGCGTTCGCCCATAGGATGAGATCGCCCCCGGGAACGTTAATGCCACCGGGAATACAAAAGCGCCCATACTCTTCGGGAGTTCTCACATCCAGAATGGCTAAATCTTTTCCCTCTATTTGCCAGCTCTTTAGCTCCTCAGGGGTGACCTCCGGAAGGCTTCGCTCCTTGTGAACCCTCTCGCCGAAAGCCTTGCTGGGAACGTTGACACCGCTCACGATCGGAAGAGCTTCCCGCTTCCATGCAGCCAATCCGCCTTCAAGCACGCAGACATCGGAATAGCCAACATTTGCCAATGTCGCAGCCGCCAATTCAGCGCGCTCTCCCCCTTCATCGTATACGACCAGAGGAATTTTTTGATTTGGCACCAACTCGCCGATCCGAAACTCGAGCTGACTGCGCGGCAAAGACGTGGCATTGCTGATCTGGCATTCGTTGAACTCGCCGCGCTCACGAATGTCCAACACGGCATACCATCGATCCGACGCCATCAGGGCGGCTATGTCGCGGCATGAAATTCTATTCGCCATCATCAAAGCAGTTTCGTCGGCTTGACGCCCCTCGGCTTCTGTTCTACTAATGCCGAGAGAAATACAAATTGGTTAATGCAACCGTTATATGACGGAGGAAAGAATGACAAGCAACCCTTCACCCTTTCGCGGTCTCTTCATCCCTCACGTCACCCCCTTCGACGAAGCAGGCGCTTTGGATCTGGAAAGTCTTGAACGGCTCACGGCCCATTTTACCTCGCTCGGCGGATTGGCCGGACTCGTTTCTTGCGCGCGCATCGGCGAAGGACCGGTGCTGAGTGTGGAGGAAAAGCGAAAAGTTTATGCGATCGTCGGCAATGTTGCGCGCAAGTCAGGCCGTGTTCACATCGCGACCATCGCGCCGCAATCGACGAGCGAAGCCATCGCCCTGGTGCGCGACTTGGAGAAGCTACCCGTCGATGCCGTCATGATCTTCCCGCCGCTGCTCTTCGCCTGGGGAAAAGTCGGCGGCGATCTCAAGGTCCGTTTCTTCGAGGATGTGGCGCGCGAAACCCATTTGCCACTGGTACTTTTCCAGGTGCCTGTCAAAAGCTATTGGTATGACGTTGAAACCATCTGCCGCATCGCACGACTGGAGAAAGTCGTGGCATTCAAAGAAGCCTCTTTCGATGTCAATCTTTTCACCGAGACGGTCAAACAGCTCGAGCGCGAAAACGCCGCGATGGAAGTGCTCACCGGCAACGACCGCTTCGTCGCCGAAAGTTACCGGTCCGGCGCCAGCGGCGCTCTCATCGGGGTAGCGAACGTCGCCACGGAAAAATGGGCGGCCATCGATCTCGCCGGCCGCGCCGCCGACTTTGAGCGAGCTCTGGCGATTCAGCGCGAGCTCGAGTCTCTCAAGGAGCTCGTCTTCGGCGAGCCTATCGTGGAAGCCGTGGCGCGGATAAAGATCATTCTCCAGCATGAAGGGCTTATCAGGAGCGCGACCGTTCGCCGCCCGCAACTGGGAATATCGGACGCAGAGCGACAACTACTGCTGGATAGCTATCGCGCTCTCAAGGACGAGGACTTTCGGTCGGTCGAGGAAGACGCTGAGCCAAGGCAAAGCCGCGCTTTAATCTAGCTATACTCTTCCCGCTGTTGTCCGGGAATTGTGAAGGCGAACAATGCGATCGTGATAGCGAGCAGCACCATCGCGCTCAATGCGAGCGACCAGTGCACGCCGATCAATCCGCCGAGCACGCCGACGGTTACGCCGCTAAAGGCCTTGAGCCCCATGCTCGACATTGAGAACAATCCGATCAGGCGCCCGCGAAGCTGCGGCGGCGCCAACACCTGCACAATCGTCTGAGCCATGGAAAAAAAGATCAGGTTCAACACGCCGGCAATGAAAAGCAGCGCTAGAGACACATAATAATTATAGGAAAGCGCGAATGCCGTGATGACGACGCACCACAGGATCGCGCTGATGATGGCGGGCTTGACACTCGGCGGCAACCACCCCCTGCCCTCCAGCAAAAACCCGCCGACCACCGCGCCGGCGGCATTGGCACCCAGCAAGGCGCTGTATGCGAAATCGGCTTTTCCGGTTCCCAGGTCATGAGCAAACTCCGGCATGGTCGCCTGGAATGCGGTGCCGACGAAAAATGATACACAACCGCCCAACACGATCATCGTAACAATCGGCCGATTCCCGGACACTTCTCGAAGGACCTGGAGAGCATCACCCCAACGGATCGCTCGTCTGGCCGGAGCCGGGCCTTCGCGGCTATGACCGGTGTAGGGCACCATGAGAAGCCAGATCGTTAAAGGCAAGTAAATGAGAGCATTCACAACGAGTCCCATGAACGGACTTAATAACAGCATCAGTCCGCCACCGACCGCCGGGCCGAAAAGAAGTCCCAATTGTCGGCTCGTAGAGTTGAGCCTTATCGCGCTCTGCAACTGCTCTGTACCGACGATGTCGTGAATCAAAAGTTGGCTGCCCGGTCCCCAAAGCACGCCGGCCATGCCGTGAATCACCAACAATACGCAAGCATGCCAGAGCTGAATCGTATCCGTGTAGAACAGGATCGCCCAGGTTGCCGAGACGCTCATGTACATGATCTGCGCGACCTGAATGACCTTGCGGCAGTCGTAGCGATCGGCCATCGCGCCGAAGTACACCGAGAACAACAGGAACGGCGTCCAGTGCACCAGCACCGCGAAGCCGGCGAGCACCGGCGAGTGAAATTTCTGATAGAGGAGCCAATAGCTGATGACGTGCTCGATATTATCGGCCATCATGGCCAGCATGGTGCCGACGAAATAGTAGCGAAAGTCACGGTGATGGAGCGCCGCAAAGGCGATCTTCTTGTCGACCGTGGCGAGATTTCCACTACTTACTTTCTCCGCTATGGATGCCAACAATAACTCCGAAACTGCCTCTGTGCTTAAATAATTCGTGTAATTAAACGGAGACAGTAACGGATAACAGCTAGCTCTGCAAACAACGGAATGGAAGGTAATGTGCCAAACGTCACAATTAGTTTCCCATCCTGCTCGATCTGACGAACGAGCCGCTCCGATTTTTGGGCGCGACCTTAGTGGCGCAGACGACTTTCATGGAGCGCCAAACCGAGATTTGTCGCCGCGCCATCAAAGCATTCGTCGAAGGGATTCACTTTATCAGGACCAACAAACCGGAAAGCATGCGTATCATTACTCGGCGCATGCGACTCACGGATGCCGAGATCATCGAGATCAACTACAGCCAGCAAGGACTCAGACGCACGCTCCCCAAACCAACGCTGAGCGAGGAGGGAATACAGATGGTCCTCACCATGCTTTCGGAGCGCACTCCCGCCGCCCCGAACCACGCGGCCGCAGCAGTTCGTCGATCCCCGCTTCGTGCGTGAGGTCGAAGCGACCGGTTATGTCGATGCGCTGTACGTTCCGCCGGGCCGTTAGCGGAAATTTTTCTCCGTCCGGAATTTTGCAGCGATCAGCCCTCATCAAGGGAGACCTGGCGCCGCTCGAATCCCGATGGGTCAAATGAAATGTTGTCGCCAATAGACAGATTGACTTTACCTGCAACGGTACGATAAGCAGGTCGAAAGAGTTTGACGACGAAAAGCGACGGAGAGTTTTTCACTAGCCTCTAACTCAAGGAGGACACCATGTCAGTAGCCAAATTTGAAGATCACTGCTGGAAGGATATCGTAACCCCGGACATCCTCGAGACCTACAAGCCCTATCACCGAGAGACCTATATCGGCCAGAGACCCGCGCTACTGGCCATCGACCTCTATAATCTCGTCTATGAAGGCGGCCCGAAACAGCCGCACGAGCTGGTCAAGGATCACAAGAGCTCATGCGGCATCTACGCCTACGAAGCCATAAGACCGACGCAGGAGTTATTTGCTCTCGCTCGCTCGTTGAAAATTCCCATCTTCTACACCACAAGCGAGACGCGCAAGGAAGCAAAGCCCGATACGGTCACCGCCACCAACCGAGAACGCGTGAAAATCGACCCTAAAGCGTTCGAGATCCGCGAGGAGTTCAAGCCGGAGGCCGGCGACGTAATCATATTTAAGGAGCGAGCCAGCGGCTTTTTCGGCACGCCGCTCGTCGCTCACCTCACGCAGCAAGGCATCGACAGCCTGATTGTCTGCGGCGAGAGCACCAGCGGCTGCGTGCGCGCGAGCTGCGTTGACGGCTACTCCTTAGGTTATCATGTGTCGCTCGTTGAAGAGTGCGTATTCGACCGCAGTCCCCTCTCACATAAGGTCAATCTATTTGACCTGCATCATAAGTATTCTGACGTAATGAAACTCGACGAGGTGAAGGAAAACCTCATGCAAGAACGCCCGCGCAGAGCCGGCTAAAGAAGTTCAAACCGCTCAAATCGTTCAAGTCGTTCAAACAGACAAAGAGGTTTCGGCAAGTTCTCAACGGCTTGAACATTTTGAACAGCTAACAGCCATGCCCTACAGCACAGCCAACAGCATTAAAATCTATTACGAAGTCTCCGGTGAAGGATTTCCATTTGTAATGGTCCATGCCAATCCCTTTGACCATAATCTCTGGATGTACCAGATCGCTCATTTCTCGACTTACTTCAAAGTCATCGCCGTGGATATTCGGGGCTACGGACGTTCGGACAAACCGACGACACCGTTCAGCCTCAAAGACATGGCGGGCGACGTCTTGGGCGTGTGCCGCGACGAAGACATCAAAGAAGCGATTCTCGGCGGCGTGAGCGTGGGCTCGGGCATGGCGCTTCTGCTCGGCCTCGATCATCCGGAGATGTTCAAGGCTTTGATCCTGGTTGGCGGCAACAGCGGCGGCGCCGGCAGCATCGACGACCGTATCCACGGCTACACCGAAATTGGCGTCGAAAAATATCACATTCAGCATCTTAAAGAATTGGTCGCACCGGATTTTCCCGAAACAAAGTTAGGAAAATATCTGCTCAAGACCTTTGTCGAAAGAGATCCTTGGCTCAACGGTGAATCTATCGGGCAAATTTTCCGTGCGCGCGGGGGAACGGACATGACCCCGCGACTTGAATCGATGAAGGTGCCGACCTTGGTCATCAACGGCGAATACGACAACTCTCTCGCTGCCGGCAAACGAACTGCCTCATTAATCCCCGGTGCCGTCCATAGGATGCTGCTCAAGACCGGCCACGCCTGCTGCATTGAAGATCCCGCCGGCTTCGATGAATTCGTTATCGAGTTTTTGCAGTCCCACGGTCTCATGCCAGCGGGGCCAAACCCCTGATGGCCGGAGACGAGCCTTTTTCACCTGCCACGATCCCCTGCTTAGGCGACAAGCTTGTCTTTTCGCGGTTTTCGCTTTGCATTGGGTTCGACTCGTAACTCAAAACCCGAAACTCGAAACTGCGCCAGCCTGCGTGTGCAGAATGCGACGGGAAGTGTTATAGAACGGGAAATTATTACAGGGGAAAAGAGGAATCAGCATGACAGTGAATGTCGAAAAGCTCAAAAGCATGACGCCTCCAAATGGCATGGATTTCCACATCACCAAGCTCGGTCACATAGTATTGCGGGTACGCGATCTGGAACGCTCGACGGCTTTTTACACTCAGATTCTCGGCTTCAAGGTTTCCGACGTTTATCCCGAAGAGATGATGCCGGGCGGCATGGTCTTTCTACGCTGTCATACTGATCATCATTGTCTGGCTCTGGTCGGCGCTGCCGAAGAACAAGCCGGCAACAAAGAACTCCATCATTTTGCCTTCGAGGTTCCGACCCTCGCCGAGGTGATCCGCGCGCGCGACCGCTTGCGCACGAATAACGTGAAGATCGACTTCGAAGGACGCCGCCGGGCCGGCTGCCAGATTGCCGTTGAGTTTCGCGATCCCGATAACCACAGCGTGGAGATTTACTGGGGAGTCGATCAAGTCGGGAGCGATGGCCGCGTTCGGCCGCCCAGCGAGTGGTGCGGCGCCAAATCCCTAGACGAGGCCATCGCGAATCCCGTGCCCGGACAGGATACTCACCTTCCTTGATGAACTTTTCCCCGCAGTCTCTCGAAGACCAGATCAAATCGTCGGCTCGCGCCTTGGTAATCGGCGTGGGCGGCGGCGGCGACGTTGTCGGCGCATTGGCCGTGGGAAGGTTTCTGGAATTCTGCGACGTCGAATTTATTCTCGGCGGCCTGTCATGGGAACGTTCGGTAATCGATCCGCTACCCGGCCCGCGCATGCTAAGCGAAGTGGAAAACGTCCGCGTTCTCCATCCCTATGCCTGGATGGCGAACCCGCAAAGCCAAACCCATACCGGGGTATTTTTCGCCGAATCGAAAATGGCCGCGGCGCTTGGCCAAGAAATTCTGCTGGTCGACATCAATGGCGGCGTCAAAGGTGCGGTCGAGGGATTAGAAATAGCGTTAAAGGAATTCGAGGCCGACCTCCTCGTAGGGCTCGACGTGGGCGGCGACTCGCTGGCTCAAGGCGGAGAACCCGGCCTCCGCAGCCCGCTCGCGGATGCGATTATGCTCGCGGCATTTGCCGAAATCGAAAGACGCCGCCACCGAACACTGTGGGGCGTTTTCGGCTACGGCAGCGACGGCGAACTGACAGTGGATGAAATTGAGCTGGCACTGAACAAGCTGGCGGCAGCCGGAGCGTTGCTAGGCGCGTGGTCGCTTACGCGAAAGGTAGCGGCGGAGCTCGAAGAAGTTATCAAAACAGTTCCCACTGAGGCGAGCGCCATCCCGGTGCAATGTTTTCACGGCGCGTGGGGCGAGAGCAAAATCCGCAGCGGCCAGAGAAGTGTAAAGCTGACGCCGCTGACGGCGCTCACCTTCTTTCTATCGACCACGGCGTTGTACGAAACCCTTTCACGGCCCGCCCAGGCCGTGCGCGGGAGCGCCACGCTCGAAGAGGCCAATGACGCCTTGCACGCCATCGGGATCAACACCGAGCTGGATCTCGAACGCGAAAGGTATCGGACAACACAGAGCCGATGAAGTTCATAAGTGAGAACCTGCAACGGGACGTGCTTGTGCTGACGGCCTCGCGAGGAGTCAGGGCCTTCGCCTTTTCCTATCTGAACATCATCTTCGCCATTTATCTTAATCAACTCGGTTATTCGACCATGACGGTCGGTCTGGTGATCTCAACTGCGTTCGCCAGCAGCGCGGTACTGACAGCCGTGTGGGGGTTTCTTTCAGATCGTTATGGGCGAAAAAAAATTCTCATCCTGCTCGCGGCTCTTACGATCGTATCCAATACAATTTATGTGTTGTTTAGCCAACTGTTCTTTATCTTCTCTGCTGTCATGATCTCCAATGTGGGCGCCGGTGGAACCGGCGGAGGCGGACAGGGTGGCGGTCCCTTTAATCCCGTGGAGCAAGCGCTACTCGCGGAGAAATGCACCGCCGAGAATCGAAACCGAATCTTTTCCACCAACGCCTTCGCTGGATCGATTATGGGGTCGCTCGGCGCGCTGGTTGCCGGTCTGCCGCAATATCTGCAAGAGCGATGGGGATGGCAGCCTATTCTGTCTTACAAGCCCTTATTCGCCCTGACGATTCTGCTCAGTGTCGGCCTCATTTTCGCGTACGCAAGCATCATCGAGCATCATGTCCCGCAGAAACGTGAAACAAAGATCTCCAAACAGGGAGGAATGCTTGTAACAAAAATATCGCTCTTGGGCCTGATTGATAATCTCGGCTCAGGATTGGTCGGACCGCTCATGTCCTATTGGTTTTTTCTTCGCTTTGGGGTGGAGTTGAAATCCTTGGGATTCATGTTTTTCCTTTCCTATTTTCTCGCTGCTTTATCGTTTCTGGCCGCGCCTATGATCGCCCGTCACATTGGAGTGGTCAGGACTATGGCTTTTTCTCATGGCGCGGCGTCGCTTCTCAACATCATCCTTCCTCTCGCGCCTACGTTTACTGTGGCCGCGGCGATAACCATCAGCCGTTCTTTCCTGGCTTACCTCGATAACCCTTTGCGAAGTTCGTTCATCATGGGAGTCGTGAAGCCTGAAGAACGGGGATCGGCCGCTGGCATCACGACCTTGTCCCGGCAAGTCCCCATGGCGGTTAGCCCGACGCTCGCGGCGTACCTGATGCAATCCTTCTCATTGAACGTGCCAATTTTCCTGGGCGGTTTTCTACAGCTCGTCAGCGACTGCGCTTTTTATGGTCTATTTCGCAACGTAAGACCGCCGGAAGAACAACCTTCCGAACTCCAACCCGCAACGAGATAACGCCCGCTATGTTTCGCGACCTTCACAGAGACGCCAAACTGCTCATGGCTTCGCGCGGCATTCGTTCCTTTGCCTTTTCCTCTCTGAACGTTGTCTTCGCCATCTATTTAGACCAGCTGGGCTACTCGACGGTGACCATAGGGATAATCTTTTCTGTAGCGTATTTGAGCGGCGCGGTGCTGACGGCCGTTTGGGGTTATCTCTCCGATCGCTTTGGGCGAAGAAACATTTTGATGCTGCTGGCGGTACTAACCATTATTTCCAACTGCATTTACGTGTTCTTCAGCGGTTTCGTCTTCATCTTGCTGGCCGTTGCGATCGCCAATGTCGGGTCGGGAGGATCGGCCGGCGGTGGCCAGGGCGGCGGCCCATTCAATCCTGTAGAAGAAGCTCTGCTCGCGGAAAAATGCACTCCGGAGAACCGCAACCGAGTATTCGCCGTCAACTCCTCCGTAGGAGCGCTCATGGGATCCTTCGGCGCCCTTGCCAGCGGCTTCCCGCAATATCTCCAAGAGACACGGGACTGGAGCGCCATCGCTTCATACAAACCCCTGTTCATCCTGACGATCCTTTTCAGCGTCGTATTGTTCTTCGTTTATAGTTCCATCCGGGAGCAGCACCAACCGCGCACAGTCGAGAAGAAAATATCCAAACCCACGGGTATCTTCGTAACCAAAATGTCGCTCCTGGCCATCGTCGATAATTTCGGCGCTGGCATGGCAGGGGCTCTCGTCTCTTACTGGTTCTTCCTCCGCTTCGGCGTGCAGCTCAAATCCCTCGGCGTGATTTTTTTCGCTTCCTATTTTCTCGCCGCCGTGTCTTTTCTAAGCGCTCCGCTGATTGCGCTTCGTCTCGGCGTGGTTAGAACCATGGCGTTTTCTCATGGCCTGGCGTCGATCATCTATCTCGTCCTCCCCTTGGCGCCGACCTTGGCAATCGCCGCTTCTCTGCTCATGATCCGCTCCTTCTTTGCGTACATGGACAACCCGCTGCGCGCGTCCTTTACGATGGCGATGGTCAATTCGGATGAAAGGGGTTCGGCCGCCGGCGTCACGAGCCTGGCGCGCATTATTCCTTACGGCATCAGCCCAACCTTTTCCACTTATCTGATGCAGAGCGTCTCACTCACTCTTCCCTTATTCATCGGCGGTGGTTTACAATTAATCAACGACGTTGCCTTCTATCTCCTGTTTCGGCACGTCAGGCCGCCCGAAGAACTCAAAGACGTCGCCGATAACCGAGCGCAAAAGAGTTTGGCGTGAGCTATTTTTGGAGAATTGCCGAGGAGCGAATTCGCGAGGCCCAGCGAGCGGGCGCCTTCGACGATCTTCCCGGCAAGGGAAAGCCGCTGGCGTTGGAAGACTTGAGCTGGGTGCCGGAAGATCTCCGCATCGGCTACCACGTGCTCAAGAATGCTCACGTGTTACCCCCGGAAGCCGAGCTGCTGAAGGACATCCATACCCTCGAGGACTTGCTCAAATACGTGGAAGACGAAGGCGAACGCCGCGCGCTGGCGAAGAGCATTCAGTGGAAAGTGATCCGGCTCGACATGCTCAAGCGGAGATCCATGTCGGTGCAATCGGTCCGCGAATATGGCCGAAAATTAGTAACCAAGTTTCGTTGTAAATAAGCCTTCTTCTCAGCCCCTACCTGCCGGTTGCTCCTTTTTGCCTTGATTCTCTTTCCGTGATAGACAACCAGCAGTTTTTTCGGTACGGTCCTTACATGTCCATACCTATTGAGAAACGAAAGGAGAATCCTATGGGAGAACAGGCAAGCCCCATCAAGATTAAAAAGATCGGTCACGTGGTGTTGAGCGTCAGCGATATCGAGCGGAGCAGCAAGTTCTGGACTGAAATCATGGGGTTTAAATTCTCTGACCGGAATGAAAACGGCATGGTTTTTTTCCGCAACGCAACGGACCATCATACCGTCGCTCTGATTCAAGCTACGGAAAAAAACCAACTGCCCAAGCGTGGCCAAGTCGGGTTCGACCACATGGCTCTTGAGGTGGCGAGCGTTTCGGAACTGTTCAAGATCCGCGACTTCCTTCGTTCAAATGGAGTCGAAATTTTCTACGAAGGACGGCGCGGTCCGGGCGGCAATCCCGGCATCGAATTCTACGACCCGGACGGTTATAAAATCGAAATCTACGCCGCCATGGATCAGATCGGCACGGACGGCAGAAGCCGTCCGGCTAACGAGTGGAAACGCGCTACGACCCTTGAAGAAGCCGTCGCAAATCCGTTGCCGGGCGCCGAGTATAATTGACCGTCGCGTTAATTCTCTGCGCCCCCTCAAGATGCCTGAAGAACTGTAGGAAGACCCGTCGGGACACGGCCATTCATCCATACCCTGAGAGCCGAGTTTAAGACGGCGTGATCTCGTACTGCTCGTGACGAAGCTCTTGACTGACTTTGATGATAATTTTGCGGTTGATCTCGCGCTCTAGATTGTCCAGACTGTGGTTTTTCTCGTCATAAAGGAAGTTCGCGATGTCCGGGTGAAGCCGCACGATGATGTTTTTGCCGTCCTGCAGATTCGCCTGTTGTTTCTTGATCGCCCGGAGCACATCATAGGCAATGGTCACCGAAGATTTGATCCGTCCGCGCCCGTCGCAGTGTGGACACGGGCTGAGAAGCTGATTCTCCAGGCTTTCTCGCGTCCGCTGGCGCGTCATTTCTACCAACCCGAGCTCGGAAATCTTTAAGATGTTCGTCCGCGCCTTGTCTTTCTTCAAGGCTTCTCTGAGCGCCTCATAGACCTTTTTGCGGTTGGCTTCTTTTTCCATGTCGATGAAGTCGATGATGATGATCCCGCCGACATTTCTAAGGCGCAGTTGCCGCACGACTTCTTGAGCGGCCTCCAGATTGGTCTTGAAGATCGTCTCTTCTTGATTCCGCTTGCCGACAAATCGGCCGGTATTCACGTCAATCGCCGTTAAAGCTTCCGTTCGTTCGATGATGATATAGCCTCCGGAGCGGAGCCATACGCGCCGGTCCAACGCCTTCTCGATTTTTTCTTCAATGCCGTGGCGATCGAATAACGGCTCGCTATCGGAATAGAGAACGATTTTCGACCTCAGTCGCGGCATAAACTGCCGGACGAAATCGACGATGCGGCGATGATCCTTGGCGGAATCAATGACGACTCTTTCAGTATCGGGCGTGAAGAAATCGCGGATAGTCCTCGTAATCAAATCCAAATCCTGATGAATGAGCGCCGGCGCAGCCACAGTCTCGGCCTTCTGTTGGATGCGCTTCCAAAGTTTGGTGAGGAAACGGAGGTCCCTTTGAATCTCTCTCTTGCTGCGGCCTTCAGAGGCAGTACGCAGAATGAATCCACCATTCTCTGTGCCTAGGGACTGGGCAATCTCTTTGAGCCGTTTACGCTCTTCGTCGCTCTCAATACGTCGTGAGATCCCGATATGTTTCGTCCCGGGCATGAAAACCATGTAACGCCCGGGTAGAGACACATGTGACGTGATGCGCGCTCCTTTGGTTCCAAGAGGATCTTTGGCGACCTGAACTAAAATCTGCTCACCCGTGGAGATCCGTTTTTCCAACGGCAGCCGACGCCCCGACGGGGGCGGTTTGGGAGGTTCATCAAACTCGACTTCGTCTCCAGACGCGTTAATGAGTTGAACATCTTCCGGAATATCAAAGAAGTCCGACGCATGAAGAAAGCCAGCCTTCTCCATACCGATTTCGACAAAAGCTGCCTGCATGCCGGGCAAGACGCGGGCAACTTTACCTTTATAGAGATTTCCCGCTATGCCCCTTTCCTCTTTTCTTTCAATGAGGAATTCCGCGAGGAAGCCGTCCTCCATAATGGCAATACGGCTCTCCTGCGGCGTGGAGTTAATAAAAATTTCTCGTTTCATAAAAATCGATTTAGGGCGCACATTTGGAAAGAAGAGTGGAGTTGGCGAGAGACGGGTCACCGGGCAACATCGGAGATCCCGCAAAGACCATTTGGTACTCACTTTATAGAGTAAATTGCCTCCCACTTCAAGCAGTTTGCGATATCAAATCGTTTTCGAATTGACATTTTTGCGCCTGCCCGCTATTTTCATAGCCATCAAATGATGTTTAAGGCTTTCCATGAATTATTCGGCCACAATACCAGCCTATTCGGTACTTAACACCAAGGTCCTGATTCTCAACCGTTCCTATCTACCGATCCACATTACGTCGGTCCGCCGTGCTTTTGTCTTGCTATATCAAGGAATTGCGAAGGCCGTGAATGAGCAGTATCAGACCTTTGATTTCGAAAGTTGGAGCGACCTATCCGTATCAGTCCATGACGAATCGATTGGCTTGGTTAACCATGTGATCCGGGTTCCGCGTGTTATTCTGTTGGTGGGCTACGACCGGGTACCCAAACGACAAGTTCGCTTTAGCCGATATAACATTTACGCGAGAGACAAATGCACGTGCCAGTACTGTGGCCGAAGATTGCCGAGACAGGAACTGAATCTCGATCACGTCATTCCCCGTTCTCAAGGCGGCACCTCGACTTGGGAAAACGTCGTCTGTTCTTGTCATCAATGTAATCGCCGCAAGGGAGGCCGGACGCCACAGCAGGCGACTATGGCCCTCGCGCGAAAGCCTTTCAAGCCAAAATGGACGCCATTTATGCAGGAAACGTTCAGCCTGTCCCGCTACAGGGAATGGATCCCATTCCTCAATTCCGTCGATGTCTCCTACTGGAATACCGAACTTTTGGAAAAATAGTTTTATAATTGTCGTCTTCCCCACATCTAGTGGCAAGAGTTAGATAGTTCCCCTTTATATTGTCATTTTTGCTTGACACTCCTCCCCTGCTGTGAAATATTGCGTTGCAGAGATTTCACGACTTTAACATCAAATTTTACCTGAACGAATTTCGCTATGCGCTTAAAAAGTCTCGAAATGATCGGGTTTAAGTCGTTTGCCCAAAAGACTTTGATTGAGCTTAACCCGGGAATCACAGCCATCGTCGGACCAAACGGATGCGGCAAGTCAAACATCGTGGATGCCCTGCGGTGGGCTATGGGGGAGCAAAGTGCGCGTCATCTCCGCGGCCATCAAATGGAGGATGTGGTATTTAGTGGCAGCGATACTTTGCCACCAACTGGAATGGCTGAGGTTTCAATAACCTTCGACAATGAGGATGGCCGAGGACCGGCGGAATACGGCAATTTCAGCGAGATCATGGTAACCCGCCGGCTTTTTCGTTCGGGTGAATCGGACTACGCCATCAATAAAGTTCCCTGCCGCTTGAAAGACGTGATCGAATTGTTCCTTGGAACTGGAGTCGGCAGCAAAGCCTATTCCATCGTCGAGCAAGGACGCGTCGATGAGCTGGTCAACTCCAAGCCGGAGGAACGCCGGGCGCTTATCGAAGAGGCGGCAGGCACGAGCAAATACAAGAGTCGCAAGCTGGTCGCGGAACGGAAGCTCGAGCGAACTCAGCAAAATCTGCTCCGCGTAAGCGACATTGTGCGGGAAATTGAGCGCCAAATCCGCACGATGGAGCTGCAGGCCAAAAAGGCCGAACGGTACCGCGCGCTGAAAGCAGAGTTGCGCGACAAAGATCTCGCTTGCGCCGCCCTACAGCGACGGGTTCTAAACGAAGAAATCATTGCGTATGAAACACAACTCGCGGACGCGGAAAATCACTTAACCGAACATCTCGCTTCTTTGGCTGCGAAAGAAGCAGAGAGCGAAGCGGTCCGGCTCTCGCTGATGGAAGCGGACAAAGAGATCGGCGCTCAGCAGGAAAAGGTCTACCAACACAAAGTTCAGATCCAAGCGGAAGAACAGCGAACCGATTTCTACAACAAGGACCTCTCTCAACTCAACCACACCGAGACTGAGGCTCGCGCCGCACTGTCGCAGCTCGAGGACAAGTTAAAGACCATGGGGCAAGAAATCGAGGAGTTGAACAAAGCCAAAGAAAGCTTCGTGCAACTTTCGCTGTTCGAACAAACCTTCCTGCGCGAGAAGGAACAAGACCTCGAGAAACTCCAGGCGCAGATTCAGTCGCTCCAATCGGAACTGGACAAAGAAAAGGAAGCGCTTATCGAGTCCGCCAACCAAATCGCGTATCTCAATAACGACGCGATGACAAAAGAAAAACGACGCGCGGAGATCGAGAAGGAATTGGCGAGGAGCCAGGAAGAGCACTCGGCAGCGGCGGACTCATTGGAGCTTTGCGAGCAGAGGCGACGCGATACCAAGAAGTCCCTGGAAGCGTCCCTCGAGCAAGCGCGGAAACGCACCATCGATGCCGCTCAAATGACCGCGTCGATCCAGAGCTTGGGTAAAGCTACAGATGACCAAGAGCGAAGGATCAATATCCTGAAGGAGCAAATTCAAGAAAGCCGCTCGCGCTTGATTTCACTCGAGGATCTGCAAAGAAACTACGAGGGATGCCAGGAAGGCGTCCGTGCGATCATGCTGAAACGGCAGCAGGAACCATCTCCCAACGGGATTTATGGGTTGGTGGCGGAAGTTATCGAAGCCCCTGAGTCCTATGAAAAAGCGCTGACCGCCGTCTTGGGAGACCGCCTGCAATATGTGATCGTGAAAGGCCACGAAGAAGGATTGGAAGCGATCGAGTACCTCAAACGGGAGGCGTCCGGTCGGGGGAGCTTCATCCCGCTCCAATTGTCGCGCAGGCAACACCAACCGCTCCCCGTGGGTGAAGCGGAAGTGATCGCGCCTCTGCTGGAAATGATCAGCGTCAAAGACGGCTACCGCGACGTCGCTGAGTATCTGCTGTCCGATGTTGTGGTTGTCAGAGATCTGAAGGCCGGAATAGCCTTGTGGAACCGAAATGGGTTTTATAGCACGATGGTCACACCCGATGGAGAAGTAATCGATCCGATGGGCATTGTCACTGGCGGGAGCGGGGCTTCGCTGGAAGGAAGCTTTCTTAGCCAGCGGCGGCGCATCAGGGAGCTACGGTCTATTCTCGGCGAGCTTGACCTTCAACTTCAGGTCGAAAGAGTGGAAGTCGCCAAGCTCAAGAGAGAGCTGGAGGAGGCGGAAACCAAGAAATCTCTCTTCGCTGCCGAAATCCATCGGCTCGAAGTGGAACGCGTGGGCCTTGAGCATGCAAAACTGTCCGCTGATCAGGAACTCGCCCGTCTAACGCAAACCGTGCAAGCCTTGATTCAAGAACAGAGCGATCTTACCACGGCTCTCCACCTGCTCAATGAAGAGATCCGCCAATGTCACGCCAACGTTGAAGCGCGTTCACAGGAGAAAAACCAGCGAGAGCGATTCCTCACCGAGAAACAAACGGAGTTGATCGAACTCAGGGAGGCTGAAGAAGCTGTCGAAACCGCGGTCACGCAGTCGCGGATTCGTAACGCGGCTTTGGGTGAAAAGCGAGAGAACACGAACCTGAATCTCGAGAATCGGCTAAGACTGCAGGAGGAGACTGCAGGACAGGTCATTTCCCGGCAAGCACAGATCGCCGATATCCAACTCGCCAGAGCTGAGCTGGAAACTTCGCTCGTCGAAGCACAGCGGACTCTCGAGCTCGGACGAACCGATTTGCAAGAACTGGAAAATCGCTTGCACGCGGATCGGCAAAGATACAAAGACATCTCCATGAGGCTTGCGGAAATCGAGGAGTCGATCAAAGAGCTCCGTCCTCTCGGGCAGGCCTGTCAGGAGGAAAAATCCCGGCTACAGCTCGCGCTAGCGGAAAAACGGCTTAACCTTCAACATCTGGCCAATAATATTCGAGAAAAGTATGATGTCGAATGCGCTGAGCTGAACGTCGAATCTTCCGAGAACAGCCTATCGAGGGAGCAGTTGCTCGCCGATATCGACGAGCTGCGCGGCCGGTTGGAGCGTATGGGCGAAGTCAACCTGGCGGCCATAGGCGAGTACGAAGAGCTCACGACTCGGTTTCAGTTCATCAACCAACAAAAGCAGGATTTGGAGAAATCCATCGCCGATCTGCAACAGACCATCACAAAATTGAACCGCGTCTGCCGGCTCCGTTTCAAAGAGAGCTTCGAAGAAATCAACGAAAAATTTCAGTCCATCTTTCCCCGACTCTTCAGGGGTGGCAAGGCTAAGCTGGTGTTGACCGATGAAACTGATTATCTGGAAACGGGTGTCGAGATCGTCGTTCAGCCGCCCGGAAAAAAGCTTCAGTCCATCACGCTGCTATCCGGCGGCGAGAAGGCGCTCACGGCCGTTAGTCTCCTCTTCGCCATCTTCTTGACGAAGCCCAGTCCATTTTGCTTCCTCGATGAGGTGGACGCCCCGTTGGATGACGCGAATATCGATCGGTTCAACGAGATGATCAATGAAATGAGCCGACTTTCCCAATTCGTCCTCGTCACTCACAACAAGAAGACGATGCAAGCCGCCGAAGTCCTCTACGGCATCACGATGGCGGAGCCGGGGATTTCGAAAGTCGTCTCCGTGCGGATGAGTTAGCGCTTCTCGCTTCCAGGTTCGTCTTCGAACCATCGCTCCCAACCCAAAAATTTGACAGAATAGCCCAATGGAAGGCAGTTCTTTTTTTCAACGGCTGAAAAGCGGGCTTACGAAAAGCCGAGAAAGCTGGGCGCAAAAAATTGGCGACATGTTCCAGAATCGGCGTTGGGACGAGGCATCCTTGGAAGCGATGGAGGAGAACTTGATTGCGGCAGATGTGGGCGTAAAGGCAACACAAAAGCTGATGAACTTGCTCCGCAACCAATCGCCGGGCGGTGCTGAAGACCCGACCCAAGAGATGTCGTCGCGATTGCAACAGGCAATAGTTCAGATGCTCGATCCAGCCGCAACAGCACCTAGGAAAGCTTCGCTTTCGGCTCGGCCTTGGGTGATCGTTTTCTTGGGTGTGAATGGCGTTGGGAAAACGACAACCGTCGGGAAAATCGCCGCTCAATACCGTTCAGCGGGCAAAAAAGTACTCATGGTCGCGGCTGATACCTTTCGCGCTGCCGCCATCGAACAACTCGAAGCCTGGGGCAAACAAGTCGGGGTTGATGTCGTCAAACAGCGTGCCGGCGCCGACCCATCCGCCGTCGTGTATGACGGCCTCCAAGCGGCTAGGGGGCGCGGGGTTGACGTACTGCTGATTGACACGGCGGGCCGTCTTCATACCAAGCTCCACCTGATCGAGGAGTTGAAAAAAATCCGCCGCGTCATCAGCCGGGAGCAACCTGACGCTCCCCACGAGATTCTCCTAGTTTTGGATGCCACCACCGGACAAAATGGCCTCCAGCAAGCCCGCGTATTCAAGCAGGCAACGGACATCACTGGGATTGTACTAACAAAGTTGGACGGCACGGCTAAAGGCGGGGTCGTCATCGGCATCCAGGAAGAGCTTGGCGTGCCGGTACGATACATCGGTGTAGGTGAAGATGTGGAAGATCTACAACAGTTTGATCCGATTCAGTTTGTCCAAGCCCTCTTTGAAAAATAGCCCCTACTTTAAGGGCGCCGCAGATTCTTTGTGTTGACTTGGATGTATCCTGGCATTAAGCTAGTAATGGTCCCGAAGAAAAAGAGAAATAACTGCTACAAACATGGATTATCCGCAAGAGAAGAGCGCTGCACTGGATCTAATAGTGACCGAAAAGGCCGTCCAACAGGTCAAGAGTTTATTGGCTCGCGATAAACTTGAAGGGCACGGGTTGCGGGTCTTGGTAACCGATGGGGGCTGCTCGGGGTTTTCCTACAAGCTCAACTTCGAAAAGGAACGGAAACCGGACGATACCGTTTTGGAGTGGGACGGCCTCAAAGTTTTCGTGGACGCATCAAGTGCTCCCTATCTCAAAGGGACGGTGATTGACTTCGTCTCCGGCATCTACGGCGGCGGTTTCAAATTCAGCAACCCTAACGCCACCGGCACGTGTGGTTGCGGCACTTCGTTCTCTGCCTAATTTTGATGCGACAACCGCTTCAGCACTCAATATGCGAGTGCGTGAATTGGCTTGGCTTCATCTATCACCCCTTTGACAGCCTCCTTTTATCTTGCTAACGAAACAGTGATTCTTCGAGGCCATTTCCTTGAGAGCGGTTCGCATTCACGCGCACGGTGGCACCGACCGGTTACGATATGAAGATGCACCGGAGCTTAAACTTACTTCTCCGACGGAAGCGATTGTTAAGCTCAAAGCGGCGTCTTTGAATCATATCGATATCTGCATCCGGCGCGGTCTCACCGGAAGGGAAGTGCCTTTGCCGCACATCCTGGGAGGAGATGGCGCCGGCGTCGTCGCCGAAACCGGAGCAGAGGCGAGAAACGTCAAAACCAGGGATCGGGTTTGTCTCTACCCCCTTAGCGGCTGCGCTCGATGTGAATTCTGTATCACCGATCGCGAGTTTCTGTGCCGTGAATTGCGCGTCTTGGGGGCAAGAGAGGACGGCACCTACGCCGAGTACGTGCGAGTGCCGGCACGGAACTGTTTTCCGATTCCCCGGCATCTCTCTTTCGAAGAAGCGGCGGCGTTTCCTTTCGTGTACGTTACTGTTTGGAGAATGCTGGTAACCAACGCGGGCCTCAAACCCGGCGAGTATGTGCTGATTCTCGGCATCGGCGGCGGAGTAGCTTCGGCGGCATTGCAAGTCGCCGCCCATATGGGTGCCCAGGTTATCGTCACTTCCAGCAGCGATGAAAAGCTCGCGAGGGCCAAGCAACTTGGCGCTCAATTCGGCATCAATTACAAAACAGCGGACTTCCCGAAAGAAGTGCGAGGGTTGACCGGCAAGCGTGGCGTTGATGTTGTGGTAGATTGCGTGGGTGGCGAGAGTTGGATGAAAAGTCTCGCGTGCCTTGCCAGGGGGGGGCGGTTAGTCACCTGTGGTGCAACTGCTGGAGCCAATCCACGGACCGATGTCAGGCGGATTTTTTGGAATCACCTAAAGATATTTGGCTCGATCTTGGGGACTCGTGAGGACTTCGGGCAAGTACTAAACTTCCTCGAGTTCACGCGAACGAAACCGATTATCGATCGAGTTTTTTCTCTGGGAGAAGCGGCCGCAGCCCAAATGCGGATGGAGGAGGGCAAACAATTCGGCAAGATCGTGTTACGCGTGGAAGACTAACAATTTTCCATGCGTGGCGTCCTACGGTTGACGACTCATCAGCAAGTCGCGCCGTCTGCTAACTTATTGAGCGAGCATGCGCGTTATTGGAGGACAGGCACGAGGGCGGCGCCTCAAAGTGCCCAAAGGAAATGGCGTTCGCCCCACGGCCGCAAGGGTCAAAGAAGCGCTTTTTAACATTCTCCCGCACGACCTCTCCGGGATCAAAGTGCTGGATCTCTTTGCGGGTACCGGCAATTTAACGATCGAGGCCCTGAGTCGTGGCGCAGCAGAAGCGATTTTGGTCGACTCATCAACCGAATCGGGCGAGGCCATTCGGGAAAATTTACAGCGGCTCAATCTCGTCGATCGAACCAGAGTATGGATCACGCCGGTAACGCGCGCTGCGCGGCTGCTGGCGAGGCGAGGCGAAACCTTTGATATGATTTTTCTCGACCCGCCGTATGGACAAAAGCTCGTGGAAGCGACATTAAAAATTATCGCGGCGGGAGCGCTCTTGCGTGAGTCGGGCGTGTTGATCGCCGAGCACGGCATTCGAGATCCCGTGGGAGAACGTTACGGCTCTCTAATCTTGCGTGATCAACGACGCTATGGCGACACCGTGCTCTCTTTTTTCCAATTGAAAGAGCGAGACAACCCAATTTAGCGAGGACCTACCGGCCATGGCACATAACAACATAGCGATCTATCCCGGCTCGTTTGATCCGATTACGAACGGACACGTGGATCTCGTGAAGCGCACGTTGCGGGTTTTCAATCGCGTCATGGTTGTCATCGCCACGAACCCAGGTAAAGATGGTTGTCTGTTCACTCTGGAAGAGCGGCTCCAGATGGTCCGGGAGGTATTCAAGGGACTTAAAAATCGTGTCCAAGCGGACTCCTTTGAAGGCTTGTTGGTGGACTACGCGGAGCGGAAGGGAGCTACCGTCATTATCCGCGGCCTGCGGGCGGTGTCGGATTTTGAATACGAATTTCAGATGGCGATGATGAACCGTCGCCTCAAACCCAAGCTGGACACCTTTTTCATGATGACCGGCGAGTCCGAATTCTACACCAGCTCGCGGCTCGTCAAAGAAGTCGTGAGCTTGGGCGGCAATGTCTCCGGGCTCGTTCCCGCTAACGTTCTGAAGAACCTCAAACGTAAATTTAATGGCTAAGGATAACGCGCATGACAAAACTCGCGGAAAGAACCAAAGGGATCAAACCGTCGGTAACGCTGGCGATTGCGGCCAAAGCGGGAAAGCTTCGATCCGAAGGAATCGATGTCGTCAATTTCTCGGCCGGCGAGCCGGATTTCGACACTCCTGAACACATCAAAGCGGCCGCCGTCGAGGCGCTGCGAAAAGGGATGACCAAGTACACGGATGTCAAAGGCATCGAACCGCTGCGGGAAGCGATCACCCAAAAGTACCAACGTGAGCACGGTTTGGTTTACCGCAAAGACGATGTGTTGGTCAGCTGCGGGGCAAAGCATTCACTGTACAATATTTTTCAGGCGGTCATCGGACCTGGAGATGAGGTTGTCATACCCGCTCCGTACTGGGTCAGTTACTCGGACATGGCGCTACTCGCCGGCGGCGTTCCAAAGCTTATTTCGACCAATGAAGCGACGGGTTTTCGCATGAAGTTAGAGCAGTTTGAAGTCGCGCTCACGCCGCGAACTCGTGTGGTTGTTCTAAACAGCCCCTGTAATCCGACCGGCGCAAGCTATCATCGGGACGAACTGCTCGCGATCGCCCGCGTCTTGGAGGAGCACGATTGCCTGATTGTCTCCGACGACATCTACGAGAAAATCATTTATGATAACTCTCAGGTCCACAATTTAGTTGCCCTGAATCCCTCCCTGCGCGAACGAACCGTCATCATCAACGGCGTTTCAAAAACTTACGCAATGACGGGCTGGCGCATCGGTTATGCGATTGGTCCGGCTGACGTGATTTCTGCCGCCGCCAAAATCCAGAGCCAGAGCACGTCGAACGCTACTTCCATTGCCCAGGCGGCGGCCTTGGAAGCCATCCGGGGATCACAGGACGAGGTGCCTATAATGGTGCGTGAGTTTCAAAAGCGCCGCGACGTGATCGTCGACCGGTTGAACGCTGTCGAAGGGATACGCTGCCTTAAACCTCAAGGAGCGTTCTACGTTTTCCCGAATATCGCGCCACTTCTAAGCAAAACCGGGAACGGCAAAAAACTCGGATCCCCCTGTGACGTCGCCGACTACCTTCTCGAAGAAGCCAAAGTAGCAGTCGTACCCGGCGAGGACTTCGGCTCGCAGCAGCACATTCGTTTCTCCTATGCGACTTCGCTCGAAGATATCGAGAAAGGTTGCAAGCGAATTCACGCAGCAGTGAAAAAGCTCAACTGAGCCCCGTCGACGAAGCGTCAGTTTTTCTACGGTTTGGGTCTCTCGCCAGTCCTCTTGAAGTGGAAGTAATCCGACAGTATTCGGCTGTGATCGAAGACGATTGGCGCCGGTAACTGATTTTCGCCAAAGACCCCAGCCGTTTTTGCATCGTCCGCGCCACACGGAGCTCCATTGGCAGAAGCGACGAACACCGTTGAGACCGTGTGGTGACGTGGATCGCGGCCGGGATCCGAATAGGTGTAGAACTGCTCCACGAGCCGAACATCGAGAGACGTTTCTTCCTTGGCTTCCCTCATCGCCGCTCTTTCGATGCTCTCGCCATAATCAACGAAGCCTCCCGGCAGCGCCCAGCCGTGCGGCGGATTTTTTCTTTCGATCAACACGATCCCTCTGGGAAGCTCGATGATAATATCAACGGTCACCAGTGGGCCATGAAACTTTTCGGTCATAATCATTCTCCCTACCTTGACTCCCCGCTAAGCGCAAGGTAGAAGAATGACTGAAACACTTGTCGCGGGGTGGAGCAGTCTGGTAGCTCGCAAGGCTCATAACCTTGAGGTCCCGGGTTCAAATCCCGGCCCCGCAACCAAATCTTTCAAGGGGTCTGAACAGGCCCCTTGTTTTTTCATCGCTTTGCCTTCAGTTATCTTCCCGCCTCAGGCAATCAAACTACCGGTGAATATTTTCCGATCCAACGAGTCCAATAGAAGAGAAAGGCTTCATCGGCACCTTGTTTGAATCCCGGTTTTTTGTGCGATACTTTTGATTTATCTATGAGACGTGATGTTGCAAATCGGCAGAATAGTTCTTCCAGATTCTGCAGGAACGCTAGGGTGATTTTCCTGCTCGCCTGCTTCGCGTCTATCTCTACGGCGTTCGCCTCTTCTTACAGCGAGAGACAACTTGACGCCCTCGCGGAACGCGTCGGCAGGACCTATTGGGTAGCATCGGTCAACAACCGGACCCCTTCCTTTCTATCCGCCGTCGCGACAAAGGCGTCTTCTTTTCGCGTAGAGCCCAATGAATCTTTCGAAATCACCGAACTGGTAGGTCGCAAAACCGACCATCCGTATTACAAAGTAAAATTTGCCTCGGGGAAAGAAGGTTATATCTCTCCCGACAGCTTCCATGAAGAACTCAATCTCACGATTCTAAG
>VBKE01000141.1 GCA_005879605.1 Deltaproteobacteria bacterium
CCGACTGAGCGTATTTTCCTCTCTTGAGCTACAGGATGTCTGCTAAGGATATGATTAACCAGTAAAGGCAGATCCTCCAGCCGGTCTCGAAGGGGAGGCAACTGGATGGGAATGATATTAATTCGATAGTAAAAATCTTCGCGCAGCGTGCCTTGCGCTAGACACAGCGAAAGATCAACATTTGTCGCCGCGAGTACACGCATATCGACCTTAACCTTACGGTTTCCGCCCAGACGCTCAACTTCGCGCTCCTGTAAAACCCGAAGTAGCTTCACCTGCATGGGCGCGGCCATAGTTTCAACCTCATCAAGAAACAGGGTTCCTCCATCCGCAAGTTCAATTTTGCCGGCACGGCTTTGCACGGCCCCCGTGAAAGCACCTTTTTCGTATCCGAACAACTCACTTTCCAAAAGTGTATCGGGAAAGGCTCCACAATTGATCGCCACGAATTGCCGGGTTTTTCGACGGCTTAGATTATGTATCGCACGAGCGACTAATTCTTTCCCGGTCCCTGTTTCCCCCGTGATCATGACTCCGGAATCCGTCTCGGCCAACGATCGAATCAGATCAAATACCTTGAGCATTCTGGGGCTCTTGCTAAGTATATTTTCTAAATAATTTTCATCCCTTACCTTCTGTCGAAGCTCTCGGACCTCTTCGAGAAGTCGCCTCTTTTCGATCAACTTCTCGCTCACCAACCGTATAGCTTCCGGCTGAAAGGGCTTTGTGACATACTCACTGGCTCCTAGCTTCATTGCCTCTACAGCCTGTCTTATATTTCCGAAGGCAGTAATTAAGATAACATCCGTGTCAGGATATTTTTCGCGAATGTGGCGCGCCAATTGAAACCCGTCAATACCGGGCATTTTGACATCTGAAACTACGATGGCAAATTTTTCGCGTGCGAGCTTTTCCATACCCTCCTCTCCACACGCGGCCGTCGTTACCTTGTATCCCTCTTGCTCGTAAAAATTACCAAGCTGTTCCCGAAGGCGATCATGATCCTCGACGATGAGCACATTATACATATTAAACTCTGAAAACTGGGTCTTTGGTTTTGTTAAAAAGTGCGGATTTCAACGCTCAGCGAATTGCCTGGATCCGTCTGCGGGGAGCGTTATCGCCACCTCGGTTCCTTGACCTTGCCTGCTTTTGACCGTCAAAAGGCCGCCATGCATCTCAATAAGACGCACAGCCACACTCAACCCAAGACCATCATGGTCTAACTTGGTTGTAAAGAATGGGACCGCGATGTTCTCGAGGTTATTCGTTTCGATTCCACTACCAGAGTCTACCACACTGAGCCTGACAATGGACGTACGGCTATCCGATATCTCAGCCATTGCTTTGAGTACCACCGTGCCGCCTGATTGACTAGCTTCGAAAGCATTTTCCAGAATGCTACCAAGCGCTAACTCGAGCAGATACGGATCTCCACTCATCGTGACCCCTCGCACCGACTCATCGACCTTCTGATCAAGGATTATCCCCTTCTCCGCGACTGATACCCTTCGCGATACGGCCGCCGCGTTAATAATTTCCAAAAAATTAATTTCCGAAACCCAGGTCGGACTCTGGGAGTAGTCTGAAAAGGTTCGCGTTAGATCGACGGCCTTCTCAACGGTTTGCTTCAGAACCTCTGTATCACGCGATTCCGGTAGGGTCTTCCTCAAGGAATTAATGACGAGATTTAAAAGTTGAAAATGATTGCCCAACTTGTGAATGAACCTGCCAATAACACTAGATTGCAAATCCTGAATTCGTTTTTCATTCCGCAGCGGGACAATACATCCGCAGATCATTTCGGAACGGTAGCAATGGACTCTTCGGAAGCTGTGAGAGACCCAAACGGGTAATCCACGATCATCAATGATGCGGTGAATGCTCGAAGCGGTTTCATCGGTTTCCAATCGGCGAATTTTTTCACGCAGGGAGGCCAGATCTTCTGGAAGTATTCTTTCTTCCCAAAGAGCTCGACTTCCGAGAAGCTTGTACGCCGGGACACCGATCATTTGCTGCGCATTTGGCGACAGGTAGGTGAGATTCAATGAAGTGCTGCACTCATAAAGGACACAGGGGAGCAATTCTAAAAGAACTTCAGGGATTTTATGGAATACTGGGGCATTTTCCGTGAGATTCTGTGTAGATATATTCGGCGGTACCATGCGAGTCATAGAGAATTTATTGACGGACTAAACCGGTAACTACCTCTTGAAGGGGTGGCGATGTCGGAGCATAAGAACCAAAGCTTTCTTTTGCCATAAGACGCCTCAATATTCAAGCACAATGTTATTAAAGTTTACAATTTCTGCAATCCTGAAATTATTGATCGATTTGTATAACTTATTGACTTGAAAGTTTTTCTGAGATTTTCTCTGATCTAATCAATGCTCCAAGAAGTATCTCCCATTTTATAAATCAGTTTTGAACTCGCTCACCGGTATTTGGGAACCCCACGCCAAGTGACGCCTGTCCGATAGCTTTCCTGCACGTGGATTTCTACCAACGTGTGTAACCCAAGGGCTATCTATTTAGAATCGAGCGATCGCCCAACAGACCTAGGCTCGAAATGGACCGAAAGTCATACCAAGAGTTCGTCCTTTGATCTAAGTCAATAGAATCGAGCCAAGATGGATTCAGCTGGCAACCCGAATCCGAACCCCTTCATGGAAGGTGTCCGAGGGGACGAGTATGGACATTGATTAATAACTCTGACACAGGCGACAACTTTTCCCTTTGACTACCATCGCGCAAAAGTCCGGGCACCAGCGCCTGAATGTCTTATCGTTTTTCATTCCTTCGAACTTAAACTCACTAAAATATCTAGCTGACGTGAACAATTAAATGATTCAAGTACTTGTTGTAACTTTAGAAAGTAAAACAGCACATAATGTTGCCGGTCAATCTCGCAATAGAATGACTTCGTATGACTGGCATAATCATTGCGCTACGTCCGAGAAAAAATCAGAAGACGGGAACACGTGTCAGAATACGACAAACAGTGGTGTGCGGTCTACACCAAACCCCAGAGGGAAGAGTTTGCGGAGTTAAACCTTCGGCGCCGAGGGGTTGAGACTTTCTACCCAAAGCTTTTGCTACCAAACTCGGCACAGCGCAAAGGGCGGGTTGTCTCTTTGTTTCCGAATTATCTTTTTGTCCGTTTCGAGACCTTCTCAGACGAATACAATTCCGTAGCATGGTGTCCCGGGGTGAAACGGCTCGTAAGCTTTAACGCAACGCCGGCAATCATCGATGCATCGGTAGTTGACTTTCTCATGAGCCAAACGGAAACGAACGGTGTGATTTCGGCTCGAAGTAACGTGAGGATGGGGGAAGAAGTTTGCATCGACGGGGGCCCCTTCGACGGACTCGTTGGAATTATACAGGAGCCTCCCGACGCCAGGGGTCGAGTCAAAGTATTCTTGAAGCTGCTCAATCGACCGGTCAAGGTCGAGGTTCCTGTTGAATACATCAAAGCCGGCTGGGTCGCTGCGGGATCTCGAGCCGAAGTCTGACATACATCGAGCCCGTGTTACCGGTTGTTTATCTGGGCTTGATGGCAAAGAGGAGGGCAATGATTAAGAACGCCAATGGGGCTAGGTGGCGGAGCTGTATCATCGGCTTTGCCGCTTGCCGCGGAACTATAAATGACCATGATTCGCCACCCGTGCAAAAAAATTATAGCTGCACTACTCCTTAACCTGGCGGTTATTGGTGCTTGTGGTACGAGAACGGCACCTGAGTCCACGCTTCTTTCTGCCCAGGGACGGCCGATTCAGTCGAGCGTGAGCGAAATAAATCGCGCTCTGTCCACCATCGCCGCGAACACTTCAACGATTTCGGGAGATTATCGCATCGGACCCGAGGACCTTCTGCAGGTTACTCTCTACAACGTTACTGCTGACACCGCGTTAACACCTAGTAGCGACGCTCGCATGACACCTAGAACTTTGACCATGAGAGTGAGCCAGCAGGGCATAATTTCTCTTCCCCTGATTGGCGATATAAAGGTCTCGGGAATGACTCCTTCAGAAGTTGAGAGTGCGCTACGGAAAGCATACGAAAAATATATTTACTATCCGCAGATCGGAGTATTTGTAGCTGAATACCGGCAGCGGGTTTCAGTAATAGGCGCGGCGGTAAAGACTGGGGTGATTGAGCTCACGGGTCCGAAGACGGTCATTGATATACTCGGCATGGCCGGCGGCGTAACCGAAAAGGCCGGTACACAGGTCCACATCTATCGCCAGGGTCCTAATGGTCGTGAGACTCATGTGATCGATCTCTTAGCTCTCGCAAGTAACGCCTCACTCATTAACGCCGGCAATGCCGGACTAATCACAATGCCAGTGCAGGCAGGTGATGTGATTAACATCCCCCCAGCCGGAACTTTTTTCGTGGATGGCGCTGTAAGAAGGCCCGGACCCTATCCTCTTGGCCGGCGTTATTCACTGACTCAAGCCCTGGCAACCGCAGGCGGCGTGGATCCGGAACTCAACTCCTCTGATATCACGATCTTCAGACGCAAGGGACCGTCGGGGATGGAACCCATTGCCATCGATTATTCTGCCGTTCTTGCGGGCTCGGCTGCTGACCCGCAGATAGAGGAGGATGATGTCATTGTTGTTCCGATAAGCGCGGCCAAGTACTTCGTTAAGAGATTCGTAGGCTCCATAGTCGATGGTGGCATTAGCATGGGCTCCTTTATACACGGAAGCTAAGGAAGGCCCGGTAAGTGAAAGATACCTCCCGCTGGCGCAACGGGTTACTTTGACGCAAGCCCTGGCAACCGCCGGCGGCATGGATACAGAGGTGAGTTCCTCTGATGTACAAATCTTTCGACGAAAAGGAATCTCGGAGATGGTCCCCATTGCAGTGGATTACGACGCTGTGATAGGCGGTTCGGCTCCTGATCCACAGATTTTAGCGGACGATGTTATCCTTGTTCCTACAAGCTCTGCCAAGTGGCTGGTCAAACGTTTTGTTGGTTCCCTAATTGGCGGGATAGGGATTGAATCTCTGATTCACGGAAGTTGAAGAGCCTTGTGAAAAGATGAAAACCTACTTGCCCAATAATAACGCCCAACGCCCGGCTCTTCCCGATAGCTCAGAGGCCGAATACGTCTACTACGGGCCCGAACAATATGGGCCCGAAGTAGAGGAAACTAAGATTCTCGATTACTGGAAGATCTTGGTGAGAAGGCGGCGGCTTTTAATCCAGATATTTGTAATTTCGCTGCTCTTGGGTGCCTATTTCAATTTTACCGCTACGCCCGTATACAAGGCGACCGCCATGCTCAAGATCGAGCCGTTAACCCCGACGGTGACAGGAGTCGGACAAATAGGCACGAGCAGTACTCCCGAGGGCGGCGGTCCCTATGATTACTACCAGACGCAATATAAGTTGCTCGAAAGCCGCGATCTCGCAGCCAGGGTTATCGCTGACCTTCAACTAGACAAGAATAAGACTTTCACGACTGCTTCAGTGACCAATCCCAATGCTATCCCAAGAGTGCAATCGTGGATTTTAGGCACTCTGAATTCCATAATCTCGCCGGTTGCAGACTTTTTTAGGGCGCGCCGGGATAGCTCGGACGGTGATACATTGGCTGATTCGAAGAATCACAACGCCCCATCGAACCGACAACAAAATAATACGAACACGCTGGCTGTCAACCCCGGTTGGGTTGGACGCTACATGTCCTTCTTGCGGCTGAACCCGATCAAGAACACTCGGCTTGTTGAGATCGCCTTCGTTACACCGAACCCGACACTCTCGCAGATGCTTGCGGATGCTCATGCCAGAGGGTTCATCCGCATGAACCTGGAAAGCCGCTTTCAGCTCACCAAGGAAGCGCGCGACTTCCTGGATGGCAAAAATGCCGAGCTGAAACAAAATCTCGAGCGTTCAGAGGACGCGCTGAATCGCTTTCGCCAAACGCACGGCGTGGTCTCCATGGAAAAGGGAGAAAATATCGTACTGGACCGTCTGGTTGACTTCAACCGCCAGTTGACTGCCGCGCGGGCCCAACGGATCGAAGCCGAATCTCTTTATAAGGTCGTGGAAAATAAGTCGACCCAATCTCTTTCTCAGGTCATGACCCAAGGAATGGTGCCGGTTCTTCGGTCGAATCTGCTGGCGCTTGAGGCCGAGAAGGTCAAACTTGCTTCAATCTTCAAGCCTGACCATCCGCGCATGATCGAGCTGAATCAGCAAATCAGCGAGATGACGCGTTCCGTGAATACCGAGATCAAAAATGTCGTGCGCGGCATTCAGGAAAGCTTCTTTGCTGCCCGTTCCAAGGAAGAGGCCCTACAGGCCGAAGCCCAAAAGCAGCAGCAGACGGCTCTTAACCTAAAGGAGGTGGGCGTCCAATACGCCGTTCTGGAGGAGGAGGTCAAGGTCAACCGTGCGCTTTATGAAAGCGTCCTCAAACGCCTCAGTGAAACCAATGTCTCCAATGACATCGCGGTTTCAAACATGCAGATCGTGCAATCCGCAGAAAGACCGAGATTTCCCGATTCTCCCAATATTCCAATCAATTTGACAATCTATGCTGCGCTAGGACTTTTTCTTGGAGTAGGGGTGGCATTTGCCTTGGAGTACATCGACTCGCATCTAAATACTCCGGAGCATATATGGCGCGCGGTCGATTTAAATACACTCGGCGTGGTTCCAGATCTAGACTCTCTAGAGCACCGACCGTTGATTAGCTACGCTCCTGCTTCGCGAGCAAAACTTTTGCCCACGCGAATGGGTCAACCCCAGTTGGAGGAGAGCGGCAACAGAGGCAAGGATTTGATTGTTGCTCACCATCCTCTCTCAATCTATTCAGAAGCCTACCGGACGATCCGAACGGCGCTGTTACTTTCTCAGCCTGGGGGCAATCGCAAAGTTATCCTGCTCACAAGTCCGTCACCGAGCGAAGGGAAAACCGCCACAACCCTAAATCTCGGCATCGCTCTGGCACAAGATGGCTATAAAATACTGATTATTGATGCTGACTTGCGGAGAGGTTCGTGTCATAGCCGCGTCGGCCTGCGTAATCATAGGGGTCTTTCGAACGTGCTTGGTGGCGAGATGCCTATAGAACAGCTCATTCAGCCGACTTCGATTGCCGGTCTTTCCCTGGTCACACGTGGCGTATGTCCCCCGAATCCGAGCGAGCTATTGGGCACGCGCAAGATGAAAGAACTCTTGACAAGCCTACGTGAATCTCACGATTTCATCCTGATCGATACGCCCCCGGCCATAGCGGTCAGCGACGCGGCGATCCTCTCGAGCGTTGCGGATGGAATTATTCTGGTTTTCCATGCGCGTAAGACCACCGTGCATTCTGCGCGTCAGGTGAAGGAGCGGTTCGATGCCGTCCGGGGTCCAATTCTCGGAGTTATTCTCAACGGCATTAACGTAGAAGACCCGGATTATGCGTACTATCGGCATTACTATGGGTCCGACTACGGTACCGTCGCAGCAGCCGAAAATGGCAACGGTGGAGAGCACGCGGACGTGGAAGTTCTCATGGCCCATGATTCATTTGAAAAAGATTCCTGGCCAAAAATCGCAGCATCCGAGATCGTCCCACAAAACTTTTTCGACCACATCGTGTCTAAACTCCGCGACGCTGTTGGTCCCATGGCCGGTCTGATCGTTGAAGATCATATTTCCCTTCTCGGAGAAGCGCGGAATCGTTTTCCAAAAAATCGCCTTCACGAGCTTTTTGACCGGATCTGCGAAGAGATCCTTGACGACAAATTGAAAAATGATTTTCAACAGAGCATGCAGGAAGAACTGCGCGTTTTGTAGGATGCGACACCTTCGACTTGCAGAACATAACGAGCAGAAATCAGACACTTTTTAGCTCTAAACAACAGCCGGTGTCCGTCGTCAGTTTTGGCTAAAAAATATTGGTTTCTGATAAACGACATAACGGCGAACAGAATAATCTCGCCCTCAACGGTATAAACATCTAAGTACCCTGTCCTGCCCAGAGTTCTTTTTTGCATCTACTCCGATCAAAGCGGTAAGATGCTCTCCCACAGCGTGGAATCCGCCGCCGGAGTTCAGTACGGGAAAGCGGGAGGGCCACTCGGTAATTGCCATCTAGGTTTTGCATCGCTGTATCGGAATGATCCTCGACGGGTTTTAGCTAATCGCAGTAACGTCGCTTTCACCAAAGGGCATTCGTAGGAAATGAAGAAAGCTCTCATCACAGGAATTACGGGTCAGGACGGATCCTATCTTGCCGAACTCCTTCTCGATAAGGGGTACGAAGTCCATGGTATCATTCGCCGCGCGTCGACGTTCAACACAGAACGCATCGAGCACCTCTATCAGGATCCGCATGTCAACAACGTAAGGCTTTTTCTTCACTACGGCGATATAGCGGACTCGACTAACCTGATTAAATTGCTGTACCGCATCCAGCCAGATGAAATCTATCACCTCGCCGCGCAGAGCCATGTGAGGGTCAGCTTCGACATTCCCGAATATACAGGTGACGTTACCGGACTTGGCACAATACGGATCTTGGAGGCGATTCGTGAGACCGGGTTAAAGACCAAGTTCTACCAAGCCAGTAGCTCCGAGATGTATGGTAAAGTTCAGGAAGTACCGCAGCGTGAGACTACCCCATTTTACCCAAGGAGCCCCTATGGTGTGGCAAAAGTTTATGCTTACTGGGCTACTGTTAACTATCGGGAGAGTTACGGAATTTTTGCGTCAAACGGAATACTTTTTAACCACGAATCTCCTCGAAGAGGAGAGACTTTCGTGACAAGAAAAGTGAGTCGAGCCGTCGCACGGATTAAAACAGGTTTAGATGACAAGCTGTATCTCGGGAATTTGGACGCAAAGCGCGATTGGGGTTACGCGAAGGAGTATGTTGAAGCTGTATGGCTCATGCTGCAGCAGGATCAGCCGGACGATTTCATCATCGCCACAGGAGAAGTTCACAGCGTGAGAGAACTTGTGGAAGAAGCATTTTCATATCTTGGACTCGACTGGCAGAAGTACGTTGAAGAAGATCCTCGCTACTATCGTCCCAGCGAAGTTGATCTTTTGGTCGGAGATGCTAATAAGGCCAAAAAACTTCTGGGCTGGGAAGCGAAGACCAAGTTTAAAGATGTCATCCGCTTGATGATCGACGCGGATTTAGAGAAGGCCCGGGAAGAAGCCCACATAAACAAATATAATAGTTCGAAGTGCACTGTTCGAGGTTCGGCAATTCGGTGATAAAGGAAAGTGGAAGTTCGCGATTCGAGGCTACGAACAAGCTCGAGATTAAGGCTAAGACCAGTTCTGGCTTACGAGCATAACTCTGTATAGCTCGTTTGAGAGATGCCTACATGGCAAAACTGATGAACGTGGCTGAGCAAGTTTTCGCTATAAGAGAACGATTTCCGAAGAAAGACGATTACGCGTTGAGCTCGCAGATCAGGCATTCAGGGTTATCAGTCCCTCCCGCGGTTCATTGGCGGAAACACCTTAGCCTCAACCGTTCTTCAATCTTAAATGGCCTCAACCTCACCCTAACTTGTAGCTGGATTTATCTATGTCTTTTTGGACCGACAAACGCGTTCTCGTTACCGGCGGCGCCGGTTTTTTAGGTTCATTCGTCGTTGATAAGCTAAACCAGCGAGGTTGCCGTCACGTTTTTGTGCCTCGTTCAAAAGACTACGATCTCCGCGACCGCGACTCGGTTACTCGGGTTTACACCGACGCAAAACCTCAATTCGTTATCCATCTTGCTGCCGTAGTCGGTGGCATCGGCGCAAACCGGGCGAACCCGGGAAAATTTTACTACGATAACGCCATCATGGGACTAGAACTCATGGAATATGGGCGTCAATTCGGTGTGGAAAAATTTGTCGCCTTGGGAACCATCTGCGCATACCCAAAATTCACTCCGGTTCCGTTTAAAGAAGAAGACCTTTGGAACGGTTATCCTGAAGAAACCAATGCGCCGTATGGGCTGGCCAAGAAAATGATGCTCGTGCAAGCGCAAGCATACCGAGCCCAGTACGGGTTTAACGCGATTTTTCTCCTGCCGGTAAACCTCTATGGTCCAGGCGACAATTTTGATCCTGAAACCTCGCATGTCATTCCAGCGATGATCCGAAAATTTGTCGAGGCGAAGAAGTCACGCAACTCAGAGGTCATTCTCTGGGGCGACGGATCGCCGACGCGCGAGTTCCTCTATGTCGAAGATGCGGCGGAAGGAATCGTGCTCGCCGCGGAACGATACAATGGAGAAGAACCCGTAAATCTGGGCTCAGGTCAAGAGCTGAGCATCCGGGATTTGGCCAACATAATTGCTGAAGAGGTAGGCTTTATTGGCAAAATAGTCTGGGATTCCACAAAACCCAATGGTCAGCCCCGTCGTTGCCTGGATACTACACGCGCAAGAGAATGGTTTCAGTTTGAAGCTGAGACTCCATTTCGGCAAGGCCTACGTAAGACCATCGCTTGGCATTTGGCACAGCGGAAGAGCTCTGGCGAAGTGCTCTCCGCGGTAGACCGGATTTAGGCGGACAATGCGCTGCCCTAAACTGAATGATCTGCCCGAACCTCCCAGGGGCAAGATTGGTTGGCCCTGGACTGAAGAGAGCGGCCGACTACCGGACACAACATTCGAAGGGAAACCGTGGCCGCGAATCAGTATCGTCACTCCGTCTTTTAACCAGGGGCAATTTATCGAGGAAACGATTCGTTCTATCCTACTGCAGGGATACCCGGCTCTCGAATACCTCATCTTAGACGGTGGAAGCACGGATAATTCAGTAGAGATCATTAAAAAATATTCTCCTTGGTTAAGCTATTGGGTTAGCGAACCTGATGCCGGACAGAGCGATTCGATCAACCGTGGACTGAAGAGAGTATCCGGTGATTTCGCCACATGGATCAACAGCGACGACCTCTTCTCCAAGAATGCGCTCGTCGAGCACGCATCACGCATCGGCTTTGCGCCTGATACTGTTTATTTAGGGAATTGCAGCTACATAGATGTGACCGGTAAGGTACTTTCATTGCATAGGGGCAGAGTCCAATCCCTGGAAGATCTTGTCCGCGTCAAAACAGTTTGGAACGCCGGCGGTCACATAGTCCAACCGGAGGTCCTGTTTCCACACGAACTGTTCCTTACCGTCGCGGGGCTTGACTGCAATAATCACTTCACCATGGATTTCGATTTGTGGGGTAAATTTTTTCTTGCAGGCGCCACTTTCCAGTACACAGACATCCCATTCGGCATGTTTAGGGAACATCCGGACCAGAAGATCAACGATGTTTTGAGAACAACCGAATCACTCCTAAGTACTGCTGCGCAGCTGGCGCGTGTCGCAGGCTGTTTCTCGCAAGAGACGAGAAAAGAAATTCTCGTTGATTTGGACGATTACAAGGAACAGTACCTAAAGGATTACTGGAGAGGAACTGGACGGCTCGCTAAGATTGGCTTACCCCCGATGATAGTGAACCCCATCCGTAGAGTCAGAGCTAAGTTACAGAAAGACGTGCGCTGAGGCATTTCAGAAATCAATGACAATCAAAGAACGGAATCCCTTGTCCAGCCCGATGTCATACCCTTTAGCTGAGACGCGTGCTTATCGCTTTGCGCCGAGATCGGAGTCTTCGACTCCTCATCCGCCAGTAATAGTAACGGGAAAAGATAGCCGATGAGCTCTATGGTGATACTTCCATCTTTCTCTCCAGGATGTTTTGTCGCAGCTGCTCGGCCCAATTTCATGAAAGCTGCGCCCGCCTCCAACATCAGCTACATACAGCGCGTGGATCGGGAAACCTTGCTAGGATAGCATGGTTCCAATGCGGCCTGGTTGTGAGGCGCTATAGAGTTTCTATGTCAACCTTTCCACAACGTGAGATGGGAAAGCTTGCTCGTGAAAAGGTGATCTCCTGCTTCAACTCGGAACGGTAACCAAGCAATGTGCGGAATAGCTGGATATTACGTCCATCAGACATATCGGCCTGACTCTGCCCAGCTTCGTCGAAGTCTTCAAGCTATGCGCCACCGGGGACCGGACGATGAAGGTATTACCCTCATAGATCCGGAACGGGACATACATCAAAATCTGTTGACTGAGAATAGTGTAGTTGGTGCTCAAGCTTATGGGCGCCGCTGTGCGAGCGACATCCAACACCGGATTGCCTTCGGCCATCGCAGATTTTCCATCGTCGACGTAAGCGCCGGCGGTCACCAGCCTTTTTGGTCTTCAGACGGCAAAGTGTGCGTTGCCTTCAACGGCGAAATCTACAACTACGTGGAGCTGCGACACGAACTCGAGCAGCGTGGGTTCCGGTTCCACACGGCTTCGGATACGGAAGTGCTAGCGCTAGGGTACCAGGCATGGGGGGTGAACTGCTTCCAACGTTTCAATGGTTTTTGGGCTGTGAGCCTTTATGACCGAGACCGCCGTCAAATCCTTCTGGCTCGCGATCGTATAGGTAAGGCGCCCCTATACGTCACGCGAAATCATCGCGGCCTCTACTGGGCTTCGGAAATCAAGGGATTGTTTGCGCTGCTTAGCTCGTCCCAGTTTATCGTGCACGAGCAGGCGGTGATTGATTTTCTGACGTGGCATCGCCGCGACATGTTCGACGAGACGTTCTATAGCGGCATCAGCTCGTTTCCGAAAGCCGCATACGCCTGGGTAGAAGCTGACGGAAGCTACCAACCGGTAAAGTACTGGGACGTTCCAAATCGCAGGCTCAGCCTGAACGACATCTCCATCCACGAGGCTAAGGAA
>VBKE01000142.1 GCA_005879605.1 Deltaproteobacteria bacterium
AAAATCCTTCCCTCGCATTAGAGACCGTGTAATTAAGCTGTGAAAGCGCAAGCAAAAGTTTCCCCCTTTACCAAAAGGGGGATTAAGGGGGATTTTTTCGAAGAAGTGAAACCGTCGATGACTGCGGAAATCTCCCATGGCCCCTCTTTTCCAAAGAGGGGAAATTCTAATCTTCCCGCGACTCATGTGAGAGGCGCAACGATATCTCTACTGGAGTCGAAGGTCATGAGTTGGTTCTCATTCGGATCTCTAATAACGCCGATAGGATCTTTCCCCTGCCGACCCGCGTCCATGGAATCCCTAACCATTTTTCGCATCATGATAATGCCCTGGTCGGACGATGCGAGATGTTCGGCGGTTCGATCGGCAATAAGACCTTGACTCTCTTGAGCTACGCGGTCTTGCTCGTGAGTGTCGAGCCCCCACCATTCGTCCTGAACGCGCTTGTAGACTCCCAGTGTATTTTTCTTGAAACCTCGGGTTTTCAACCTGGGCTCGATCTGCTGCCCGTCTCTATCCGGGTAGAAGTCGATCCAGTAAGTGGTCGTGGTTGTATCGTCGGTAGGAACACGAAAGCGTATCACCTGACGCGGCTTTTCACCTACTCGAGCGGCGGAATGGCGCACATGCGAAGGGAAAACGAAATGCGAGATCCTCGCTTTCGAAACACCGTCAACCCATGTGGTCTCTCTTACTCCGAACTTGGTGGGTTCCCATTGGATCTTCGGCCGCTTCATCGCCATGTTCGGATAACCGGCGGCATGGAGCGCGATGGAATGCGCGCCGTCGGTTGAATTCTCCGCGCGCTGGAGCCAGTTGCAAAATTCTTCGCCGCCTCCGATTACGCGGCTGCCATCTTCCCTGATCAGCAGATCATAAGCGGGCAGCAACGGCGCCGGCTCTGGCCCGATGTATGCGAAGACAAGACCCGCCGCGTCCTGGGCATGATAGGCTGGATGTTGGATACGATCCTTGAATGTGCTGTCTTCCGGCTCCGCAGGCTGCTCCAAACACTTGCCGCGCGAATCATAGAGCCAACCGTGGTAGCAACACCTAATGCCTCCGTCCTCCACCCGCCCGAACTCTAATGACGTGCCGCGATGAGAGCAGTGGAGATCCAGGAGGCCCAACTTGCCGCCGCCATCGCGGAACAGAACAAAATCTTCTCCCAGCAGTCTGACTTTTACGGGCCGTCCTTTCGGCTTCAGTGCTTCGGTAAACGCCAGCGGCCACCAGTAACGCCGAAGCATCTCGCCAGCGGGCGTTCCTGGCCCGACTCTAGTCATCAGCTCGTTTTCTTCCTTTGACAACACTGGACCATCCTTCTCTTGGCCTATCGGAGTAGTGGAGTGCTGGAGTACTGGAATTCGAACCCATCACTCCATTATTCCAATACTCCATTACTCCATTCTTTTACTGCTTCAGCATTTTTGTTATTTCTTCTTTGAGCTGGAGGCCGCTGTCTTCGCCTTTCAAGTAAAAAGCGATCGAATCCTTGGGTTCTTGGAGCACGATCTTGCTATCGCGGAGATATCTCGCCATCTTCGTGCCTTCGACCAAGTGAGATGAGACAGACTCGTGTTTTTCCAAGATAGCCTGGCCTTCTTTCGAAGCCACAAAGGCGACGAATAACTTCGCCAGGTTCGGATGAGCGGAATTTTTCGGCACGCCCAACTGAAAATAAGATGGGAGAACCGGAGTCGAGCCAGCCACAGCCACCAATGGCGCGCCTTTAGCTTGCCACTTCCACATCTGCTCGACAGCACCGCCCATATTGGCGGCGATGGGAAACTCGCCGCTCACCACCCGTTCCTCCTCGCCGTAGCGAAGCCTTCCACCGCTCAGGGCGACCAACTTACGCGTGAAATTTTTTACCCTTTCCTCGCTCCAGATCATCCACAACTCGACCAGCCAGGAGACGTATGGCGGAATCGCCAGTTTTCCAGCCCATGTCGGGCTTAAGCGGGGGTCCACCAAGTCCTCGTAGGTTTTCGGCGCCTTCTCTTTCGGAATGAGATTCGAGTTGTAGAGGATTCCGCGCAGCGATGTGAAGATCAGCACGCCTTCGCCGGGGAAAATTTCCATCGGTTTGGTGATCCAAGGAAAGACGCCGGACCAGTTGACTTGCTCCAAAGCCTTCTCTTGATGCAGTAAGGAAAAGTGAGATTGGGAACCGTGATAAATATCTGTCGATGACTTGTTTCCGCTCTTCAATTCGGTAATGACTCGCGCTGCCATCGCGTTCATTTCGGGTCCGGCGGCGAATCTAATCCGGGCGTTGAGACCAAATTTCTTATTGAGGGCAGCCTCCAGGTCGGAGAGGGCTCTTGGCCCGCCGAAAGCTCCGGCGCCAGCGATAAATGTCAGCTCAGGCTCTTTCTTGGCTCCGGCGATCAATCGGTCGAGGCTTTCGGCGGCGGATAGCGTGCAAGCCGCACTCAAGAGAAGCAGCAGCGTCAGAAAACAATTTCTCCAGGCACGGTGCCTTAAAATATTTTTCGCCATGGCATCCTCGGCCGTCTTCCAATCTGCCTCCTCGCCCTCCTTTGGGAGGGAGAGGACAGAGGTGAGGGTGGTATGCTTCGAATTGCCCTCACCCTCGCCCTCTCCCGCGACGGGAGAGGGTAATCATATCCGCGCTCGGCAATCTATTTCGAGGTAATTTGAATCTCCTAATCCAGTATGTCTTCACGCGGAATGAGCCGAATGATCTCATTCTTCGCGGCGTCTCTAACGACGCCCAGCGGATCAAGACCTTTTTGAACCGCTTCGATGGATTCTTTATACAAGCGGCGCAAAAGAATGACTCCCCGGTCGGTGTAAGCCAGATGTTCGCCGGTGCGGTCGTAGATCGGACCTTGGCTTTCCTGCGCGACGCGATCCTGATCGCCGCGGGCGAACCAGTTAATCGACTCATCCCATTTGTAGACGCCAAACTTAGACTCTATCAGCCCCTGCTCGGATTCATCTTTCATGATTTTCGCGACCGGTTTGCCATCGACGATGGCGCCGAATTCCACCGTGAAGTGCATCGTGTGAGTGTCGTCGATGGGCACGCGCCAACGCATCACTTCGCCCGAACTACTGGCCTGATGTTCGGTGGGATGACCTTCTTCCACGTTGCCGGTTTTATTCATTGTCGGCAAGACGAAGAAATTAACGTGCGCGTATCTTTTCCCGGCAACGGTGGATTAATCTCGCCATCATCCCACGTGGGGGTCTTTGCCGTTCGGTGCAGCCACTTCAGGTGATTTTGGTCGACGGAGTTCTCGATCATCTGAAAAAAGTTGCAATTGACGGTTCGTGCACGCCGCGCGCGCACGCCGTCGTCCCGCACCAGCACGTCGTATCGGGGCAGAAGCGGCGCGGGCTCGGGCCCAAGGTAGGCGAAGATGACGCCGCCGAGTTCTTGAACCTGGTAAGCAGGGTGGCGAAGCCGTTGCCAAAACGTGCTATCAGCAGGCTCACCGGGCATTTCCAAAATCTTACCTCCGACATCGTACAGCCAACCATGATAGCAACAGCGCAGGCCGCCATCCTCAAGATGACCGAACTCCAACGAAGTCCCCCGGTGCGAGCAGCGCAATGCGAGGACGCCGAGCCTGCCGCGATCGTCGCGGAACACCACGAGATCTTCTCCCAAGAGTCGTCTACGCAGCGGTCGCTTTTTTAGCTCATTGATGAATGCTATCGGATGCCAGTAGCGACGCAGCATTTCCCCTGCAGGCGTTCCCGGCCCCACGCGGGTCAACAAGTCGTTTTCTTCTCTCGACAACATGGAATCTTCCTTTGCAATTTAAATTTTGAATTTTGGAATGAATCCGATTTTCGGTTCAGAATTCTGGCGACTGATTTGCTCGTCCCCTCTATAGCCCCGCCGGCTCCTCCCGATATAGATGAAGAGATTTCAAAACCGGCGCGTCGCTCATGGAAAAAAGGACAGCTTCCGATGCTGCGCGATTGACGTGGCGATGCGGATACCAAAGCGGGACAACGAAAGAGTCTCCCTGTTGCCAATCGAAGCGCTCGTCACCAACATAGCTCGAACCGCCGCCGCGGAAGGCATGGTAGATGACTGTGCTCGTGTGCCGATGCGCCTCGGTTTCTTCGCCCGGGCGGAGAAGCTCAAGAGCGCACTGAATGGTCGGCATGGTAGGGCCGCCTGTCACTGGGTTGCGAAACTCCAAAATATATCCGTCAAATCGATCCGGTGAAGCTGTTTTAACCAAAGCGCTTAAACATCGCTCGGTATCAGACCATTTGTAGTGAAAGAACTCGGCTGCCGCCGCCGCATTCGGTCGAGCATGACCATAGAGAAGGGCCACTTGGTCGCTGGTTTTCTCGATGGGCTGAGCCTCCTGAGGATGTGGCTCAAAAAGAAGCTGCTGCAGAGATTGGACCAACGGGATATCGAGCCCGTCGAGCCAGATGATGGGTTTTCCCGAGTCGTTTGTGTGGTCGTGCCAGGTCAGTTGAGGCGTCAAAATAAGATCGCCTTCCTCCATTACGCACTTCTGACCATTAACCGTCGTATAGGCTCCGTTCCCTTTGAGAATGAAGCGCAAAGCGGCGGCGGTGTGTCGGTGCGGCCGGGCGTGTTCTCCCGCTTTCACGTACTGAAACGAAAATTGAATGGTGTGGGTGGTGGCCTGCCGCTCCTTGAGCGCAGGATTTAACAGACGAATCGTCCGCCGTTCAGCTTGATCCATGCCCACTACTTCGCCGGCTCGCATCAGGCTCTCGTAAACATCCTTCCATTTCCACAAGCAAGGCTGAACAGTGGTTTCAGGATACGCGAGGTAACTCTCAAAACCTAACTGCCAATGGCCTCCAAGATTCTTCTTGGCCATGTCGGCATTTAGAACTTCGACGCTATCGGTCATGGGTCGTTTCATTTATCCCCTCCTGGAAAGGCAACTGGCATAAGGCAATAGGAACTCGAAATCAATTCTGGTCCGGCGAAAGTTATCTCCCCGTAATCCCAAGCTCCCTTTGCGCCTCTTTGAGAATCGAGATATCCGCAACATCGCTTAGAGGAACCTCGCGGTTCACCTTGGCCTGCTTCTTTGTCTCCTCGATTAGAAGACGGAATCCATCTTCGGGCACACTCCCGTCATCGTTAAAGGCTTTCAAGGCGCTTTCATAGGTGGCCGTCGCCATCTCTTTATCAATTTTCATCCACTCCATCATAAACTGAATCGTGCCCTCGCGATTCTGACGAAAATAGCGGTTGGCTTTGATGCCCGCTTTGACTACTCGCTTGACCTCGTCGGGCCTTTCTTTGATCTTCTTCACGCTGGCTATTACACCGCTAGCAGGGTAACTGAAAAGTTCGTGGGCTCGCGTAAGGACAACAAACCCCATCTTCTTGCCGAAAAAATCCAACGGGGGAGTGCCCAACGTGGCAGCGGCCAACCCTTGCTTCATAGCAGCAAAGCGGTGTTCGCTCACGCCTAAGGCAAGAAACTTTATCTCCTTGTCTGGGTCAAGGCCGAAATGCTTGAATATCAGCCTCGCTACGACCTCAATATTGCCACCGAAGGTGTTGAGCCCGATTGTCTTACCCCTAAGCTCCTGAACCGACTTAAACTCAGGGCGGGCGATGAGGGCAAAGGGAGCGCTCGGCACGTAGCAGGCCACGACCTTTATCGGGGCTCCCTGGATCGCTGCAGCCACCAACGGGCCAATCACCGTATAATAATCGATTTCTCCGCTGACTAATGCCGCCAGCCCAACGATGGCATTGATACGGATGAACTCTGTTTGAAGTCCTTCCTCTTGAAGGAAACCCCTCTTCTGTGCCAAGGAGAGAGAGCCAAATTGGGCGGTGAAGTCAGGAATTCCAATCCTGATCTTATCTGCCGCATCGACCGAGGTGTGCAAAACAAAGATACTGAGCAAAGCTCCAAGAAGCTGAACCATGGAACACCTCCAGTACTTTATTTAGCCGACTATATTTATTCCAACGCTCCGATCTCCTGCATGCTGGCGTCAAAACCGATAGTTTCGTTTTGCGCCGAATCTCGGAGCACCCAGACCGGATCCTTTCCGTGCCGGACCGCGTCGATGGACTCTTTGATCATGGTTCGCAGCATAATGACGCCTTGGTCCGATGCGCCGAGATGTTCCTTGGTTCTGTCATAAATGGGCCCCTGGCTCTCTTGCGCCACGCGATCCTGGTCGTGTGACGCAACACCCCACCAGCCATCGTCAACTCGTTCGTAGACTCCCGCTTGATCGTTCTCGAATCCCAGCGTCTTGAGAAGGAAAGGCTTGCTTCGATCTTCTTCACCGTAAGGGTAGAATCGCAGCCAGAAAGTCATGGTATTCGTGTCATCCATCGGCACGCGGAAGCGAATCGCATGGTCCGGCTTTCGTCCCTTGCGCGCAGTGGTATGCCGGGTGTGGGAAGGAAAAATCCAGTGCGAGAATTTGGGCTTGGAGATCCCAGGAACTTGCATGGAAATCTTCGCTCCGTAATCTCTCCTCTCCCAGCCGATCACGGGTCGCTTCAAAGCCAGGTGTGGATATTCGCTGGCGTGAAGCGCGATCAGGTGCGTTTGATCGACTGAATTCTCCGCTCTCTGGAGCCAGTTGCAATAGTCATGGCCGGCGCCGACCTCGCGTTCACCATCCTCCCTTAGAAACAAGTCATAGTTCGGAAGCAGGGGCGCAGGTTCGGGACCGATGTAGGCGAAAATAAAGCCGCCGATTTCCTGAGCTTGGTAAGCAGGATGCTGCACGCGGTCTTTGAACGTGCTGCCTTCCGGTTCCGCGGGTTGTTCCAAGCATCGTCCACGCACATCATAGAGCCAACCATGATAACAACAGCCAATCCCGCGATCCTCGACTCTGCCGAATTCCAACGAAGTCCCACGGTGTGAACAGTGAAGGCCCAAGAGACCTAGTCTGCCGTTCCCGTCGCGAAACAGAACCAAGTCTTCGCCAAGGAGCTTGGTCCTAACCGGTCGCCCTTTTTCCTTGACGTGTTCAGTAAAACCAACGGGCCACCAGTAGCGTCGGAGCATTTCTCCCGCAGGGGTTCCCGGACCAACTCTGGTGAGCAGCTCGTTTTCTTCCTTTGACAACATGAGAGGCTATCTCCTTTTTCTGTCTCCTGCGTACCCGTTTGCAAAAGCATGTCATCCTGAACGAAGTGAAGGATCTCACATGGTTTCGAGATTCTTCGGCTTCGCCTCAGAATGACACTTTTTGTTCAGATCGTTGACGACACTTTAGGTCTTTCATTGCTTCAATATGTTCGCCAGTTCTTCCTTGAATTTCAGACCTTCTGCGCTCTCTCCTTTGAGATAATAATCGATCGAAACCTTCGGCTCTTGGACCTGGACTCGATTTTCGCGCAGGTACTTTGCCATTATCGTCCCTTCCACGAGGTGAGAGCTGCGGGACTCGTATTTCTGCAAGACGGCCTGTGCTTCTTTAGAGGCCATGAATGCGACGAGCAGCTTCGCCAGATTCGGATGGGCCGAATTTCTAGGAACGCCCAATTGGAAGTAGTCGGTGTTGATCGGATTCAGGCCAGGCACCGCGACTAGAGACGCTCCCTTGGCCTGCCAGGTCCACATAGCTCCCAACGCGTCTCCTAGGTTCGCCATGATGGGGAATTCGCCGCTGACAACTCGTTCCTCTTCGCTGTAGCGCAGCCTACCTCCGCTCAGAGCGACCACTTTGCGCGCGAAGTCTTTCGCTTTCTCCTGACCCCAGACCAAGGACAGATCGGCAAGCCAGGCAACGTAGGGCGGAATCGCCAATTTTCCAGCCCAGGTCGGGCTCAAGCGCGGATCGACCAAATCCGAATAGCTCTTGGGCGCTTTGTCCTTGGGAATCAAGTTGGCGTTGTAAATGATCCCGTTGGGCGATGTGTACACCAACACTCCCTCGCCGGGAAAGATCTCCATCTCTTTACTCAGCCAGGAGAACGTTCCGGCCCAGTTCACTTTTTCCAGCGCGTTTTCCTTATGGAGCAAAGCAAAATGGGACTGCGAGCCAAGATAGAGATCCGAAGAAGACTGTCTGTTGGCCTTGACCTCGGTAATGAGCCGCGCGGCCCGCGCATTCATATCGGGACCGGCAGCAAAGTTGATCCGCGCTTTTAGACCGAATTTTTTATTGAACGCCGCCTCAATTTCAGCCAACCCTTTCCTTCCGCCGAAGGTTTGGGCTCCGGCGACAAAGACGATCTCGTCTCCCTCTTTCTTGGCGCCGGCGATGAGTTGCTCTGAAGCGTCCGCTGCGCTGAGGCGAAAAGCCCCAACCAGAACAGGCAATAGCAAGATTGCCCACGAAAGGGCCCGAACCTCAGATTTATTCATCTTGACCTCCGGCACCTTATAGCGTGTTCGCGTCACGTGTCGCTTCCCGAAGCGCCGCTCGCGCCAGGATCCGAGTCGAGTCTACAATTGGCAGAGGCGAGTCGGAGTCGCTGATCAACAACGGAATCTCGGTGCATCCGAGCACGACCGCGGTGCAGCCGTCCTGAGCAAGGCAACCAATCACTTCCTGAAAGTAACGACGGGAGCTCTCCTCAAAACGGCCATAGACGAGTTCATCAAAGATAATATCGTTTATCCTGCGACGAGCCACAGGTTCCGGGATCTGACCTTCTATTCCTTTGGCTGAGAGCTTGGAGGGGTAGACAGAACCTTCCATGAGGTAACTAGTTCCGAGCACGCCGACGCGTTTAAAGCCTTGGTGGGCTGCGAACGCGGCGACCTCTTCTGCAATGTGCAACCAAGGAGCGGGCGAATCTCCACGCACGAGATCGAGCGCCTGGTGGAGCGTGTTATCGGGGCAGATTAGGAGCTGGGCCCCAGCGGAAGCGAGTTTCTTGGCCGACGACAACAACAGGCGAGCCGCTTCCTCCCAGCGACTGCCGTCAACGTGACGCATATACTCACTCAATGGATAGGTGTGCAACGTGACCTCCGGGTGCGCATGCCGTCCGAGGACTCGCGCTCCCTCGACACAAATAGTCCTGTAGCACAGCGCTGCGCCTTCAGCGCTCACGGCCACGATGCCGATGTGCTTGGCTGTTCGCATTGTCACGTCTCGCTCGACACGCTTATCTAAGTTACCCGGTATTCGCCGGGCACGAGGCGAATGATTTCATTCTTGGCCGGATCCCTGATGACGCCCACTGGGTCCTGGCCGTTCTTGACGGTGTCAATGCACTGTTTGAATAAACGGCGCAGCAAAATCACGCCTTCGTCAGACACTCCCAAGTGTTCCCTCGTGCGGTCAAAGATCGGTCCTTGGCTCTCCTGCGCGCAGCGGTCTTGATCGCCGCGCGCGATCCAGCCCGTGGTTTCATCCCAGCGATATTTTCCCGGAATGCTGTCTCCAAGCCCCTCTTCCTGTCGGTCTTCCGGCACCTTGGCCGTTACTTTGCCATCGACGAAGGGAGCGAAGTAGAGAGTAAAGTGCATCGTGTTGGTATCGTCCATCGGGACGCGCCAGCGCAGCGCCTCGTATCCTTCGTGGGTAGCGGCGAAAGCGGCGGGATGGTCCTCCGAGAGGTGATAGCCGACTTTATTCATGTTGGGCATAAGAAACAGGCTGATGGTCCTGTAACGCTCCTCTCCCACGCGGCGCGTGAA
>VBKE01000143.1 GCA_005879605.1 Deltaproteobacteria bacterium
CGACCAGGGCCACAGGTAGGGCTGCAAAGTTCGTGGTTTGTCGCGCGATTGCCAATGTCCTCCCAGCGAGTTTTCCGCCATGCGCCGGTGCAAAGCTTCCAGGCGCGGATCCTCGGTCTTACCGCTAACTTGTTGCATAATCTTTCTCCCTTTCTGATTTACGTTGTATGCCTAACATCGGAAATCGTCAGATTCACATAGGCACACACAAATTCGCCTACGGAAAACAGCTACCGCGTTATAATGCATGTCACCCAAGGATACTAGACTATTGCCGGCGTTTGGAAAACAGGCCAAGCCCGCTCGAAGGCTTGCTATACCGTTTGATGATGCTGCGATTTCATTCGAGCATCCAGCCTCATTTCTTAATTTTGTCGAATACCGGAATATTCAGATCCGTGTACCAGGAAAGAGTCAATATTTCTTCCTTCGAATCCGGTTGTGTGTTGTAACTGCCTTTACTCTTCAGTCGCAGACGATTTTGATCGAAGTGATAGTCAGAAAAATATTTCGTCAATTCCTCACGATTCGATGCCACCGTCCGTACAATTGTTGTGCCTGGAATCACATAGGTTAAGTTTGCTTGCCAAATCTGATTGCGCTCATCTAAGAACAATACAAGAGCCGCATAGCCGCCTCTGCTTATTTCGTGGTTATCGTCCCTCAATAGCCTAGCCCGAGCTTCCTCTACGATCGGCTGAGTGAAAAACTGGACCTTCAATGCATTCGTCTTGCGCGCAAAGAATTCGTTTGTGTAAGTGACAAATGCGCTCTTGGTCTCCAACCTGCTCTTACCGAGTTTAAGTACCTGCGATTTCTGAACAGCTAAATTAAATAAAGCTCTTGTTTGGAATTCTTGGGAGGTGGATTGGCTGGGCTCTGAATAAATATCCGTGGAAAAAGCGCAGCAAAAAAGGAGCACGATGATACCAAAAACACGCATATTCATCTGCCCCTCACTCCCAAGTTCTCCGTTTTCAGCGTTCAACTCAAACGAAGATAAACTTACCGATTTCCCAATAGGTGGCATAACTACGCCTTGTCGCCTCTTGCCTCACCACAGTCGCGAGAGTTCGGTCGCACGATCGCCGCGATCACGGTTGGCCAAGACTGCCGCCCCGGCGCGCGATTTTCCGCTTCCGCTAGAAGCCGGGTTATACACCATACGGCGATTATTGCTTGGGCCATCCATGGTGCCATGTGCAACGGCCGGATGCCAAATATTCCTTGGACCGACACCACTCCAGGCACGAGGTGTTAGAAATGCCCTTTGTTCCGACGTAAATATAGTCGCCTTTTTCGCTTCTTCTAAACACTTCCCACGGGCCTCCATGGTTACCCCAGATTGAAATCTCAGACAGAGCAACGCCTTCGATTTCTTCCGTTTTTTTGGTGAGGACGCAGCGAAAAATATAGGTATCCCCGTTTCCGTTTATGAAGTAATCGTCACCCAGTGAGTATTCACTGTTAATGAACGCCCGCAGCGGATCACTGGTTTGGAACTCGCCGCTGTGTGCGGTGCCGACAGTCAACAGGAGCAGCACGCCCAGTAACGCTCTTGCCATTCTCATGTGTTTGCTATTGCTGAATCGGCCGGTTAAGCGCACCTGGCTTACTTTGCTCTCCTTCGCACGGCTGAATCATCTCCGAGTAGTCGGCTTCTTCGGCGTAAAGCCACTTTCCGCTCTCCACGTCTAGCACCAAGGCCGTGCTTAGAATCCTGCCCCACCAGACATCGAGCGCAACGAGCTTCTCGTTGATCCAGTGCTCGTGAACCCCGCCGTTGGCGTGGTCACGAAATTCGATCTTGAGGGTGCCGGGGTTTGCGCGGTTGCCGAAAACATAAACCGTTGTGCTCCAGGGTTCTGGATGCGTAAAGTCCGCACCCTGGACGACCATCCATCGTGTTCTCTGCGGGGAGTCGACCTTGGGTAGTTTGTGCAGAACGGCGAGTTCTCGGGAATCTGAAGACACGCGGATTACGGCGATCTTTGCCATTCGGTTCGGGTCGGGTGAAGAGTAGATCACTCGATGTTCGTTTTGACACTCGACGAGCGAGCCGGCCTGTAACACCTGCGGCAGGGTGAGCAAAGCAAGAGCGATCGTTCGAGTTAGCTTCGTCATGACATCTCTGGACATCGCCTAACATGACGCTGGTCGACAGCGGGGCAGAAGCGGCGCGAAGCGACGCGGTTGAACGGTCGGCTGCATTGGCTATTTAGCCCCCTGACGACTCGACACTCTGCGACAACTGAAGCGCTTTTAGGCGTGTGCATGGCTAAAAAGAGAAAGCTCAAGGTGGTTTTTTACGGCAACAAGATATCCCGGAGCAATAGAGGCACCTTAGTAATGCTCTTCGGCGTCGCTAGAAAGATAACCAGCTGCGCTTTATCATCAATCTTGCGATCAAATGAAAGAACATGAATGCGCTCCGAGCTCATGCGACCGCCTCTCTTGTATGCCACTCCATGCTCATCATTGATTTCGATATCCACTAAGGCTGAGTTCGGGTCGTTGATGATAAAAGCGAGGTCGTTTTCTCCAACTCGCGTAAACCCAGAAAAGAGTTGCTTGAACACGTTGACGAGGGCGTCAGCAATTTCTGGCGAAGGTGTTTTTTTCGCGGCACGCTCATCGTTTTCTTTTTTCATCTTTTCGTATTGAACTTTGTTTAGCACCGTAATCTCTATATTTTTCTGGCGCAAGTCGGGTAGTGCCAATGGGCTGCCAATTTGTGCGGTGAAATTCTTCACTGTCACGGTCGCGTTTGGATCTTTCTGTGGTGCGTAAAGTTCAATATTGCCAATTATTTCCTTGATCACACTAGCTTTGCGCGCTGGATTGCCGAGCTTGACCGTTTGCTCGATTTGGCTGCTCACTTTTCCGATCCGCTCAAACCCGAATGGCCCCGCAGAGCTAATTTTTTCGTCCGTGACAAGGTTGCGTCCAGTATCATCGACAGCCTTGGTAATTTGAATCCTTCGCACGCCACGTATATCACCCAGGGCGTCCCCTACTAACTTCAGCTTGATTTCGCTTCCGGCAAAAAACTGACCGGTCGTTCGCCTATCACTCACTTCACTGACCATTACGTGCACATTTGTTGTTTGCGCAATTGCGTTAGCCGTCCAGATACATGAAACGGTAAATAGCGCCTCAATAATCTGTTGTGTTTTACTCACGGTTTTGCTCCTAATAACGACAATTCAAGAACTTTCCGATGTCCGTCTTCTTTTTTATCTCGATCATGCGGGCGGCCTCTCTAAACTCCATAAAAAAACAGAACACTTGCAATGTTCGTCTCTTGCCAAGATCTTGTCAAGAAGTTCGTGTCCGATAAACACTGCCATCTTCGCGGGACGCGACCCCCCAGAAGTATCGCGACACAGAAGACCAGAAGTATCGCGACAATGTTTAGTGCTCCGGTTATCCGGAAACGACGCCCGGCCCGATCCGCTTCCTAGTCGGCGAGAGTCATTGGCGGGAAATGCTGCTGATCCATGAGATCCAGAGCGCCCCAGACTTTACGCCCACCGTGACGGGTTCGCCCTGGTAGAAGAACTGTGGGTTGCGAGGGAGATTGAGCCCCTCCTTGATGTAGAGCGACTCGTTCGTCCGGCCCGGACGCCAAGATCGCACAACCACGACGGTCCAAGCGCGTCCGTACTCGGTGTCAACAACAGCAGTCGGATGGAGGATTTCGTTTGAAACGTCATACGCACCATTCACCAGAAGCGAGCCAGCAAGCACCCAGGGCAATAAGGAAGCCAGGAGGGACTTTGCGGTGACGCTCTCATCTTTGCGCGCACCGAATAAGATGCTCCCTGCACAGAAACAAACAACTAAGAGAGTCACCAGTGCCGTTCCAGCGCCTAAGAGTGGGTATGGGCGCAACACGCAGTAGGCGAGTGCAAAGGCGCCAACAAGAAAAATAAGATGGAGAATTTTCATGTAACCTCTGCCCCCACACGCTTTATCTTCAATTTAAGCTTAATCCGGTCCACGCTCATGTTAAACCGCGTTTCAAATCCACGAACCGAGGTGAAACAACATCATTTCTTTTTAGGCTTCTCGAACTTGCTTCAGGCTCTGATAGTAGCGTCTTTGAGAGCGGCTCCACCAATTCCGGGTCCTCCGCACTGCGGCGTCTCGGATCATCAACGCGCGCAGTGGTGATCACTTTGATCGTGAGTTAAGACGGCGTTCTCGATCACCCCGGCGCTCCGGGTCGGGTTCGTCCAGCGTCTTTGCAAAGCAAATGGCCAAGAGAGCCGGCTCTATGACAACCATTGGTGCGAAAAACGTGTAAATGCCTATGGCAATGACCAAAAGAACAAGTCGTCTTCTGTTTTTGCCAAGAGGTTTAATCGGCGGCTTCGTCATGAGTACTTTACCGACCCTAAAATGATAAATGATTTTGCCAGTTCAAAAAAGGCGCAGCAGCGGTAACAATCCACAAAGCCGAACATGAAGCGTGAAACGCGTGTTGCATTATCCTAGAACTCAATTAACGTGCCGTGCACCAGACGTCCTAAGAGGCACAGAATGCGACTGTTCCTAACGTAACGTATATGATTGTCTCCAATTGAGTGTTGGGATAAACTTTTGCACCATGAACATCTGCGACCATACGAATCCGGACGCAGCCCACATCTTGGTGGTTCTTGCCACTGGGTTGGCTCTTTTAATCGTGATACGCCTGCTTCAGGGACGGTCAGTGTTCACGTGGCGCGATGCGGTTGCGTTCTCTCTCATTTCCGTGTTCGCGTTTTATTTTCATACGCCACACCACACATGGTTATTTGGTTGGAAGGCTTACTACCACCACCCATTGGTTGATTGGAAAGATATTTTCGGAAACAAATTCTGCTAGGTCGCGGCGCGGTGTATCCAGGCGAATCAACCATGCGACGTGAAGTATGGAAAAGGCCCAAAGGTGTCAAGATCGTAGGGTCTGATGCAGATACTGAGCCCCGCTCACAAGGTCTTCTTTATCTCGGGAATGCTTAGGATTAATCCCAAGTCGTACTTTCTTGCCGGAATAAGTTAGCCTTGACAGCGACAATCAGTTTTCTTACGCTGAACGTCACTGGAGTTTCAATCCTCTATGGTTATGAAACCTGCCAAAAAGATTTCCCCTGACGAGTACATTCTTTCTGTGCTTTCCCCTCGGGAACGGTTGGATGCCGCCCTAAGCCTGGCACGAGAGGCATTTAAGCGACGCGTCCTCAAACCCGTCGACGTCCAGGAGGCAGTAAAAAAGGTTAGGAAGAAGGCTTACGCCGAACGGCAAAAGAAGAACCCGAGCCGTCGTTGACACGGGCGTCTTAGTATCCGCTTTTGCCTTCGGCGGAAAACCTTATGAAGCCGTTTCCCGCGCGCTCAGCGAGGCCGAAATTTGGATTTCGCCAGGGCTGCTGAGTGAGTACCGGCAGGTGCCCATTCAACTCGAGGCCTCCGAGAAGATCACAAGAGAGCAGACGACGGCGCTTGTGGCCGGCATCGCTGCGTTCGTTTCCGGAGCTTACCTTTGCAACCCGAAGAAGTCCCTTCTCATCTGCAGGGACCCGGAAGACAACATGATTCTGGAGTGCTGCCTCGCCGCCCGCGCTGAACTGCTCATTACGGGAGACCGTGATCTCTTGGAAATTTCACGGACTTCTCTTCGCCTCGCGGGCCTCCGAAGATTACGAATGATCCGCCCAGCCAGCTACGCGCGACTGAGAAAGTTCTGATGCCCGAAAGCCCGCTTAACTGCATAGCGATGATCGATCATTCCTTGTTAGAGAAAGTTCTGGCAGGCAAATAAATCTCGCATGGGCCGTCCGCCCTCGGGGCTGAGATTATTAGGATGAAATTAAGAATCGATAGACGTGACCCTCAGGCTTTCACGGGAAATTATGTCACGTCCCGCCTCCAAAGGTTGACAATTTTGTTTTTGGTCCGCGCGTGCCGCTCTTGATTATTTCTCCCTATGCTAGACAGGGATTCATCTCCCACACGTTTTACGAGTTCTCCTCGGTCCTAAAATTCATAGAGGAACGCTTTGATTTGAAGCCGCTCACAAAGCGTGACTCAGAGGCGAACGATATGCTGGACAGTTTCGATTTCGATCAGCGCCCGCTACCGCCGCTGATTCTGAAGCAACGCCAGTGTCCTTGACTTGCCTGGTTGTGTCAGAAACGAATCGGATGGCACAAGGATTGTTAATCCTGTGAGCATTCTGTCACTCGAACCGCATTTAATTAAATTTGTCAGACGGAACAGA
>VBKE01000144.1 GCA_005879605.1 Deltaproteobacteria bacterium
AGTCGGAGCAGGTGACATTCGGCTCACCTTCGGCCATCTGATTGAAGGCCCGGCTACCCCATTTAAGCGAGTTCTCAGAGTTCTCTTTTTTCATGGACCAAGTGCCGTCGTGACCGGAGCATTCTTCAATCACGTTCACTTTGGTTTTGGGCAAGAGCGAGAGGACGTCTCGCGTCTTGTAACCGATGTTTTGCGCCCGCAGGTGACATGGCATGTGATAGTTCACCTTGCCAGCGCTGGTTTGAAAATCTTTCTTGAGTTTCCCGTCGGCGGCCAAGCGCGCGAGAAACTCCATGGGATCCATCGTGTGACCCGCAAGCCTCTTCGCCTCATCCGTTCCTAATAATCTTGGATATTCCACCCGGATCATTTGCGAACAGGTTGGATTGGTTACCACAATGGTTCGGCTCTCTTCAACGAACCTAAGTAAACTCGTCACATTCTGCCGCGCCGCCGCGATTGCCGCATCCATGTCTCCGTTGTGCCAGAGAGGCATGCCGCAGCAGCGTTCGTAGGCGAACGCCACGTCTACATTGTTGTGTGCCATGACTTCCAAGGTGTCCGTTCCCAGTTCCGGCTGATTGTAATTGATATAGCAAGTCGAGAAGAAAGCGATTTTGGCCGTTGGCTCTCCTTGTGGTTCTTTCCGAAGCGACGAGAACTGCGAGGCGAGCGTCTTCGACGCAAACGGCGGCAGCTTCTTGTCCTTGTGGATGCCCAGCAGGGTTTGCATGAATTGACGATGGAGGCGGCTTTCGTTGGCCCAGTTGGCCAACGGTGAAGTCAAGGTACCAATCTTGCCAACCCAATCGGGGTTGCCCAGAAATTTATCTCCTCGGGAGACGCCCTTCTGCTTGACTTGCTGAGCCTTCCCCCTGGCCATCAAGCGAGGAAAATCGATTGACCAGTCATGATCGCCCGGCGTATACGGACACTTGATGTAACAAAGCTTGCACTGAAAACAGAGATCCACCACCTGATTTACGTCATGCGGCTTCAGCTTTTTGGCGTCCACTTCCGCGTATTTCTCGTCCGTGCAGTAGCTGTCGACGGCGTCGAACATCTTGGGAAAGCTACCGCAAAATTTTACGCACATTCGGCAGTCGGCGCAGAGGCTGAAAACGCGCTCGACTTCCGAACGCAGATCGGTTTCGTCAAAATATCTCGGGTCCGTGGGATCGTATGCAGGATTATTACGCACAACGGTTTTCCTTCTAATGTAGAAATGCCGTCCCTATTCTCCTTAATTTCTTAGCGTTGATTGCTTCTACGCGATTGTTTTGATTGCTGAGTTTCGTTCGAGAGATGCTTGCAGTTCGGACACAAGCCCTCAAAGTATACGGAGAAGTCAGTAATCTCGAAGCCGGTGCGACGCATGTTGGGCAGTGGCAGTCCACTAAACTCAGGATCGTCGAAATCAATAACCTTATTACAGCGAATGCAGACCAGATGGTGGTGACGCTCGGTGTTGCCGTCAAATCGAGCGGCACTCTCGAAGTGCTTCGTTCTTTTGGCGATTCCCAGTTCGACCAGTGTTTCGAGCGCCCGATAGACGGTCGTCCGAGATACGCCGGGGATGCGCTGTCGGGTGATCGTCACGGTCAACGAGCGCGCTCAGAATGACTCGGCGTTGCACGGTCACCGGGACACCTCGTTGTCGACACGACGACTCAAGGAGTTCCAGCTTCTTGTCTTTTGCTAATGATGCTTTGCCCAATGGTCTCGACCCCCTTAAGCCGGTGTACTGACACTAGGAGCGTTCTCACGGCTTCGGAAGTAAATTCCGTGAAATGTTATTGCAATTACTTCCTATTTGCAAAACTATTGCAAAAATCTCGGGTTTTCAAGTAGGCAAGAGTGGAAGCGTTTTCGATACCAGATATCTGGGGGATTAACCGTAAACATCATCACATAACGGTAGTTACAATTAGTAAATGAAATGACTGGCGAAGGACCCATCGGATAAATTCTCTTTGCCGTCCTTTTTCTCTTCAGGAGGCGGGCTGACAACCCGCCGCTTTTTTTTAGCCTCAATTGGACCTCCCCGGGTTGATCTCATAGCTAGCAAGCATTGCTTTCTTGACACGCGTCGGGAGGCGGACTTATAAGCGCGATAGGGGAATCAAGCGAGGTTAGCGCGAATGCCAATACCGCAACGTTACAATACAGGATACAACATCGGAGTCGGCGGAGCCGTGGTGCGCGGGGGTCACCTTCTCATGGTTCGCCGGGCCTCTCGTCACGGTCGAGGCAACTGGCAGCTCCCCGGCGGGTTTATTGAACCCGACGAGACCATTGAGCAAGCCGTTGTGCGCGAGGTACAAGAAGAAGCCGGAGTGGTGGCTGAGGTGGAGGGAGTTCTGGGATTGCGTAACCGCTACGATCCGGAGCAAGGTAACGGCGTCTATGTCGTGATGCTTCTGAGGCTCGTCAGCGGTGAGCCGAAGGCCGACGGCCGTGAAGTGGATCATGCCGGATTCTTCACGCTTGACCAGATCCGTGAATTGAATCCCTTACCGCCGGTCAATTGGGAAATCGCGCAACGAGTTCTTTGCCCGGATTGCCATATTCTTAATCCTAAGGCTGTTACCAACCTAAACGGCGCGCGGTTTACTCTCTTCGTTGGGTAGGCGCTTTCCCCATATCTTAAACCGCCACCAATAAAATCCGGTAGGGCCTCAGTTTATCATTCTACCGGTCGACGGTGGGGATGCCGCGGTTCGTCTCCGACCCCGGGAGAATGGTGAGTTTGATGAGGATTTCGCTCTCGGTTTTGGACGCAAATTCCAGATCTCGGAACGAAGTTGTCGATTCTGATTCGATGGTTCCCAGTGAGACCAGATCTTTTTTGAATTGTTGGAATTGACTTGGGGCGAGACTGACCCAGACGGTTTGCGGCCGCGTACTATCGGGGATCATGGCCATCAGCCGCTCGATCCCACTGGGCGTCGGCTGCGGTCTGTCCGCCGTTGCCGCTTCTGATCGCTTTCGCGAAGCGCTGAGGTTGTCTCTCAGGGCTTGATCTTGCTGCGGTGGCCGGCGTCGTACAACCAGTTCGTAATCGGCCAAGGGCAGCAGCGACAGCGATCCAGCCCTCAATGAATCGGGTTCTAATTCCGAAGGCGGTGAAAACATGCCAGTGCCGATCCGCGGCATCGCCGGATTTACGACGGGCGTGCCGGAGATGACGCCTCGGGCTCGTCCTCTCGGATCAATCGGAAACAGCGATTGCAGGTTGCCCGTCTTGTCTCAACCGGTTCATTGGCAGCGCTGTTTGGCGATTGCGTAGGCGCAGCGATCTCCGCCGGAGCGCTCGGCGGCTGCTTCTTTTCCCTCGAGCGCGACGCCTCGCCAGCACCGGATTTTTCCTTTGCTAAGGGAGCGCTGAGGGAAGGCGGGGGCACGGGGCCCACGGGTGTCGATTGCTTCGTATCCGGAAGCGAGTTTGCAGGAGCCGCAGGTTCGGCGGGCTCTTGTTTTTCTGACCGTGAAGCGACTTGGCCCGGTGTCGTCAACAAATTTTTGTTTGGCTCTTCTTTTTCCAGCAGGTAAACCGCGAGGATTCCAATCAGGATTATCGCCGTGGCGTGAATCGGCATCTTGATTCCGAGCGGAAACCACAATCGCTCCCAAACGCTTGGTCTCGCCTCGATCTCTCGGACATGGGACATCACGCGCTGCGCGAAACCTAAAGGCGGCTCAACCGTGGGTAGGCCAGCTATATTCTGAATGCACCGAACCAAGCTGTCCGCTTCAGCGCGGCACAGGCGGCACGATGAGAGATGAATGTCGACCGTCCTCATGCTGGCATCATCGAGCGATTGCTCGAGATATTCTGAAAGGCGTTCTTGGACTTCTTGGCAATTCATAATCTTGTCCTGCTTGAATAAAAGAAAGGGGCAAGTCGCGATTTCAGAGCTTGCCTGGCCCGGTGAAGCCGGGACTTTACGGTGCCCACGGGGACTTCCAGGACTCGGGCGACCTCTTCATAGGGTATATCTTGAAGATCTTTCAGCAAGATAATCATCGCATCGTCGGGTTCGAGGCTGTTCAAAGCGTTCTGTACTCGATCCTGAATTTCTTTTTGCGCCACAATTTCCGCCGGATCAAGGCCGTGACCGCATACTGGCTCCATTGTCTCTAAGGATACGGTCCGCTGTTGCCGGTTGGCCATACTCTTGCGCCGCGTGCTCGCGTGATTGAGCGCGATGCGATAAATCCAGGTGGAGAAATTTGCCTCCCCACGGAACCGCCCGATGGACCGATATGCTGAAAGGAAAGTCTCTTGAGCAATCTCTGCGGCTTCATCATAGTCACCCAACATCCGGTAAATCAGATTGAAGATCGCCTTCTGGTGCCGGCGGACCAAAATCTCGAAGGCGTCTGTTTCACCCCGCTGCAGCCTCCGGACGCAATCCGCGTCGCTGATCCCATCCGACACCATCGGCTCAGAGTTATTAGACACCCGTTTCGACAAAAGGTTCCCCAGACCAAAGTTACGGGCCACTAACGGAGTCCCAAAGACGAGATTGATGGCAGGCGAATCCATCGGGTAGCTCACGGGGCGGTTGAATGACTCAACGGCTGAAGTAGAAGTGTTCCTTGAGTTCTTGTATTGCAAGCCTCCTGATTCAATTGCCGGGCAAGGTCTTTTAGACGATCGACCTCGGTTTCACCCAGCGCAAGCAGAGTAAACGCGGTCTTGTTGTGATTAAGCGGTTCGTCCAGATCGGCCCGGCGGCGACAGAGCTCGCCATCGGGCGTTCCGGGGATCGGCGAAAATTCGGAAAGCATCACGCGAACGCCAAGGCTGCTAGCGAAACGCATGGATTTCTCCATCTGCTGCTCGTCGGCCAGCGGGTGACCCGCGATGATATAAGCATGAAGATCGCGCGAGTCTGCTCCGGCTCGGATAAGATTGTCGACCGCCATTGCAAGTTCTCCGGAATAGACTTTCCCGCCGGTCTTCTTTTGCCAGGCGTAGGCGCTGCTTTCGAAGCCGAGATAGATATTCGTGAAACCCGCCTCGATCATCAAGTCTGCCAGCTTGCGGCTGACGAACCGGGCGTTGATCGCGTTCGGCGTGTGAAATTTTACTTTGAATCGTGCCTGCAACACGGCCTTTAGAAAAGGGATCAGGATTTCGTCGGGCTTGAAAAGCAGCGCATCGTCGTAAAAGACGATTTGTTCCGCCCCGCAGCGAATGAGCGACTCCACCTCAGCCAATGAACGATGCAGCGGCCGCGCATGAAACTTCGGATAAACCTGCGGCACCGAACAATAAGTGCAGCGGAAGGGACAGCCATCGGCCAGTTTCAGGACCCCGGTGTTCAGCTGCGGGTATAGTTCCCACAAGGGCAAGGAGCTCTCCTGCGGAACTATTTCAAGGAATTTCCACAGAGGAGTCAGATCCAGTCCCTCGACAACGAGATCGGCGCCGAGCGTTCGCGCGTGCGGCGCGCACAGCGTGGCGTACACGCCGCCAAGAATGATTTTGGCACGTGGCGATTGTTGGCGCAGATCGGCGATGACTTCTTCAACTCCGAGATACCAATAGGTCATTCCAGTTTGTACAAAGGCACAGTCGAATGGGGTCTCATCGGATAAGAACTCTTTGAAGGTGTCTCGCGGAAGACCGAAGCGTTTGAAGCGGCGACGGATGCCAGAGAAGGTCGCCGGCTTTTCGATGATCTCGGAGTAGAATTCACCCCGTCCCCATGGATCGCAACGGTAATGTCCTTGAGGCACTCGGGGATCGACACGGTCCAAGTAGTCGAAAAGCGCAAACTCAGCCTGTCCGCGGAGAAATCCCGCGACGCGGAGCATGCCGTACGGCTTCAACCAAAAATCGTAGGCGGAAAAATCGTAGATGGGGGGATGGATAAGCAGTATGCGAGGGTTCATTCGGTTACAACGCCGCGGGATCAGACCGGCTCTTTCCACAGATGGCTGAACTGAGTCGCGACCACCTGTTGGTACGGAACCGGCGCTGAAAGCAGCCCGATATCCTGAGCGAAACGATTCATGTGGGCGACGGTTACCTCGGAGATGGTGGGATCGTAGTACGGAAGGTCGCGCCGGATGAGTTCGGCAATCAGTTCGGCCTCCGATGGCGGGAATCTTTTCTTGCCGACTTCGGTCGCGCGGTTAACGTCTTCGCGGAGCGCCTTGTGCGCTTTCATGATCGCGCGAATAGCGGCGGCCGCTGTCGCCGGCTCATTCTGGATTCTTTTCTCCGTCGTCACCAATGCGGGAAACGTATAATGCCGCGCCGCCGCCGGTCCGTCGCCTCGGCGCACGTCGAGAACCATCGTGCCGACGCCGCGGCGCAACGCCACTTTGCAGCCCATGCCGTTGGCCCAGAAGCCGTCGAGCTTACCATCTTCCAATGCTTTTGCCGCCGACAAACCGAAAGAAACATTCGGGCCGGCGGCTCCCGGAATAGGCACGATCTGCACATTGTCTCTTTCCGGATCGATATCCGCTTCAACGAGTAGCCGCTGCAGGCTCAGATTGACACCGGGCGCCGCGCCGATGCGCAGGCCTTTGACAACGCTCAAGTCGCCATGCTTCGGTTTTAGGTCGCTGCGAATCACGAGAAACCAATAGGTATGCTGGGCAACAGCCGCCAGAAGCTTTGCGCCTTGCCAATCGGGAAACGCCAACAGGGTTGCATGCGCCGAACCGACGACAAAATCCAGATCGCCGTCCCGCAGAGCTGCGTAAGTTTTGGGGACGGGAAACAACAGGTCGATGCTGGCGTCGAGACCCTCAGATTTAAAGAAGCCAAGCTCGACGGCAACGACGGCGGGAAAATAAGAATTAGAGATAAGATCGGGAACGGCGATCCGTATCATAGTTTCTCCGGGCCGGGCCGCGGGGCATCGCGCCAAGTTTGCGTTTTGAACGATTTGAACCGCTGGAACGAATTGAACTGTTCAAACCGTTCAAAATGTTCAAACTGTTTCAAGTAAGATGTCATCATAATGAAGCCGGTGTTGTTAGTCCGCCAGCGGCAAGGTCATGAAGATGTGCGGCTCGTTGCCGATGACCGAGAGATATGCCCTTCGCCCGTAAGATTCCCGCCACGGCGCAGATTCACCTTCATCCGGATACCGGAGATCCTTCAAGCACGCGCAACACGTTTTCACAGAGTCTGGCGCAGCGAAGAATCTCGATTCATCTGATGTCAAAATGATGGCCGAACGGACACTCACAGCGAGATCTGCCGCTTGTCCATAGCTTGGCGCCACTTTTTGTCCGCATCCTTGCCGAAGATCAACGCCTTGTCTCCGGAAACAACGTACCACGCACTCGCTTTGAGTTCTGCTTCGAGTTGCCCCGGCGCCCAACCCGCGTAGCCCAACATGAACAAAAATTGCTTTGGACCTTTTCCGTGTGAGATGGCCTCGATAAGCTTGGCGTCCGATGTCGCGGCAAGTCCGCCTTTCACCTTGATGGAACTATCCAATAGGACATCGTCACTGTGCAGCACGAATCCCTGGCTGCTGCCGACCGGCCCTCCATAGTGAACGACGATTTCCCCTTTTGCTCCTTTGCTGTTGGTGCCGAAACCTTTGAGTAAGTCTTCAATGGGACCTTTCGCCAAAGGCCGGTTGATGACGAGGCCGAACGCGCCTTCGGAGTTGTGCTTCACCACATAGATAACGGTCTCGACGAATCGAGGATCTCTCATTTCAGCACTGGCGACGAGGAGTTGTCCCGCGGTGGAATCGGTTGACTCTTGGGCCGGGGTTCGTGCCGGCGGGAGGAATAGAAAAGAAATCAGTAATGCGGCGAGAATCCCGGCTCGCCAATCGAAGACATGACCGCGTGTTGGCGACGCTGGGTCGGTGAAAACAATTCGAAACATCTTCATCCTCTGCGGAGCGGACCGACGCTCTCTATTGAAATGCGAATAATGAGGCGGCGCTCCCGCTCCATCCGTTGGTAGAACTCGGACCAGCTCTTGTGTTCTCCGTAGACTTGACGTTGCAAATGAACCAACGAAGCCATCGCTTCGGGGAGAGAAATAACCTCGACAACGCCATTGATCTGCGCCCAACCGCCGCCGTGAAAGCCAGCCGTAAAGACACAAAGGGAAGCATGAGGATTACGCCGCAAGTTCTTTACTTTAAAGGCGGTTTCCCGGCTGCTGATGATGACTCTGCCGTCGTCGTCCAGCCCGGGCGTTATAGGAGACATTTGGGGGCTTCCGTCTTTTCTCCGCGTCGCGAGCACGCCGTAGTGATGCTGAGCGAGAAAGCTTTTCGCGGTAGCGATATCCATTGGTACAAACTCAGGCATGAGGGCCTTTTCGGGGCCTAATGAAATGCCGGCGATAAAAAGATTCACCGCCAAATTAGAATACCCCAGGATCATATAGCAAGCGTCGATGGATAGCACGCGGCTTGTGATCGCGTTCCTGTGGCGACTCCCGACGCGTTTCATTCTTGACCGGACCTGGCGCTTGCCCTATAAAGAATTTGTGACGATGACGATTCCACAGATGACCGTTCCGGAAAACCTGCCGGTGTTTCCATTGACTGGAGTGTTGCTTTTGCCGGGCACGATTTTGCCCCTGCATATTTTCGAACCCCGCTATCGCAACATGGTGGAAGACGCGCTGGATGCTGACAAGATTTTCGGCATGATTCAGCCCTTCGCTCCACAGCAGGATAACAGGCCGCTGCCGGGCGCCGACAAAGAGACGCCGGATCTCTATAAGGTCGGCTGTGCGGGCTACATTGAACAATGTGAAAAGTTACCGGACGGCCGTTTCTTTATTCAGCTCAAAGGTATCAACCGATTTCGTTTCGAAGAAGAATTGCCGCTCCAGCGTGGCTACCGAAGGGTTAGAGCGATCTACAGAGAATTTCCCGACGCGACGCTCGCAGAAGGCTGGAGTTGTGATCGCAAGCTAGTGCTTGAGGCGTTGGGAGAATTCGGCCGAGCCCACGGCATGCAAGTGAAACCCGAGCACGCGGAGCGCTTTTCAGATCTGGAACTGGTGAATCTGCTGGGAGTCTCGTTGCCGTTCCATCCAGCGGAGAAACAGGCCTTGCTGGAAGCCCCGACTCTCAAAGAGCGGGAAAAAATGCTTGTCAACCTGCTGTGCTTGGGCGCAGGTTCTGCGGATCCTGGCGAAGACACCTCGCCGCGCACGCTGAATTGACGCCTGTCGGCTTAAAGCCGATTTCGGGCTGGATAAGCGCACGACTTTTGTTTCACGTCATTCCCGTGAAAACGGCAAGGTGGATTCACATTTGAAGTGCAACAGGTCACGGCAGAAAACCTCTGCCGGGGTTTTGTAGTTAAGACAC
>VBKE01000310.1 GCA_005879605.1 Deltaproteobacteria bacterium
CCAAATTCACGATCGGTGCGAAATCGTGCCAGCCCCGCAACCAAACCCTTGAGAAAATTCTTCACGGTTTCGCGCTGTGACTGAATGAACGATTGCCGAGTGGTGATCTGGTTGATGGGATATTGAATGCCGCTACCGACGAGATCATAGAGCGGTCTTAACCCGAGTTCTCGTGCTCGCAGCGTAAACGGAGGAAGGAGCAAGGTGCCCTGGACCGTTCCCGAGGCTAGCGACGCGAGACGCGCGCCGAAGTCTCCCACCTGCAACATGGCGACGTCTTTCTCCGCGTCCAATCCGAGCTTTCGCAGGGCGTATTGCATGGCCACGTAGCCCGACCCGCCGATTGTGCTCACCGCAAGTTTTTTCCCCTTCAGCTCCGCCGCGCCGCGGATTTCCTTGCTGACGTAAAGCGTATAGGGAAACACGCCCACGGTTCGGGCGATGATCACGGTATCCGCTCCTTTGAGTCTGGCGTTGACCATTGCGGCTCCTCCGGTCGTGCTGATCTGAATGTCGCCGCCGATCAAGGCTCGCGTGACCGGCTGCCCGCCGGAAAACTGGATCACTTCGAGGTTTTTGATTCCATACTTCTCGAAGTAATGCCCTTCCTTTGCAGCCCAGAGCGGCGCCTGAGTCGCGCTGAAAATAGTTCCCGCTCTCAGCGGCTCCTGCGCGAGAAGGCGGTTCGGAGAAAGGAGTAAAAATGCCAAGAGCAAAATTTTCGCACGTTTACTGCTGTTCAGAGAACGCTGTATTGGAGTGGCGCGCATCCGACTGTCATTCCGAGCGAATGCGAGGAATCTAAGATTTCTCCCTGCGGTCGAAATGACATCAGAGTTAAGCAGGGACGATGTCTTGGCCACTTCGTTAAACTTACGAAGAACCGATCTATCCATAGATCGTCTCGCGCCATTTCGCGCGGATCTCGTCTTTCAACTCTTCGCTCGACTCGGCGATGGGCGGGAATTGATGCCGCCGCTCGTAGGGCATGCAGGCATCGATCAGGCAGCGCGAGCTGTGTCCCTTGTTTTCCGGCGGAATGCAGACGTCCAGCGAGCCGCTCGCCGCGCGGCGGATGATTTCAACGGCTTGCTCCGGATCGCACCGGGTTGCCATCGCCCACAGGACATCGAACTCGCTGGTGGGATCGATGTCATCATCCACGACTACCACGAATCGTCCGTTATAGGCTCCGCCGAGGACCTGAGACGCTAGAAAGAGGGCTTGCCGCGAATGACCAGGATAAGCTTGTTTGATCGAGATCACGTTGAAGAGACTGCCGATGCCGGATTCGAGAGACCAAACTCCCTTCACGTTGGGGAGCCCAGTTTTTTCGACCCGGTCCCACACTTGAGCGGCACGAATCATACCCTTCGCGAGCGAGTAATCCGTTGGCGGCCGGCCGGGGCGCGCGACACACAAAATAGGGTCGTTACGGTAGTAGACGCGTTCGACCCGAAGCACGGGCGTGTCTTCCATCTTGGAACCGTAGTAACCGAGCCACTCGCCGAACGGCCCATCCGCCTTGACGTCTCCCGGATGAATGAATCCTTCGATGGCGATTTCGGCGTGGGCCGGAAAGGGTAGGCCGGCTATTTCACCTTCGACGAGCTCGAATGGTCTTCCCCTGATGCCGCCACAATAATCGTATTCGGAATAGCCAAGCTCGATGGGATTGCCGGCGGCCAAAAGCAGCAGCGGGTCTTGGCCAACGCACAGGACGACGGGGCAAGGGTTTCCCTGCTTGAAATATTTTTCCATGTGCATGCGCCCGTGCTTCCCGGCCGACGACATGAAAAGCCCCATCGAGTTTCGGTCGTGGACCATCGCTCGATAGGTGCCGAGATTGAGCCAGCCGTCTTCCGGGTCACGCGTCACGGCGATGCACGCCGTGCCTATGAACCTCCCGCCGTCCAGCTCGTGGACTTTGGGAACGGGGAACTTCAAGAGGTCTATTTCGTCGCCAGCCATCTTATTTTCGAGGATCGGGCCGTTCTTGACGATGCGCGGCGGTATGGGTTGAAGCATGTTGAGCTTTTCTTTAAAGCGGCTGACGAGCTTTAGACCCACGCTATCCATCGGCAATCCGGCGGCGAGCGCGAGCCGGCGATACGAACAATGCTGTCCGAAAAGTATGCGAAAACCGTCCGGGTATCCCTTGATGCGATCAAACAGCAGCGCGGGGATGGTGCCGCCACGCTCCCGGTAGATCAGCTCAGCCATCGCGCCGATTTCCAGATTCCAGTCGGCGCCCTTGATATGCTTGAGCTCTCCCATCGCTTCCACGAGGTCGAGCCATTGCCTGACGTCCTCATAAGGTCGCGGAAAATTACCCTCGTCCATACGGTGCGATTCGTGCGCAATTGACATCTAATTTCCTTTCATCTCGTGATGCTTGCTCGTGCATCCTACAACGCTTGCCCGGCCTAATCCGAATGACTTGTTATTCCCTCTCCCGCGACGGGAGAGGGCGAGGGTGAGGGCAAACGGAAACCACTCTCACCTTTGTCCTCTCCCTCCAAAAGGAGGGCGAGGAAACTATACGGACCTTCAGGCGCATAATTGCAAGATAAAGTTTAATCTTGTTTGTTCAGTTTAGTCCAAACGCGCGGCGAAAATCTTTGACATGCTCCGGATTGGTGGTCTCCGGATCGAGGGGCACGAGTTTCAATTTCCGTGGGTCCATATCGGGAACCAGCGGCGGAACATCGTGCCGCGCCGAAGCGCGCCGCGCTTTCTGCAAGATCTCCTGCCCTTCTTTTGAAATGCTGTAGTTCAGGAACAGCTTTGCCGCATTGGGTTGGGGCGCCCTTGCGGCGACGGCGACCGGCGCCAGATTGACGAGGATAGGATCGCTGCTCTTGACCCATTCGACGGTTTGACCTTTGGCTTTCATCTGTTCGATGTGATCAGGATAAACGACGACGGCCGCGGGAAATTCGCCGATGGACAAGAGGTCCGCCAAAAGGGCATGGCCGTTGCGGAACTGTAACCCTTGCCGGCTTAAAGCCTCCATGTATTTTCGGCCCTTTTCTTCGCCCCAATGCTTGAGCATCCCCGCGTGCCAAAAGTATTCTTCGTCATCCATGAGGAGCTTGCCTTTCCAGCGCGGGTGCAAAAGATCGTCCCAGTTTCTCGGCGCTTCGGCTTTTGATACCAGCTTGGTGTTGTAGCCGATCACATTGTAGCCGCTGTAGAGCGAGACCCAAAAGTTTTGCGGATCTTTGAAACCAACCGGATAATGCGTCGCCTCCGGGGCGGCATAAGGCTGCAAGAGCCCTTTGTTTTGCAAAACCTTCAGCGCAAAGGCATTGAGCACGTCGTAAGTCGTTTTTCCCGCCAGGTGCTCTGTGAGCGCTCGGTTGACGATCTGTTCGCCCCCGGCACGGAAGATATCGACTTTGATGAAGGGGTATCGCGCTTCAAATCCCGCTGCCAGCGCGCGCGAATCTTCTATGCGCATGGAGCTCCAGAAGACAACCTTGCCTTCTTTCTTCGCCCCGGCGATCAACTCCGCTTCGGATTGTGCCCAGGCGTAAGAAGCGGTTGCCAAAAGAAACCACAGCAGGACGAATCCACTGCCACGCGCTGCTTGGGTTCGGTTACGCATGTGGCCCTTTCTGTGTCATCACGGTTTCGACTGAATGCGTCCGAATAATTTCTCCGCCGAGATCGGCAGATCTTTGATGCGGGCGCCGGTTGCACGGGCGATGGCATTGGCAATCGCCGGAGCGATGCCGAATACCGCCATTTCCCCGACTCCCTTGGCGCCGTACGGCTCCGCGGCATAGTTTTTTTCAAGGACAATGGGTACAGTGGCCGGAATATCACGAGCGGTAGCGATCTTGTAGTCGGCGAAGCTCGCGTTCGCAATTCTTCCCTCTTCAAAGAACAGCCCTTCCCAGAGCGCGTAACCGAGTCCCATCAGGATTCCACCCTGGATCTGGCTGGTTAGCGCCATCGGGTTGATTGCTTTGCCGACGTCGTGCGCAGAGGCGACCCGTAAGAGCTTAACCACGCCGGTCTCTCGATCCACCTCGACTTCGACCGCCTGGGCGCCAAATGGCCAGCCCGGTGCTTCGTAATGTTTTTTATCCCCTGATGTATCCCCGGCCCAAAGTCGCTTGCTCTCAATCGATCCCTCGCCGAGGATCGCCGCAAGATTCGATTTCTCGATCACTTCCCCAAAAGTCATTGACCCACGGCCCTTCGCCACAATCTTCTTGCCGGCAACCCGAAGATGATCGAGGGAAACCTTCCATAAATGAGCCGCCGCCTGCAGAAGCTGGCGCCGGGCGTCCGCTGCCGCGCGTTTGACCGCGGCACCTACGTACGGGGTCACGCGACTCGAATAAGTGCCGTGATCAAAAGGTGTCAACTCCGTATCGGCGATAATGACCTTGATCGCGTTCAGCGGCACGCCTAGTTCCTCGGCCGCGATCTGCGCTAGACTTGTTCCTGTTCCGCCGCCGACGTCGGTGGCGCCGATGAATAACTCGACAACGCCATTGGCGCTTATGCGAACGCGCGCGTTGGAAGAGGCCGCCGAAGTCGTCGGCGACTTGTGCAAGAGCGCCACGCCGAATCCATGGTTTGAAGGGGCTCGCTTCTTCCAGCGCTTGAGCTCGTCGGAGACCTTTAGCAAACACTCCCGCAGCGCGATGTGATTCGCACGGTCGCCTGCAGGGGTTTCGTTTCCTTTCTCAAGACAGTTTTTCAGACGTAGATCAACCGGATCGATTCCCAACCTCTCGGAGATGATATCCATCTGCGATTCCCCGGCCCATACGGCCTCGGGAATGCCGAGACCACGAAAGGGACAACCGCGCAGTTTGTTGGTGTAGACCAAGGTCGAGGTGACGCGAATGTGGGGAATCTTGTAAGGCCCGACGCCGTCTTTTAGCGCTCGATTGCTGCCCGGCAGGCCTTCTGAGTACGCTCCCGTGTCCCAGGTAAAATCGATGGCGCGCGCGGTGATCCCGCCGTCTCTTTTAACTCCCGTTCTGACCCGAATCGTCGCCGGTACCGAACCGGCGGCCGCGGAGAACTCCTCGGCACGACTGTTGACGAGACGCACCGGCCTGCCGGTTTTGAGCGCTAGGGCCGCGGCGTAGGGCTCAAGCCGCATTGAATTCTTGCCGCCGAAACCGCCGCCGACTTTGGTTCCGATGACTCGGATCTGGCTTTCGTTTAAATCGAACAAGTCGGCCAAGCCTGAGCGCACGAGAAAAACCTTTTGTGTGCTCGTCCACACCGTAAGTCGCTCGCCGTCCCATTGCACGACTACGGCATGGGGCTCCAATGAGCAATGTTGAACTTGTTGCGAACGGAAAGTGTCGTCAAAAATCTCATCGGCTTCGGCAAAGCCTAAATCGATGTCGCCTTTGGAATAGACCGTCTGGTGGGCGATGTTGGTTCCCGGAACCGGATGCCAGTCCCGCGCGAGCGCCGAATTCAGCCGATAGGCAGCGAGCTGATCGTGAACCAACGGTGCGTTTTCCTGCAGCGCCTCATCCGGCGTGAGGGCCGCAGGCAGCTCCTCGTAGTCACAGTCGATGAGATCGATGGCTTGTTCAGCGGTCGGTTCGTCAACGGCGGCAACTGCCGCGATGACATCGCCGACGTAGCGCACCTTTTCGCTGGCGAAGATCTCCTCATCCTGAACCGTGAAGCCGAATCGCTTGCGCGTCACATCACCCGCCGTAAGAACCGCCAGGACGCCCGGCAATGCGCGCGCCCGGCTCGCGTCGAGCCGCCGGATCTTGGCGTGGGGTACGGAACTCCGAAAGAGCTTGGCGTGGAGCATCGACGGCAAGACGACATCCACCGTATAGGTAGCGCGCCCCGTGACGGTCTCCGGGCCGTCCAGGCGCGGGTGAGGCTTGCCGACAACTTTGAGATGTTTCATGCTGCCGATCGCTATTTGGGTGGCGCGTAGAGCTGCAGAAGATTGCCATCAGGATCGAAAAAGTAGAAACCCCTTCCCGTTGGGCGGTCGACGGTCGGGATGCTATGAACCTTGACGCCCTATTCTTTCATCTTTTGCGCCGCCAGCTCGAAGTCTTCCGGGGATACCGTGAAGGCGTGGTGCGTGGCGCCGTCCTCTTTCAAAGCATCTTTCTCTATCGGATTGGGCCGCTGGAAGAGCACGACCATCCCGTCTCCGGATCGAAGATCGGCCCGATTCAGGTGATCTCCCATGTCGTCGCGGTTTAGCTTCGCGATCTTCATTCCCAACACCTCGGTGTAGAATTTCACCGCGCGCTCCACGTCGTTGACCGGGATGCCGATATGATAAATTCCTGTCGTCGTGATCATAGAGCCTCCTTTGCCTCTCATTCTGCTGACTCCGCTCTCAAACTTCGCCATCCCGCTTTTCTCTCGAGTCAAAGCGGGCACAGCGAACTGGCGTCAATGCCAATTACCACCTTGAGAATCCGAGAGTCAAACGTTGGCCAATGCGGCTTGACACCTATGGTTGTTTCAACTAGTGCTCTCCCAAAGATTGGTTGTAAGCTGAGGAGCCGATGAGAAGAAATCATTGGACTGTGCTGATTGCGATGGTTATCGGCATCTGTCTCTTTTTTAGCGATCCGGCTCGAGGCGCTGAAGCGAAGCGTCCGCCGGAATGGGAACGAACTCTCGAAGCCGCCAAGAAAGAGGGCAAAATCGTGCTCGCTATTCCGCCGGCGAACGAACTCCGAAGAGAAATGGAGATCGTCCTGAAGCAGAAGTTTGGTTTCGAAACTGAACTCATAACCAATCCGGGGCCGCGCAACGCGAGTCGGATTGCCGCCGAGCGCAAAGCCGGCGTGCGTTATTTCGACGCCCTGATTGTCGGAACGGGCACCGCCGTCACACTCGCGCATGATGGCATGCTGGAGCCCATCGAGTCCTTCCTGATGCTACCTGAAGTCAAGGACCCCAAGGAATGGTGGGGTGGTCACATCTGGGACGATAATCTTGACACCAATCGCTATCTCTATTCTTTTCTGGCGGACGTGAGCACGACGAATGTTTGGTACAACGCTAACTTGGCTAAGCCGGAGGAACTGCGTTCCTTCGACGATTACCTATCTCCGAAATGGAAAGGCAAAATCGCTTTCAGTGACCCGCGTGTTCCGAGTTCCGGGCAATCGATCTGGTCCTTTATGTGGGATATTAAAGGCGAGGAATATCTCAGAAAGTTAGTTCAACAAGAGCTCTTTTTGAGCCGCGATCTGCGGCAGCTCGCTGAGGCGGTATCGCGAGGCAAGGTCGCCCTCGCTTTCGGCCTCGGCAGGAGCCAGATGGAACCGTTCCTCAAAGTCGGCCTGCCGGTCAAATCCGGGCCGACGCCGAAGGAAGGCTTGCCTGCAAGCAACGGCTTCGGTCTTTTGGGTATCGTCAAAGACCCCCCGCATCCGAGCGCAACGAAAATTTTCGTCAACTGGTTTCTCGGCAGAGAAGGTCAGGATTGGTACGGCAAGGTCATGCAAAGCGGCACCCGGCGCCTCGACGTTGACACGAAATGGCTAAAAGAAATCGGCGTTGATGCCGCCAAAGATGTTCTCACCGTGGAGGAATACCACCGGCTGCGAAACCATCTTGAGGACAAATACACGAAAGTCAGGGTGCCGTCGGCGAAATTTGCCGAGACTATTCTCAAGTAGGTTTTGTCCATAAGAAACGCTTCGGAGTTCTGGCTATCATCTGCCAAAAGCATATGATGGAAGGAGAAATCAGGATGGCGACTAATCGCAAAAATAATCTTTTCACTTCGATGACCGCAGCTGCTGTCGCGATTCTAATGTGCGTTTTACCTTCGCTCTGCCGCGCGGCATCGGTCGAAGATATCGCCACGATGAAATCGGCGGACCGGCAGAAGATTCTCGCCGAGGGCGCGAGGAAGGAAGGGAAGCTCACGTGGTACACCACCTTGATCGTCGATCAGGTGGTGCGGCCGGTGAAAGAGGCTTTCGAGAAAGAGTACCCCTTCATCCAAATTGATTTCTATCGCGGCAACGCCGAGAACTTGGTGCGGAGAATGCTCGCCGAGTACCAGGCGAAAAGATACGATGTCGATCTCATCGACGGTACAGTATCGCCTGTCATGGTCCGGCGGGCGGGCCTACTGCAGCACTTTTATTCCCCATTTTTTGCCGAGTATCCCGCTGAGTTGAAGGACCCCAAAGGTTTCTGGGGATCGACGAACCTTTACTTCTTGACCCCCGGCTATAATACCAGGATGGTCAAGCTCAATGAGCTTCCGAAGACTTATGAGGATCTGCTGAATCCGCGCTGGAAAGGTCAGATGATGTGGTCGACCAGCCGCGGCTCCGGAGCGCCGATATTCATTGGCAACGTGCTCATGTCGATGGGACAGGAGGCAGGCAAGGCTTACTTGCAGAAACTAAAAGGTCAGAACATCGCCAAGAGCACAGCCAGTAACCGGCAGATCCTCGATCTCGTGATTGCCGGGGAATTTCCTATCGCGCTCCATATCTTCAATCATCATGCGTACATCAGCAAAACCGCGGGTGCGCCGGTGGATTGGTATGCCATAGAGCCGGTGACCGCCACGATCCAAACTATCGCGTTGGCAAAAAATACGCCCCACCCCCATGCGGCCATGCTATTGCTGGACTTTGTCTTGTCGGAAAAAGGGCAAAAGGTTTTTCAACAATCCAACTATCTGCCGGCGCATCCGAAGGTGCCTGCGAAGCAGACGGATCTAAAGCCGGGTGGGGGGCGATTTAAGAAAGCATTGTACATGACCCCGGATCTGCAGTTCGACAAGGGCAACGAATGGGTTGACTATTTTCAAAATCAGTTCCTCAAATCATGACGACTTTTAGACGGGGAGCGTTCACTCGGTGCGGTTGTTTGCTTCTTGCCGCGACCCTAGGCGTGGCTCTTCTTACGCGCCTATCGCGGGGCGCAACCGTCGAAGATGTCGCCTTGATGAAGTCCGCCGAGCGCCAAAAAATTCTCGTCGAAGGCGCCAAGAAGGAGGGTAAAGTCTCCTTCTATACCGGACTGATCGTCGATCAAGTCGTGCGCCCGCTCAAAGAAGGTTTTGAAAAAGAGTATCCCTTCCTCCAAGTCGATTTCTTCCGCGGCAATTCGGAGAACATCGCGCGAAGGGTGCTCGCTGAATACCAGGCCAAGAGATATGACGTCGATGTCGTCAGCGGCAGCGCTGCCACCAGCATGGTGCAGCGGGCGGGGTTCATGCAGCGATTTTATTCTCCTCATCTGGCCGAGTATCCGGCCGAGCTGAAAGATTCCAAAGGCTTTTGGGGTAGCACCAACGTCTATTTCATGACCCTCGGCTACAATACACGCAACGTTAAGGCGAACGAATTGCCAAAGAGCTATGAAGATCTGCTGAATCCGCGCTGGAAAGGCCAGATGATGTGGTCAACCAGCCGCGGCTCCGGCGCGCCGCAGTTCATCGGCAACATTCTCCTCACGATGGGGCAGGAAGCAGGGAAGGCCTACCTGCAAAAGCTAAAGGGTCAAAATATCGCCAAGAGCACCGCCAGCGCGAGGCAGATTCTCGACCTGGTAATCGCGGGCGAGTATCCGCTGGCGGTACAGATCTTTAATCATCACGCTTATATCAGCAAGGCAGCTGGAGCGCCGGTGGAGTGGCAGCCGCTGGAACCGGTCACGGCGACCATAAACACGATCGGCTTGGCGAAGAATTCGCCTCGTCCACATGCGGCCATGTTGTTTCTCGACTTTGTCTTGTCTAAAAAAGGACAGAAGATTGTTCAGACGTCGAATTATCTCCCTTCGCATCCGGAGATACCCGCTCTACAGGCGGACCTCAAACCCGGCGGCGGCAGATTCAAAAAAGTCAATTACATTAACCCCGATGTTCTCTACGATCAGGGCAATGAATGGGTCGACTATTTCCAAAGCCAATTTCTTAAATAGTGGCGGTTAGTCCGCGTGGCTAAACAGCAATCATCCGAGACTTATAATTTCCCGTTAAAATCCCAACCGGCGCCGCAAGCGCGTGGGATCTTTAGCCTGAGCATGGCCACCCGTTTCGACGCGCAAACTTGCGTCCTGCTAATCGTCTCGGTCATCACCGCCTACCTGGTCCTTCCGCCACTCTACTCGGTTCTGCAAACCAGCCTTTTTACCACCAAGCTCACGGGCGAGCTGGATGAGTTCACATTCCGTTACTATCAGGAACTTTTTCGTGAGCTGCAAGTTTTGGGACCGTTCCTCAACACCGTCTATTTTTCCATCGGCAGCGCGCTGTTCGCCACGATCATCGGTGCGGTTGTCGCCTGGATCGTAACCCGGACCGATACGCCGTTGCGAGGCTTGGGATATTTCACCGCTTTCGCCTCCTTCGGCACGCCGTTCATTTTATACACCATCGGTTGGTTGCTGCTCCTGGGTAAAGCAGGACCGGTGAACTATTGGCTGCGCACGTTTCTCAATCAAAGCGAGCCCGTGCTGAACGTTTATTCCCTATGGGGAATGGTCTTGATCGAATCTTTTCTATGGTCGCCTTTCGTGTTTCTCATGATAGCCGCTTCGTTCCGCTCCATGGATCCGTCCCTCGAAGAGGCGTCGGCGGCCTGCGGTGCGCGCCTCTGGCAAACTTTGCAGCGGGTTTCGCTGCGACTCATGCTGCCGGCATTTTTCTCCGTGGTCCTGCTGATTTTCATCCGCTCCTTCGAATCCTTTGAAATCCCGGCGCTCGTCGGACTGCCCGGCGATATTCGCGTTCTCACTACTTCCATCTATCTTGATTCGCAACGCATGCCGCCCACCTATGGCAGGGCCGGGGCGTTTTCCGTGCTGCTGATGCTGGTGGTGGCCGGCGCGCTCTATCTTTACTTTCACGTCACACGCGAGGGAGAGCGATTTCACACCGTCACTGGCAAAGGGTATCGGCCCACTTTGATCCAACTCGGAAGTTGGCGCTACGTCACCGCCGCGCTGTTGCTCGTCTATTCTTTCGTGCTCCTTGTATTGCCGTTTCTCATTGTTCTCTGGGCGTCGCTATTGCCTTTCTATATGCAGCCTTCCTTCGAAGCCTTTTCGCTGTTCACCCTGAAGAATTTTGTCACGGCGATCCACTTTCCAAAGATTACGGATTCCATCAAAAACAGCGTCTTGCTAGGCCTTGGCAGTGCCAGCGTGGTGATGTTGCTGACCACGTTCGCCTCTTGGATCCTCGTCCGCACAAAGCTTCGTGGCCGCTGGCTGCTGGATTTGCTGACGACCTTGCCGCTTTTGTTTCCCGGTATCGTCATGGGCTTGGCGATCATGCGCTTTTACCTAATCGTGCCGATTCCCATTTACGGCACGCTGTGGATTTTGCTGGTTGCTTTCATTACGCGTTACATTCCGTACGGCATTCGCTACACCCATGCCGGTCTGCTCCAGCTCCATCGTGAACTGGAGGAGGCGGCGTATACTTCGGGGGCCTCGTGGTCAAACGCTATGCGGCGCGTCACGCTGCCCTTGCTGACGCCGTCGTTTCTAGGCGGATGGGTCTTCGTTTTCCTGCTCTCGGCCAAAGAGCTTTCGATGTCGATTCTTCTGGTCAGCCCGCAGACCCCGGTGGTTTCCGTCGCGATCTTCGAGCTTTGGGAGAACGGCCAAGTCGGAGAATTGGCAGCCTTCGGCGTGATCTGGACTTTGATCTTGGTTTCCGTGGCGATCATCTACTATCTCATCGCCCGCCGCTACGGCGTTCAACAACATTAGTCTTGCGAGCAGTTACCTTGGATTGTCGATGAAATGACAGGAGATTTACGACAGCCTGCTCCAAGCTCAAGAAAAAATTTCCGTTCGGCCTGACAAGGGTCATGATAACTATTTAGCCTGGTGGCGCATTTCCGTGGGTTCGGCCTGGTTTGTAAGCCGACGATCATATGACTAAAATAGACGGATATGGGTCTTCCTCCTTTGCCCGACCGAATTAGCGGGCTTGTCAGGCTGGCGTTTGACCTCGGCTGGACCTGGCATCAGGAGGCCCGCGAAGTATTTCGGCGTCTTGACTATACCCTCTGGCGGTTAACTGCGCACAATCCCGTGCGTATGCTGCACATGGTGCCGCCCGAGCGGCTAGAGCAGGCTGCTGGGGAACCCTCATTTCTCGCTCTCTACGACGCGGCGATCGAGGCTCTTGATCTAGCCCTGACCGCCAAAGACTCATGGTGGTCGCAAAGCTTCCCGGATCAGGCGAAGTGTCCAATCGCTTACTTCTCCGCGGAGTTTGCGCTGCACCAGTCTTTGCCGATTTACGCAGGCGGCTTGGGCGTGCTCGCGGGTGACCTTTGTAAGGAGGCGAGCGATCTTGGTCTCTCGCTCGTTGGCGTTGGGTTCATGTATCCCCAGGGGTACTTCCACCAACGGATCTCGTCCGAAGGCTGGCAAGAAGAAGTATATGAGCACCTGAACTGGGAGTACACGCCGATCCGACCGGTGGTCTTACCCGACGGCAAGCCCTGCATTCTTCCAGTGCCGCTGGGTAATCGTAAGGTGCACGTCTCGGTATGGCTTGCTCGACTCGGCCGGGTGAGGCTCTATCTGCTCGACACTTACCTGGACGAAAATGCGCCGCCGGACCGCGAGCTTTCGGCCCGGCTCTATGGAGGAGATAGTGAGACGCGCGTGCAGCAAGAAATCATTCTGGGTATTGGCGGTGTCCGCGCGCTACGCGCTCTGGGCCAAGATCCCATGGTCTGGCACCTCAACGAGGGACATGCTGCGTTTGTCGTGCTTGAGCGCGTCCGTGAGGCGGTGGAGCGTGGGGAGAGTTTCGAAGCTGCGCTTGAGCAAGTCCGCCGCTCCACGGTCTTCACAACCCACACTCCGGTAGCTGCCGGCCACGACGCGTTTCCATTTCGGCTCGTGGAGACCCATCTGGCGGGCTGCTGGGGCAAACTAGGAGAACACCGTGATGATTTTTTGAAGCTCGGGACCTATGATAACGGCGGCGGGCCGATGTTTAACATGACTGCCCTGGCCTTGCGCAGCGCGGGTGCGGTCAACGGAGTTAGCCGGGTCCACGGGCAAGTGACGCGCGGGATGTGGGCGCCGATCTGGCCTAGTGTTCCTGAGAGCGAGCGTCCGGTTAGGGTGGTAACGAACGGCATCCATGTCTTTTCATGGATCGCACCAGATTTGGCCAAACTCTTCGAACGCCACCTTGGCATGGACTGGCGAGAGCATCACGATGAGTCGAGCTTTTAGGACAAAATTTTTGCGATCCCCGATGAGGAGTTGTGGGCGGTCCGCCAGGCGTTACGAAGCTATCTCATCGCGTTCATTCGAGAGCGCGCGCGGCAACTGTGGTTAGAAGGACAGGTGAGCACCGCCCGAGTTGTAGCGGCGGGAACACTGCTCGATCCGGGTGCACTCACCATTGGGTTTGCACGGCGCTTTACCGATTACAAGCGGCCCGACCTTATCTTTCATGATCCGGAGCGGCTAGCCCGCATACTTTCCGCGCTGAGAAGACCGGTCCAGATCGTGTTTGCCGGGAAGGCTCACCCGGCAGACGATGGCGGCAAACGTTACTTGCAACGCCTCTACAAGCGCGCGATTGATCCGTCCTTTGGCGGACGGGTCGCCTTCATAGAGGACTACGACACGCATGTCGCGCACTTCCTTGTGCAAGGGTGTGACGTCTGGCTCAACACACCGCGCAAACCATTCGAGGCGAGCGGGACGAGCGGCATGAAGGCATCCATCAATGGAGTGCTCCACCTGAGCTGCGGCGATGGGTGGTGGGTAGAAGGTTACACGGGGTCCAACGGGTGGCTCATTGATGGAGGCCTCACTGAGGGCGATCCGTCTGCAGTGGATGCGGCAGACGCAGAAGCGCTCTACCGACTCCTAGAAGAAGAGGTGGTGCCCGCTTTTTACGATCGCGACGCCAGCAATGTCCCAAGACGCTGGCTGCGAATGGTGCAGGACGCGATTCGGTCGGTTACACCGCATTTCAGCGCCCGGCGGATGCTAAAACAATATGCAAAAGAGATGTACGCCTCGATGACAAGTCAAGCAGCGGCAAAATGACCTTAGGGTGACCTGGGTGCGTATCCCCCACGACATGCGTCCAAAAAAAGCCCGGCCGGCATGAAACCGATCGGGCATCCATATTAGAAATCAAAATTGCCAGCCTGACCAGAATCAGCCGGAATTAGTCCGGGTGGTCGGGTTATCGCACGGTGACGAAAGGACTGTCAGAATCGCTCCGCCGTTGGATCGCTTGACAGCCCGATGGCGCTGAACTATCTGTCGAGGAACCAAGAGAGGAAATTTTTCATGAGCATCCGAGGAAAGACAGCGATTGCCGGGATCGGCGAGACGCCCACGGACCGGCTCGGCAGCAAGCCGGGCGAGCCGCGCAAATCCACCGCCGAGTATCTCGCCTGGGCCGCGCGCCTTGCAATGGAAGACGCCGGGCTGACAAAGAAAGATTTCGATGGCCAAGGTCTGGCGGCCATTTATACCACCAACCATTCGCAGCCTTTTTGGCCTGAAGAAGTGGCCGCGATTCTTGGAATCACGCCCGGCGTTTCGCTCGCCGGCGGCAACGGCGGCGCGAGCTCGGTTTCACTGCTGGGACACGCCGCAGCGACGATCACGGCCGGACTTTGCGATCTCGTACTGGTCATCGCGGCCGCCGCGCCCTTCAGCGAACACGGCGGCCGCCGCGGCGAGCCTGCGGACACCCGCGACTACGAAATGCCATTCGGCGTGATGGGACCCAACTGCAAGATTTCCTTTGTCATGAGCCGCTACATGCACGAATCGGGGATGACGGAAGACCACTTCGGCAAGATCGCCGTCACCGGACGCTATCATGCATCGCTCAACCCCAACGCTTATTTAAGGAAGCCGATAACGATTGAAGACTACAAGAAGTCGCGCTTGATATCCGATCCGATCCGATTATTCGACTGCGTCATGCCGGCCAACGGCGGCAAAGCCTACATCATGGCGTCAGCCGAACGCGCCAAGAGCATGCGCAAGCCACCTGTCTATCTACTCGGTTGGGGTGAGTGCAACAACGCGAGCTATGGACCGCGCTATCGCGCTAACCCGTTGATTACCGGCATCACACAAGCCGGGAAGCGGGCTTTCGATATGGCAGGCGTATCGCACAAGGATATTCGCTGTCTCAATCTCTACGACGACTACATTCCCATCGTCATGCTCCAGATCGAAGATCTCGGCTTCTGCGGCAAAAACGATAAGGCATTCTTCGAAAAGACCGACTTCACCTTCAAAGGCGATCTGCCGATTCAGACCAGCGGCGGCATGATCAACTGCGGCCAGCCGTCGACGACCGGCGGCATGCTGCACGTGCTCGAAACCGTGCGCCAAATCCGCGGTGAAGGCGGCGAGCGGCAGGTGCCCAATATCAAGTTCGGTATTTCGACCGGTGTTGGCGCGGTAAACTACGGCAAGAATTTCGGCTGCACCGCTGCGGCCATTCTGGGAAGCGAGGCGTGACATGGCGGAAGCAGCGAAAGAAATCCCAAAACCCTTGCCGGAAATCACTCCCGTCAACCAACCCTTCTGGGACGGCGCCAAAGCCGGCAAGCTGATGATGCAACGCTGCAAGGATTGTCAGTCGTGGGTTTTTTGTCCGCGGCCGATCTGCGTCGAGTGCAACAGTGGCGACCTTGAATGGGTGCAGCTCAGCGGCAGAGGCAAAGTCTTTTCCTTCACCGTCATTCGCGAAGTCGTGGGCCAAGCGCTGCGCGGCTTTGCGCCCGACATTCCTTATGTAACGGCATGGGTGGATCTCGACGAAGGCCCGAGATTCTGCAGCAACATTATCGGCTGCCCTATCGAAAAGGTTCACATCGACATGCCGGTGCAAGTTGTGTTCGAAGACAGCGGCGAAGGGATCACACTACCGAAGTTTAAACCCTGCTGAACCGCGGCGGCTTCGATCCACGCAAATCTCCCCTCGCTCTCTTTTTCAAAGAGGGGTAAAGCCATGGAACCGTGAGGAATTAAGAACTGTGTGTAAGAAATTCCCCATTTTTAAATGGGGATAAAGGGAGATTTTGCAGGCAGCATCAAAAATAGGTGTAAACGATCTAGATGAAAAACCTCTTATCCTTGTTCGTGCTCTGCGGCTCCGTGTTGGGAGCGCTCGCCTTCGTCACGAATCTTTCCAGTCATTCGGTAAACCCGACCGTCAAATTGAGCCCGGGCCAAATGATTCAAGAAGGCTCGCTGGTTTCCATCGAGTACACGCTCACGGATGAAACCGGAAAAGTTATCGAGTCGAATAAGGACAAAGAACCGCTGACTTATATCCACGGCGCCGGTCAGATCGTTCCCGGTCTGGAAAAGGCGCTCGCCGGCCTGAAGGTCGGTGATGAGAAAACCGTCACCGTCAAGCCCGAAGAGGGTTATGGAGCGGCAAACCCAGAATTGGTCCAAGAGCTTCCCAAGGAAAACTTTCCGGCGAACGCGCTCAAGGTGGATACGATGCTCATGATGAAAACGTCCCAGGGGCAGGCGCTTCCTATGCGCGTGAAGGAAATCAAAGAAAAAACGGTCGTCGTCGACTTGAATAATCCGCTCGCCGGGAAGACGCTGACATTCGACGTCAAGATCAAGGACATCAAAGAAGCGGCGAAGTAGGCCGGTGGACTTACTTTCTGCCCCCAAACTTACTTTCCGAATGACCATTAATTGAATCTGCGCGTTGAGCTTCGATTGAATGCGACCCAAGTTTTTCTACGGTTACATCATCCTCGCGCTATGCTTGGCGAACATGGTGGTGATGCGCGGAGTCACCGGCTCCTTTAGCGTCTATTATCTCGCCTTGCTGGAAAATTTTCCGTGGACGCACAGTGACGGCGCTAGTATCGCGTCAGCGAACTTTATAGTCTATGCGCTGGCGTCACCTTTGGTCGGGCTGACCTTCGATCGTTTCGGACCGCGCCTGCTCATGCCCTTGGGGGGAGCCCTCGTGGGCGGCGGACTCTTGCTTTCGAGCTTCGGCAGTTCGCTCTGGCATCTCTATTTTTCCTACGGCTTTATCACGGCTCTGGGCCAGGGAGCGCTCGGATTCGTTGGCCACAATTCCTTGATTTCCTACTGGTTTGTCCGGCGGCGCGCCACAGCCATCGGAATCGCAAGCATGGGCCAAGGACTTGGTGCGCTGATCATGGTCCCGCTAACTCAGACCTTGATCGATAAAGTAGGCTGGCGCTCTACATTTATGATCACAGCGACGGTGATCTTGCTCGCCCTGGTTCCCGCCAACGCGCTGCTACAAAGACGCAGCCCACAGGATGTCGGACAATTTCCCGACGGCGGCCCCGGCGCGCCTTCGGACACATCCGGAAAACATGGAAAGCACACGGAACCCGACAATTGGAGTTTTCGCGAAGCGCTAGCGTCGTTTCCGTTCTGGTGCATCACCATCGGCCAGCTCGCGCTCGGGACGGCGCTTTTCCTGATCAATACTCACTTCGTCGCTCACCTGGTTTCTCTCGGCTACGACAAGCTGCTGGCCGCCTTCATCTTTGGGCTCATCGGCTTTGTCCGCATCGGCGGCACAGTTCTGTGGGGATTCGTCTCCGATAAAATTGGGCGAGGCAGAGCCTATGATGCAGCAATACTCGTCACGTTGATGGGCTTGAGTTTTTTGATCATGATCTCGATGAGTTCGGCCATGTGGTTTGTTTATTTTGCCGCCGTGCTTTATTCGATCGGCCACAGCGCCGGCAATCCGATCTATGGATCGGTGATTGCGGACATTTTTTCCGGACGCAAAGTCGGTCTTATCTTCGGTTTGTTGGAGGTCAGCTTCGGTTTGGGTAGCGCGTTCGGCGCATGGATCGGCGGTTTTCTCTTTGACGTCACCGGATCGTACGCATGGCCCTTTTCTCTTTGCCTGCTCTGCTTCGCGATTTCCGGGCTCGCCGTTCATGCATGTCTAAAATGGCGGTCCCGCTACTCTGCGCAGCGGGCCTGACCGCAGCTACCGCTATTCCCTAATTTCCTTTCGGTGTGTTATGAGAAAATCAAGACTCCTGCCGCAAGTGAAATAATCTTCAGCATGGCGCCTTATCTAGAGGAGAGACCCTTTTATGGCTATTCAATTTTGTCTTCACGGATCGGCGCGAACTATCAAGGAAGCCGTCGAGCGCGCCCAACAGGCCGAGAGCCTCGGCTTCGAAGCCATTTTTTTTGCCGACAGCCACATGAACAATGTTGACTGCTATCAAGTCATGGCCATGTGCGCCGTCCACACAAAAAAAATCCGCTTCGGCACGGCGGTGACCAACATGGTCTACCGCGACCCGACTATCACCGCCAACTCGTTCGCGACCTTGAACGAAATATCAGACGGGCGGGCGATTATCGGCATGGGTACGGGCGACGGGCCGGTCTACAGCTTGGGACGAACCGCCACGCGGCTTGCCGATTTTGAGCGCGGGCTGGAAACCATCCGCGACCTGCTGCACGATCGCGGCGTGGTCGTTCCCACGGGCAAAGAACGCGCTTCGGGCACCGTGATGTTGAAGGTCGGCAAACGGCCCGTGCCGATCTACATCTCCGCCGAAGGGCCGCGCACTCTCCGCGTTGCCGGACGCGTCTGCGACGGCGTGATCCTCGGCACCGGCTTCGATCTCGACGTGCTTGAATGGGCCGAGTCGCGTATCGCCGAAGGAGCCAGAGAAGCCGGGCGAAATCCTGCGGACGTCGATATCATGCCAGCGGGCATGATCTACGTTGACGACGACGGCGACCTCGCGCGCAAGCGCGTGCGCTCGCGCATGGCCAACCGCGCGCACCACAATTTCCGCTTTACCTACGAAACGGTCCCGGCGGAGGAATTGGCGAGGGTAAAAATTTTCATGGAGCATTTCGATATCGCCAAACCCATCGAGCAGCGTGTCGACCCGGATTTGGTGACCGATTACTTGATCCGGCGATTTACCATTGCGGGCACGCCGGCGGAGTGTGCCGCCCGAGTCAAAAGGCTGGAAGCGGCGGGAGTAAAGCGACTGCTACTCACTCCGCCCAACACCAACTACAACAAAACCATGGAAGCCTGGGGCCGCCGAGTGATTCCCCTCTGCCGGGATTAACCTTGGCCCGTGCGGCCGATGACAAATCTCCAACACCGTAACCGCTCCATCACCGGGAGAATTTCTTCGGCTCGTTGTGTTCATCCCATTTAGCAGCTAAACTGACTAAATCGTATCGCCTGCATGTTTTTTTATTCTAATTTTTATTTTAAGGAGACGACATGCAAATAAAGATTTGGCAATTTATCGGTATTGCTGGTCTGTTCGGGCTATCCGTTTCCACTGCCGTATCAGCTCAGAACAATAAAGACGAGAAGGTCATCAAGGACGGCTCCGTGGTGAGCCTGCAATACACGCTCTCCGGCGATGACGGAAAGACCATTGAGTCCAACAAAGGCAAGGAGCCGCTCAAGTACACGCAGGGGCAACACCAGATCATCCCGGGCCTTGAAAAGGAGCTGACGGGAATGAAAGTCGGCGGCGAAAAGCGCATTAAAGTCAAACCCGAGGATGCCTACGGTCCCATCGACCCTAAAGCCATACAGGAATTTCCTAAGGAAAAGATACCGCCAGAAGGGCAAAAGGTCGGCGCAATCCTGACCGCCAGAGGCCCGCAGGGACAGGCCATACCTGTCAAGGTCAAAGAGGTGAAAGAAAAGACCGTCGTGCTCGACATGAATCACCCCATGGCGGGAAAAACACTCGTCTTCGATATCAAGGTCTTGGAGGTTGAACCCGGACAATCCTCGCAACCGACGCAACCCGCCCAGCCTGCGCAACCCGCACAGCCGAAATAGTTTCTCCCGTGAGCTCGGTGTGACCGAGATGGATTTCGAGAATTTCGCGGCGCGTCTGCGAAAGTCACGCGGCATCGTCTTTTTCACGGGCGCCGGCATTAGCACTGAATCCGGCGTCCCGGATTTCCGCAGCCCTGGAGGAGTCTGGACCAAGTATCAGCCGGTCTACTTCGATGAATTCATGTCCAGCGAAGCCGCGCGCATCCGCCACTGGAAGCTCAAGAAAGAAACTCACGATCTCTACAAGAAAGTAAAGCCGAACGTCGGCCACTACGCGATACGGGACTTTGAAAAGCGGAATCAGCTGCTGGGCCTTATCACGCAGAATATCGATGGCCTTCACAGCTTGGCCGGCGTGTCCGATGAAAAAATCGTCGAGCTCCACGGCACCGATCGTTTCGTCAAGTGCCTCAACTGTGAAAAGTCTTTCGAGCCGGATAAGATTTATCAGACGATCGTCGGCGACTTTAAATCGCCGACCTGCAATGTTTGCGGCGGCTTTCTAAAGAGCGCCACTGTTTCCTTCGGCCAGCAGATGCCAGGGCGGGCAATGCAACAGGCGCAAGCCTGGAGCGAAGCCGCGGAAATATTTATTGTCATCGGCTCGTCGCTCCAGGTCCAACCGGCTGCCTCCTTCCCGGTCATCGCCAAACGCAGCGGCGCCGTTTTGGCCATTATCAACCGCGACGAAACACCGCTCGATGACGAGGCAGATTTCATTCATCGCGGGGCCATCGGCGAGTTCTTCGAGCGACTTAATCCATTGCTAATCGATGCCTGAAGGATATAATTTAAGTACGTTATGCGAAGTGTATTGCTTGTTTGCTTTGTATTGACCCTGGCTGGTTGCGCAACTGAGCGAGCCGTGCTCGTCAATAACCAAGGCGAAGAGCTGACGTGCGAAACTCAGGGGTCTGGATTCTTTGGCGCGGTGTCGGTTCATAATCAACAGGAAAAGTGCGTCTCCGATGCCGAGAAGCGCGGGTATCGTTTAAAGTAACGGAAGAATGAGGGAAGATTTATCGCGACTCAGCAAGCGCCTTTCGCTTTTGACTCGAAAGCTTCGGCGGGGTGTCTTGAGGAAATAAATGCTGGTTTGGATCCTGCACTGCGCCCGATCGAACAACTCTTTTTCTACCTTCCTTTGGAACACGCGGAATCTTTGGAATACCAACGCAATCCGTAAACCTCTTTAAATAATTATCCGACAGTGTCGATGCTGATCAAAGAATTGGCTTTTCTTGCCGAGCCAGGATCATCATCTTGACGGGATACGATCATTCTGTTTCATCGCGGTTCGATAAGCCTGTCGGCAGAGAGGGAGGACCTTGGCATACGTCGATTCAAGCTTGTTGCCCTATTCTGGCAGTGCTGGGTGATTATCCTGATCGGAATCGTCTCGCTAATATTTCAACCCATCGTTGGCGGACTCATAATCTTTGTCGGTTTATTAGTCGGGCTTAGGAAATTCATTGAATACAAAACGTCCGAATTTGCCGTGACAACGAAAAGGGTAATCATAAAGGTGGGTGTTTTCAGGAGACGAACCTTGGAATTGCTGTTGCGGCAGGTTGAAGCGATCTCAGTCGAGCAAACCGTGCTTGGCCGTATGTTGGGGTTCGGCTCCGTCACACTTACGGGCACCGGAGGCGTCAGGGAGGTCTTTCACAACATCTCATCGCCTCTTGAGTTTCGCAGGCAAATCCACAGCCAGGCGACTTAGCTGGCATTCAGCATCGTAGAAAAATTATAAGGGCTGCGCAGCCGAAATCATCAGGAAAACAATCGGCAAGACTGACCCGGCTTTTTAAGTCGAAGCGAAAAAAATCTATGGCCGCAACAAGATCTTTCGGGTTCCGCCTCTTTCTGCATGTGAGACCGCGTCAACACCGTAACTCAGCGGATAGACCTTCTCAATCAGCGGCGTCACTGAAACGGTCCTCTCTTCTAGAGCTTCAAGCGCAGGGGCAAACGGACCGCAGCGAGAGCCGATCACGGTTATTTCATTGATAACCAGCGGCGCGACAGAAACGTGATGTTCGCCGGCGATGGTGCTTTTCAATACCAGTGTTCCACGGGGGCGAATGGCGCTGATCGCCAGTTGAAGCCCGCTTTCGGAACCGCTCACTTCGACGACGACGTCAAACAGCCGCGGCTTCCAGTCTTTCAGAAGAACGGTTTGAACACCGGCGCGCTTAATGATTTTGAGCTTCTCCTCGTGCTTACCGAGCGCCGTCACGCGCGCTCCGGTGAGCCTAACAACTTGCGCGCAAAGGTTGCCGAGTTTGCCGTCGCCTAGGATGAGAACTTCGTCGCCGGGACCGGGTTGCACTTGTTGGAGGATCTCGAAAGCCGCGGCGAGAGGTTCGGTGAAAACCGCTTCTTCGTCCGAGACGCCATCCGGCACGACGTGAAGATTCGCAACCGGAACCGCAGCAAACTCGGCGAAAGCGCCGTCGGCGTTTAAAATTCCCATGACGCTACGCTTCGGACAGTGACGTTCGAGTCCACGATTGCAATAATCGCAATGGCCACAGGCGAAATTTATTTCGCCGACGACGCGTTTGCCGAGGAGTTCCCTGGGTCCTTCACTGACGGTGCCGACGAACTCGTGGCCGGGCACGCCGCGGAATCCCATGTAGCCTTTGAAAATTTGTAAGTCAGTGGAGCAGATACCAGCGAGATGAACCCGAACGAGAACGGTTTCCTGATCAGTGGCCGGCGTGGGTCGAGAGGATTCGAGGCGCAGAAGGCGGCCATCCCAAGAGAGAGCCTGCATCGCTCTGGTTTCTCAGCTTACTTGTTTAGCTCGCGAGCCCACTTCGTCTTCGGCGGGGGGATCTTCTCCCCGTCCACATAAATTTCCGCGCCGCGCTCGTGGAAGAAGCAGAGCAGCCCCTTGATCTTCGGACACTCGGGAATGGGTTCCTTGTAGCTCCAGATCATATCTTCGAAGACTTGATCGCCGATTTTCACCGACCAGTAGGAAGCCGGTCCTTTGTAGGGACAGCGGGATTGGGCCGCGCTCGGAACCAAAAAATCCATCCGCACGTCTTCCTGCGGGATGTAGTAGCGCACCGGGTGGTTGGTCTCGAAGAGCAGCCGCGGACGGCGCGTATCGGCGACGGTTTGCCCGTCGATGACGATCCGCACGTGACGCTTGCTCGGCATCACATCGACCCGTTTGTAAGGATCGCGCGGGTGGACGAAGACCTCTTCGTCTTCTTCATACCAAGCGTCCATTTTTTTCCACTCAAAGGCGAAATGACTTTTGAGCTCGCTGGCCTCGGGCAGCGGATTAATATAACTCCAGGCGGCATTATCAGCCGTTTTGTTTCCCGCCTTGAGCGACCAATAAGAAGCCTCGCCCTTGTAAGGACATTCCGTTTTTTTACCGCTGGGAACCATTAAGTCCGTAAGCACATCGGATGCCGGGAAATAGTAGACCGGCAAAATTCCATCTTCTCGCAAAAGCTTCACATGCTTGCTGTCGGCGAGCGTCTTGCCGCCGAAAACGATACGAACGGTTCTGGGACTTTCGGAGATATGAATCCAGTGTCCTGGGTCGCCGTGTACGGGCACCCGCGGTTCTTGCTTAGCCATACGACTGTCCGGGGCTAATTTAATTTTTTCAGCTTCTGCAAACTGCGCAGCTCGCGCTGTGGATTCAAATGCTGGCCCATGATCGTCCACGAGACTTCGGCGACGTAGATGTCGCCGCGGGAGTCGAGCGCAAGGCCGTGCGGCGCGATGAATTGCCCCGGCGCTTCGCCGCCGCGGATATCTCCGAGCCGCGCCAGCCGCCTCCCATGCTTATCGTAAATATCGATTCGGTTCCCTAAGTTAGGAGAGTCCTTGTTCACGCTCATGCCCGGCCCGAGTTCACCCACGTAACAGATCGGGTCGCGTCCAGTGGTGTCCATGTAAAGAGCGCACGGGCGATGCATATTGTTCCATTGTGTCTCGTACTTGCCGTTACCGTCAAAAACCTGCACGCGATGATTCTCCCGGTCAGCGACGTAAACCCAGCCGTCCTTATCGGTGCAGATGTTGTGAACGATATTGAACTGACCGGGATCGCATCCGGGTTCGCCCCACGAGAAAAGCAGTTTTCCATCGGGCGAGTATTTGTGCACGCGGGAATTGCCGTAACCGTCCGACACATAAATCTCGCCCTTTGGAGAAAAAGCGACATGAGTACAGCGGTTGAAAGGCTCGCCGCTTTGATAGGGCGCGGGTTTTCCCGGCACGCCTAGCGTCAAGAGAACCTTGCCATCGAGGGTGCATTTCCGCACCGTGTGGTCACCGTCATCCGTCAAGTAGATCGTCTCATCGGGTCCCATGGTCGCGCCGTGAGCGCGCTTGAATGTGCCCTCTCCCCACGAGCGGAGGAAGTTGCCGTCGCGATCGAAGACGATGATCGGGTGTTGTCCGCGCGTAAAGGCATAGATTTGATCTTTCTTGTCCAGGGCCACCGCCGCCACTTCCCGAAACGTCCAGCCGTCCGGAAGCTTGCCCCAGCCTTCGATAACTTCATAGCGATAATCCCCACTGCCTACCGTCACGCCCATAACAACCTCCTTGTGCTTTCGCTGTTCCGAGTCTCGAGTCTCGGGTTCGGGGTTTCAGATTTCGAGTTTAACTCGAGACCCGAGACGCGAAACCCGAAACTTGTTTTATTCCGATTCGTTCTCATACACTTGCCGCCAGGCTTCAAAGCCGCCGCTCATGCTGGCGACATTCTTGAAGCCATTCTCAATGAAATACCCCGCAGCACCCAGACTGCTGTTACCGTGATAACAATAGACGACGACGGGCTTGTCCTTATCGGTGTTCTGAACGAATTCCTGAACGTTACCGTCGTGCAGGTGGATCGCGCCCGGGATGCGCGCCGCCCGATACGAGCCGGGATCGCGAATGTCCACAAACAAGCAATCCTTCTGATCGAGTTTTTGCTTAGCTTCATGAATTTGGATCTGCGGAATCTCGCTCATGGGTCATGCTCCTTTGGACGGAATCTCGTCCGCTAACTTCAGCTTCTGCATACTGCATTTTGCCGGTTAAATCCATATCACGATCGGCGGGCTCCTGGTATAATCGCGCGCCATGAAGGTCTCGCCCATCGCTTATTATTTGTTGGCCGCCGTCTGCCAGAGTTCGGGCTCGTCGGGCTCCGCCATGCTGGCGCCATTCTTCATGAAAGCTCACGGGTATGCCATCGCCTCGGCAGGCATTCCCCTTGTTGCCAACGGAATGGGCCGCATCTGTTCTGATCTATTCTCGGGAGTCATGGCAAGCTACTTCAGCTCCGGTGCCCTGCTCGTCGCCGCTACAACCATCGGCCTCGGCGCGAGCATTTTCGGCTACTTTTTTCTCGGCAGCATGCCGGTCTTCTTGATCGCCTGGATCGTGTTTGGACTCACCGAGGCCATGTTCGCTCTCTCTTTGAGAAATGTCGGCTTCGATCAATCCGAGCCGCAGCAAGAGGGACGAATTCAAGGACAGATGGCGTCGGCATTGGGCGTCGGCTTTACGATAGGACCGTTGTTGGGCGGCTTCGTCGGTAAATCGCTCGGCCCGGACGCGCTATTTTTGGTCTACGCTTTGCCGCAATCGTTGGGTTTGATTCTTGTCTTGATTGCCGGCGGGCACCGTTACCGAAAAACTGTCAGGGATAGTTCGACAAGTCTCTGGCGCGAGGGCCTCAAACTTTTAAACAAGCCTCCGTTTCTCGCCTCCTGCTTGGCAATTTGTCAGTCTTTTCTTTTCTTGGTCGGAGTCACGCGGATCGCCTTTCCTTTGTTCGCCGTCAATCAGCGGGGGATGGGGCTGGACGTAGTCGGAACGATAGTATCCGTGTCGCGCTTCACAGATACGCTCGGCCGTTTCAGCGGCGGCTGGCTGGCGGATCGAATCAAAGCATCACGCGTGATCCTTCTCGGAGTCGCTCTAGGAATTCCCATGTTTATTTTGCAAGTCTACGGCACAGGCTTTGTTACCCTGGCGCTTCCTCTCGGGCTCATGACGATGGGCTTCGGGTTGACCAACGTCGGCTCCACGATTTTTGCGTTGCAGTCGGCGCCCGACGCGGCGAAAGGATTGGGCCTCGGCTTGTCGCGCGCCTCGACTTCCGTCGGGCAGCTGCTCGGGCCCTTAGTGACGGGAGCTTTAATCGAACGGCTGGACTACGAACGGGGTTTTCAAGCAATGGCAACGATTTCCGTCGTAGTATTTCTGTTAACGTGGTACGGCCTGACAAAAAAACCGGCCGGAGCCACATGCGACTCCGGCCGGTTGAGCTAAATTGATAGAGCGGCGCCTTTCGACATTGTCTGTCCTGAGCAAACCAGCCGAATCCTTGGACCAAGCTCGCAACGAACGGCTGGCGATCAACGCAATCCCTTGAACTCTTCGCCGACCGCCAGGTCTCTGAGAATTTCCATGCTGCTGTTGCCATTGGAGCCGATTCGATTGCGTTCCGCACGCCAAGCATCCAAATAGGCCAGGATTTCGTCCAGCGGCAGCACATCCGCATATTTTTGATTCATGTCGAAGAGATTGATTGCGTGGCAAGCTTCATGGCGATCGAAGACACACTCTTCGGCGACGATCATCCGCATCCGGTTGGTCGCGCCATCCACGACGCTGGCGCGCACGCAGCCACTGGTGCTCTCGCCGCAGGCAATAATCGTATCGATCCCCAGAAAATTCAGATGACCAACGAGCGGCGTGCCCCAAAATGCGCTCGGGGAAGACTTTTTCAACACGGTTTCGCCAGGGCGCGGCTTGACCGCGTCAACAATATCGAATTTGCGCCGCATGCGCTCGAGTTGCTCCTTCGTCATAGCGGCGCGCTTGCCGCCGTCACGGCGAAACGACCAATGCTCGAGCATCACACCGTCTAATCCCGTGACGTGAATGATCGGCATGTCGACTTCCCGCGCTTTGGCAAGGAGCTCCTGAATGTATGGGAGCGCGTTCCAAGCCGCCATGCCGCAACTCCCCGGCCAGGTCTTGATCGCTTCGAGCAGCGGCTCCGGTTTGTCGCCGAAGACCCAACGATACAAATCAATCAGCAACAAAGCAGGATTCTGGCCGAAACCGATTTTCTTCGGCTCTTTGTGCTGTAATGATCCCTTGTCTTGCTCCGTTAAAAAACGATCCCAAACTCGCTCAGCCATGTGACGCCTCCTTCAAAGTTTTCCCGCAGATCACTCCATGTTCGCCAAATCATCCATGCGAATTCCTGTTAGAACTATCCCGAGCAGCCATAAAGGAATCAAATCTTCCGTGCAACCAATTTTTCTGCAACAGAGACTATCCGTGAACGATGTAAAAAGTCAACTTCAAGCGACTTAGAAGCAAGACAAGTCAGAAATGTGCGACACGTTTTCCACGTGCAAATGCCTGTTCTGTACCGGAACTGAGATATTAAAAAAATAGTCAAAAATCGTGTAAGTAAAATTATCATAATCGCGAACAGGTATTTGCTTGCATTGAAGGCATTCACGTACAGGCTGCGGTCTTTTTTTTATATCAGACCATGCTGGCACGTGCATTGCGCATTTTTCAAAGGCGGGCAACGGCTCGAGAAAAAATCTTACAAAATCGAAAGAGAGGAGTATAAATGAAAAACAAAAAAGGAAATTGTCACAGCCGTTATTTTATCCGGAAGTATTGGCTTGGGAGCTCAGACGCTACTGGCTCAAGCTCAAAAGCCGGGAGGAGGCAGACCACTCGAGAACCCCACGTCCGAAAAGCAGTTCGAACAAAAAGAATCGCCCGGTAGCCAAGAGCAAGGAACCGGCCGCATCGGGAGCCAGCAGGGCGCAACCCGTATGTCGGACGCGGATATCAAGAGCGTTAAAGAGGCGTTGAAAGCGAAGGGGCTAAATCCCGGTCCGATCAACGGAACGATGGACAGCCAAACCCAGCAGGCCATTCGTGATTTCCAAAAAACCAATAATCTCCGGGTGACTGGGGAGGTGGATGAACAGACAGCCGCTAAACTGGGAGTTGCCATAGGACAGAAAGATCGCACCCGACAAGGGGACGACAGTACGGCTCCAAAGAAAAAAGGTGCCGTCGAGTAAACAAGCTAACAAACTGAGAACAGAACTCTCAGGCCGTTGCATGCAAGCAGTGTGAATTCTGTTTTCATAGAGGTCCGGAGCGGTCGTTGCCGCATCCGGACCTCTGTTTGATACAGATCCGTTCTCGAAGTGAATCGTTGGACGGAGCCCGCCACCTGAAACCACGTTCCACGAATCGGCGTCCATCTTTTCTCATAAACTGACGACGACAGTCTTATTAGCCTCTTCTCACGGCGCCTAAGGGGAAACTGGTTGCCCCGTGGGTTTCGAAAGAGATATATTCACGACCGTAGGAGGCTTTATGAAAGATCTGATTCCGATTGATCTCAAAGACATCGTCGAGAGCGTCAAAGCAGAGGGCAAAGGACGTCGCGTCCTGTGGCAGGATTCCGAATCTCTCGCCTTTCTCAGCAGCGGCCGCAGAGAGCGAAAGGACTTCCACATCGATCCCAGCGACGAAGTAACGTTGCAACTGAGCGGCGTGCAGAATCTGGTTTATCTCACGCCCGAAGGTAAACAGCAGACCGCGGTCATCAAGGCCGGTCAAATGCTCCTCTGCCCAGGCGGCGTGCCGCACTCGCCCCGAGTCGAGGAGAATTCATGGTTCATCGTCTTCGAGCGCAAACGCAAAGCCGGCGAGAAAGACCTTTTCATGTGGCTTTGCGAAGAATGCGACAACCAACTTTACGAGGTCTCTGTCGAAGTGGGAGATTACCGTCAAGATCCAGTGTCCCAGGTTCATCAGAAGTTCTATAGCGACGAATCGCTGCGAACCTGCAAGAACTGCGGCACCGTGATTCCAGCGCCACCTCGCTGAGACATGCCGCGAAGAACGGCTCGGACCAGAATGAACAGTTATGTTAGGCGGCTCAATAGATTAGCCCAGGCGTATCGCGTCGCCGAGGAAAAGATCGTGGGTGCCTACTTCAAGGAACGGAGAAGCAAGGCCGATCACGTCCATTGGCTGAGCGCGCAAGCCTTCAAGGAGTATTCCGCTATCAAGCCCATCTTCACGGCTTTGGCCAAACTATATCCAGAGCTGGATCGCGAAATAGATCGCCACGATTTTGAGGAACTGACGGAGAAACTCGCCGATGAGACGAAACATGCCAGACTGGTGATGGATCTGTTAGAGGAGCTGACCGGCAACAGAGTCACGTTCGCCGATCTACTTTGGCTTCCGCAAGACCGTAAATTGGCGAGAATCCGCTCGCGCTTTTCCAGGAGCTATGCCACACTGCTCCACGGCAATGGCGCCATCAAAGAAAATGAAATCCGCAGAACAGACGAGGATCTCGAACGAGCGGCTATCACCCTCACCGAAGGGGGTGGCGGAGCGCTCTACCGTATCTGCAGTAAACTCAGGAGAAACGGCACAGAGAGAAAGATTGCTCTCGTTTTTAAAGAAATCTTGGTAGACGAAACCGCACACAAAGACGCCGGCGCACACTCACTTGCCTCGCTGGTCAAAACCCGCGCGGCATTCGAGCGCGCCGCGCGGATCATCTGCGAGATCTCCAGCCAGCGCCTGCGCATGCGCAACGAGCAATTCGGTTTTCCGCTGAAGGAATACGAGATAAAAGTCTTCGAGCAGCGCGCCAGAGAAGCGGCCACACACCCGTGAAATTTTTGAACCGCACAGCACTGCAGCTTCGCGGTCTAAATCAAGGCTTGGGGTGCGCGATCGGGCTCGTCCATATGACTTATAGCCGGCCGATTACAATCTCGGATTTCGCCGCAATTCGCTCATGTATAAGACGGCCGATGATCCAAAACAGGATAGCGCTTTTCGGTCTCGCACTTTGTTTCGTCCTGATAGACTCCTCCCGCTTAATGGCCCTCGACGTTCCTGTGCTTAATGCGAGTAGCAATGATTTCGCTCACATGATGCCGCAAGTGAGCGTTGATGAGTTGCAGGATCGCCTGCGGCTTTTTAAAACCCAGACCGGCTATACCGTCGTGGTTCTCACCGTGCCCAGCACAGAAAACGAAGACCTGGAAAACTTTGGTCGCAAAGCCTTCGAGAGCCTTCCCTTAGCGGAAAAAGATCTGCGGCAAACCGTTCTTCTAATCATTGCGCGCAAGGACAAAAAGGTCGGCGTCCAGGTCGGTTCCGAGTTGCGAACTCTCTTTCCCGAACCTGAAGCGAACCAAAAACTACAAAGACAGGTGGAATCTTATTTTAACGGGATGCGACCCGATTTGGGCATTCACGCGGGAGTACACTACATCTTTGGGGTCATCAGGGGTGATTTCCGTGTGGACGGCACGACGGAAGCCGAGGACCTTGAAAACGCGTCTAAGCGAGGCGGCGGCGCGGGAGCGATCTTCGCGTTTTGTTTGGCGCCCTTCTTAGCGTTCTTCGTCGGGATGCTATGGGGCGTTTACGCGACGCATTACAATGTTCACCGTGAAACGCGACTCTTCATCGGCGCCGTTTTGGGCGGCGGAACGGCAAAGATTGTGGCGACGCTCATGTCACTGATGGGCAATTACAGCCAAGGCTTATGGTATTTTATTCTGGCCGTCAGTATTCCTCTCGGCATCCTGGCGAGCTTAACGGAATATTGGATGGCTGGCGATTGGTGCGCGATACCGCGGGTGAAAGATAAAGTAAAGCGCAAACCAGAAGATAATATGGGCATCTGAAATGGATGGCGAGACGGGCACGTAAGCATACGCGTGCGACACATTCAAAGGTCCGCCTCACGATTGAAATCGGTCACCGGCCAGTGTGCTCCTCCGAAGGCCCGTTACCACGTTGCACTCCTGGAAGTTTAATTTCGTAAGAGCTTATCGGACACAGCTTCTCTCTCTAGCCGACAAAGTCTCGAATAATAATCTGGAATTCTTTCAAGGTGGTCCATGGCGATTTCAAGAGCGATAAACCCGTCGCTCGTATGTTCCATTTCGAATTTGATACCCGTCAGCAACTCTTCTAAATCGTATTCCGTGATCGCCTTTCCGTCTGCCAAGCCTCCCTTTAATCGATCTTTGAAGCCATTGATGTCGATTTGATGGGCATCTTTTATTGCCGTCCGGTAAAGTTCAAATTTTCCTTCCACCTTCTGATCTTGCCGATCCTCCATATGACTGATATTGACAAGTGACATAGAAGCGAAGGCCAGGGCAAGCATCGCCACGATTTGCAAAATGACTTTCGTCTTCATGTTATTTCCTCCCTTGAGCTTGGTCACAATTCTCCTTATTAAACCTCAAGACTGCCCTCAAAGGTGCCTGACTCCCTTCCTGTCAACGAGCAAGGGCTGTACCAATTCCGCGGACCGCCAACTTAATCCAATACCTTTAATTAACACAGGAAAATTGTAACGGTTGTGGGGAGCTGAAAAGAACAGTGTAAACTAAAGAGGCGGTGTGTAAACTTTGTATACGCCGCTGGCTCGGAGAAAGTCGTGAATCACAGTTAGTCTTGGATAAGACTGGGATGCCATCAGCTGCGAATTCGGCAGCGTGCCGGCGCGCTGAGTGCCCCGGAGAAGAGGGCTGATTGAAACAAACCGCCCGGAGACAACTCTCTCTTGTGCTTTGGCGGGAATCCGCCACCCAAAGAAAGAGATGTATCCTGACGAATGTCGAAATGATGGTTGTGTAATCTTTACTTCAGCGCTTTTTTCAAAACGCGGCTGGCCGTGTCCGCATCCGCAGCGCTATCGAAAGCAAGATAAGTCACCGCCCGCCGCCCAAGCGCTGCGGCCGAGAGGCCGCGCAAATTGATGCCGGCATCGGCAAGCGCGCGGGTCATTTTTAAACCCAGTCCCGGCCGGTCCGGACCCTCCACGCGCACCGAATGGAGGCTGTCGGTCGTGCCAAGACCTGCCTGCTGTGCCGCAGCCTTCTGTTTCGACCCCTTGATAGACGTAAGAAAGACCACCCCCGTGCCCGGTTTGTCAGGAGCGCGGCGCGAAATGATAAACTCCAAATTCGCTCCCGCGTCGCCTAAGCTCGCCAATTTCTCAGCGAGTCCACCCGGACGATCCTCGATTTCTCCCGACCACACATCTACTTTCTTAATCGTATATGCCATACTCACACCTCCTTGAACGAGTTGATCACACTTTTTTGCCAATGATCCGCATACCGATTAAGCCCCTTACGGCGATGCTTGCCAAAGATGAGAGGGAGGCTTTTTCGTGATCTGAAGCGGCTCATATCACCATGCTAAAGAGACTGTCAAGCCTTTCTGTTCAGAGAGAAAAATTGCCGGGAATCGCTAAAAATGCCCGCAACTCGCGGTGTCAACGTTATCGTGACGCACAAAGAGTATGGAAAGATGCTATCGTTGACTCACCCAAATTTATCGAGTAGCGTCCGGCCACATGGGGCCTTGCTTGGAGCAACCATGAAGATCGGGCTGTTCACCGAATTCTCTTACCCCGGGAAGTCGGAGAGGCAGGCCTATGCCGAGGTCTTGGCGCAGATCTCGCTCGCCGATGAGCTGGGATACGACTTCTTCTCAACGACTGAAAGCTTCGGGAAAGATGAGGTCTCCTGCTCCCCGTTTCCTTTAGGGCTTTATATTGCCGCCGCCCAGCGCGCGCGCAGGATTCGTTTTCTTACCGGGATCATCACGGTGCCCATCCACCATCCGGTGATCTTGGCCAGCGAGATCGCGGCAGCCGATCTGCTAACCGAAGGACGAATCATGATCGGGCTCGGCAGAGGGCATCCTTGGGTATTGAACCGGGTCGGCGTCACCACAGAGGAGAGCCAGCCCCGTTTTCAAGAAGGCATCCGCATGCTGATGGAGATTTTTAAATCAGCTTACATTGAGAAATCGAGCGGCGCTTTCTGGCGCTTCAACGATTTCAAACTCAGCCCCGCGCCGCTCCAGGAGCCCCACCCTCCCTTATATGTGGCCGCCGCCACGACGCCAGACAGCGCGATCTTCGCGGGAAAAATCGGTCAGGGGTTAGTCCAGCCCGGCTATCTCGGCATTCCTCTTGAGTTGGTTCGCGAATTAACCTCGCTGTACCGGCAGAATCTTCCGGCCGGCGGGTCGAGCGATGTCGTCCTGGGTATTCATTTGCACGTTGCGCGCGATCGTGAAGAGGCGATACGGAACGGGGCTCTCGCGCTGGCGTCCCAAGCTGAAGTATTTTTGCGCTCGAGCTCCCATCGGCAGAGACTGAGTGGAGAAACCCAAGCCTATGCTACCAAGAGCGCGTCCAGGAGGGCTTTCGAAAAATTATCCGATCCCGAAAAAGCGCGCCGAGCCGTGGCGGAAGAGGCGCCTAACATCATGGCTGTCTGGGGCACTCCCGAGGACTGTATCGAGAGAATCAGCTATTACGCGGATTGCATTCGTCCTGAGCAACTCATGCTGAATATCGCTTCCGGCAGCCTCGCCCAGGAAAAAGTTCTCAAATCTATGCGTCTCTGCGCTGAAGATCTCATGCCGGCTCTTCGCGGTTTGTGAGAATAAATTAATAACGCCATGTGAATCATCTTCCCACGCACGCACTCGATCAGGCGCGTCGGCATCAATACATTGACAGCGTAAAGGGCCGGTGATAGCCCTCGTCTTCAGCCGCAAGAAAAAAAAGGGGAAAGATAATGGCAAAACTTCGACATCTCGCGATTCTCATGCACCAACCGGACCGGCTCGCCAACTTCTACAAGAGAGTATTCGAAATGAAAGAGATGTACCGCACAAAAAACGGCTCGGTCCATCTTTCCGACGGCGAAGTGAACCTGGCGATCCTGAACGCTACCGATCCAAAAGAGCCGGGACATCAGCCCGGGCTTTACCATTTCGGCTTCCATGTAGAAGACAATGAAGAAATCGCCAAACGCATCAAGGAGATCTATCCCGAAGGCGCTCCCAAAGCACGGGAGGCCAGCTATGCGGAGGGACGTGGATCGGATCCGGACGGCAATCTCTTCGACATTTCCACCGTCGGCTGGGGCGTAAAGCGGAGAATGGACCTGTAGTCACGGCCGGGTGTCTATGCTTGGCCTCATCCTGAGCATACTCCTCGCCGCGCTTCCCGCGCACACGGGTTTCGCGGCGACATCGATTGATTATTTCAGACAACCTCCTTGACGCCTGGGCATCGATTGAGCTAAGCGTCGGGATAGTCGACGAGCCTGCATGGTATTGGGAAACAGGCGGCGTTTGAGGTTACATGAGCAGTCCAGAACGATCTCGGCAGATACTCGCAGGCCTTAAAGAAGCTGGAATCAACCTGGTCACCAGCGTGCCCGACATCAATCTTCTGGATCTCATCAATCTGCTCTACGAGGACAAAGACGTCACGCATATGCCTGTGGGCCGGGAAGAGGAAGGGATCGGCGTTTGCACGGGAGCGTACCTGGGCGGCAGGCGAGTCGCCATGCTGATGCAAAATGGCGGTCTGATGAACAGCTGCAACGGACTTACCACGACGGCTCTCCAGTTCGGTATTCCGATATTGCTCTTGGTCTACTATGCAGGCGACATGGGCGACAACGCATTTCACATGCTGGGTCTAGTGACCGAGCCGGTTCTCGATGGCCTCGGAATAAAGTACACGGTGCTGCGCGAGCCGGCGAAAGTAAAGGAGCAAATCGCCGCGGCCGCTACGGCAGCGGAGGCTTCGAAACGACCCGTTGCCCTGCTTCTCACCCGTGCAGTCTTGTAGAGGACTCCCGATGAAACGATACGAGTGTTTTCAGGCCATTGCTCCCCTGATCAAAGACGAGTTATTCGTTACCACGGCCGGCGGCGCAACGAGCGAATGGTCTGCGGTCAGGCCCGGCGACGGCAACTTCCAAGTGAAGACATTGGGATTGTGTTCCTCGATAGGATTGGGTTTAGCGACAGCGGTTCCGCGACGCAAGGTTTTTGTCTTCGATGGCGATGGAGCCTTGTGGATGAATTTCGGCTCTCTCGCGACGATCGGCTTGCATCAGCCGAAAAACCTCATCCATATCTGCTGGGACAACCGGGAGTACGAATCCTCCGGCGGAGAACCGACGGTCTCCAGAGCCGGAAAGATTAATTTTGCCGAGTCCGCTAGAGCGGCGGGAATTCAGAGCTCGCGCTCGGTTGAGACGGCCAAAGAACTCGTCGAAGCCGTACGACACGCCTTGGACCACGACGGACCGCACTTCATCTGGGCTCGCATAGAGCCCGGCAGAACTAGAGTTCCTCCGTTGCCTTATGATGAGTTGGAAAACAAATACCGCTTTATTCGTTATCTCGAAAAGACCGAAAACATCGCCGTCTTAAAAACCCCGTTACCTCATAGTTACGAGGAGACTCCTAAGAAGACGTGAGTTGATCCGCGTGGCTCGATTACTTTACACTCTGCCCACTGTCAAGGATCTCGTCAAACGCGCCGCACCATAAATTGAAACTCGAGACTTCATAACGACTCTACTGAATCGTGAGTTGAAGAGTATTTCTAGCGGCTCAGCAATCCATCGATGGAGAGCGCGCCTCCCCCACCGACAAGCAGCGCCACGGCCATGAGAAAAAGCGCCAAGCAATACTCGATGCCGCTGCCCTCGCCCGGCCGCCGCGCCAAAAAGAAACCGTGCTCCCAGTGAGCCTTTTGAATCGCGACGGTCATGAAAATGGCCAGACCCAGAGCAAACGGCCGCGTGAGAAACCCGAGTAGCATGGCGAAGCTACCGAAAAATTCGGTAAACATCCCGATCACGCCGATGGGCGTGGGTATTCCATACTTCTCTTTCCAGTTGGCCAGCATGGCCGTCAGGCCGCGACCGTCAAACCAGCCGAAAATCTGTTGCGTTGAGTGGGCGAAGAAGGTGACCGCAAGACCCAGGCGCAAAAACACGAAAGAAAAAGATGGTGTTGTTTCCAAGATCCAATCCATTTGAAACCTCCTCACAGGATATTAACAGAGTACTCTACCGAATAGCTGCCGGATTATTTTATCCCTTGATGAAATATTGCATCGGCATTTTGCCTTGCTCGAATCGCGGGTCGTATTCCATCCCTTCGCGAATCCGCGACAGGTAGTTGTCTCGGTTCACGCCGAAAAGCTCATATCGGGAGAGATGATTGAGCAGAAAAGTGTGGACACCCATCTGATAGAGTTTGCCGACCGCTCCTGAAGTCAAGGCATCGTATTCTCCCTCGGTCAACCGGAAGTCTTTCAGCGCGGCTTCAGGCTCCTCTTTCATCCGTTTGCGGAAAGCGGCATCGTTATCCGTCAAATAGAGAATCTTGTTGATTTGATAGACGCTCATCGGGCCTCCTCGCTTATTCGAATTTCCACACCGCGTAGCCGGAGCCTTCGTCGTTTTCCAGGAATAGAGGCTTGGTCTTACCAACTGCCCCGGTGACGGTGATCCAGTTGAGAAGCTCGCCGCTGTTGTTGCCCGCAGCGTTGATGCGCTCCTCCGTGGCCCGGCGGGCGAGCGCCTGATACTGCCCGCGCACAAGCAGACCGGAGATCGTTTCCATCCACTCGGTGTCGGTCCAGCCTCTGAGCGGCCCGCCGACATCCATCGCGAAACAGCCGCTGGCGATCAGCGCGATTCGCTCCTTACCCTCCCACGCTTCGATGAAACCGCGCAGCATCCGGCCCAACGAAAAACACCGAGTCGCTAGAGGCAACGGTGAAGCGAATCCGTTGGTATAAATGGGCACGACGGGCAGCTCCATCGAAGGGTTAAGAAAATGCAGCGGCACGACCAACGAGTGATCCAGACGCAGCTCATGAGCGGCGGCGAAGTCGAACTTGGCGTTTACGCCGTGGCGAAACAGAGCCTTGGCCAGAGGAACATGCCCGCGGACCGTGTATCGCGGCATCGGACACCAGGTTTCTTGCGGTCCCTGGGCTTCCTCCGCCATGCCGATGCAAAACGAAGGCAAGTTATTGTAGAAAAAATTCACGAAATGATCGCTGTCCACTTCGATGATCAAATCAGGTTCGGCCTCATCCACGCAGCGGCGAACCTGCTTCATGAGCGCTTCTCCTCTCATTTTTCCTGGGGACTCGGCCATCTCGTAGACAAGCCTGGGCGGATGTGGAACTCCCGCGGCCAAAACCAACTTTGCCATGATGTTCTCCTCTCTACCGATTGCGGCAAGGCTTTCGCCGACCCTCTTAACATTGCGTAAAAGCCCGCGTCAACCGGCGTAGACCGAAATCTTGCTTTGACGGGGAGTGCTGTGCTGTACTGTGATGAGAGTCCATGGAAGCCTTATCGAATCGAAGCGCTATCGAGGAGCATCAAGTCAAGAGATTGCATCAGATGCTCCACGAGGTTCTCAAGACAAACGAGTTCTACCGCACGAAGCTATCAAGCGATGGCTTCCCCGAAATTGATTCGTTAAAAAAACTCAAGCAGTTGCCTTTTACCACGAAGACAGAGTTGGTGCAGGACCAGATCGCGCGTCCGCCTTTTGGCAGCGACCTGACGTTTTCTTTAGAAAAATATATTCGCATCCACCAGACCTCCGGCACCACGGGGAAGCCGATGTACTGGCTCGACACCGAGGAATCTTGGGAGTGGTGGGCGGAGTGCTGGAAGACGATCTTTCAAGCCGCCGGAGTCCGTCCGGGCGATCGTGTCTACTTCGCGTTTTCTTTCGGTCCTTTCATCGGTTTTTGGGCAGGCTGGGAAGGGGCGCGGAAGCTCGGTGCTCTGGCCATCTCGGGCGGAGGCCAATCGACAGCGCAGCGCATAAGAGCAATTATCGACTGCGGGGCAACGGTTTTGGTTTGCACGCCGACTTACGCGATCCACATGGCCTCTGAGGCGAGAAAAACCGGCATCGACTTGGTGCAGCAATCGTCTATACGAATCAGCATCCATGCCGGCGAGCCGGGGGCAAGCATCCCGAGCACCAAAAAAATGATTGAAGAAATGTGGGGCGCTAAATGTTACGATCATCCCGGAGCGACTGAGGTGGGCGCTTTCGGGTTCGAGTGTGAGGCCCGACCCGGTGGCGTTCATGTCAACGAGAGTGAATTCATTGCCGAGGTGATAGATCCTGAAAGCGGCGTGGCGGTCAAAGAAGGAGACAAAGGCGAGCTGGTTATTACCAATCTCGGCAGGATTGGCAGCCCGGTGATTCGCTACCGGACCGGCGATCTCGTGCAGCCCACTCGTGAACCTTGCGAGTGCGGCAGGCTCTTTATCCGTCTGGAGGGTGGAGTCCTGGGGCGGGTGGATGATATGGTCGTTGTGCGGGGCATCAATGTGTTTCCAAGTGCGATTGAGAACGTCATGCGGGAGTTTCCAGAGATCGACGAGTTTCGTATAGAGGCTGTTCAGCGGCGCGCCCTTACGGAGTTGAGGCTGACGTTGGAGCCGGGACCTGAATGTACTTCCACCACCGGACTGGCGGAAAGAGTGGCGCAGAAGTTTCGGGAATCGATTGGTCTGCGCCCGCAGGTGGAACTGGTCTCTCCCGGGACACTGCCTCGCTTTGAACTTAAGGCCAAAAGGTTCTTCAAACTATAGTGTATTGATTCAGAATCCTTGATGGAGAGATCGATGCCTCTTTCTTTGTCATTCGCGCGCAAGCGGGAATCCAGAATCTGTTATAATTCCTGGATTCCGGCTCGCTCCCGCTATTGCGAGCTTGGCTGGAATGACGCTAGAAATATTCAAGGTACTTCAGAGTTACGAAACTAGGAACTACCACGAGATGAGCCCAAGAAAAAAACCCGAAAACAACCGGCCGCCCGGCAAAATTCTCGTGCGGATACGCGTCAACGGCGAGACACACGAAATCGCCACTGAAATCAACAAGACCCTGTTGGAGGTCTTGCGCGAGGACATGAATCTCACCGGGACCAAACATGGCTGCGAATTGGGAGAGTGCGGCACTTGCGCGGTGCTCGTGAACGGCAAGCCGGTACTTTCCTGTCTGATGCTCGGTATCGAGGCGGTCAATACCGAGGTCACGACCGTGGAAGGGATGACGCGGAATGGCAAACCGCATCCGCTGCAAAATGCATTCGCTGACTTGGGGGCGGCGCAATGCGGTTATTGCATTCCGGGAATTCTCCTTACCGCGAAAGCACTGTTGGATGAGAATCCACACCCGAGCCGCGACGAGATCCGGCAAGCCTTGTCGGGAAATCTTTGCCGCTGCACCGGCTACACGAAAATCTTGCAAGCGGTCGAACTCGCCGCAAGAGAAGGTTAAAGGATTATTTTGAGCTTGTACTACTATTGGA
>VBKE01000575.1 GCA_005879605.1 Deltaproteobacteria bacterium
ATCACATGAACATTCTTTGTATGGGCGGCAGGACCGTTGGCCCAGCCGTCGCTTGGGATCTGGTCGAGACGTTCCTCGCCGCCAACTTCAGCCAAGCCGAACGACACCTGCGACGCTTGGGCAAAGTGGCTGCGGTGGAAGCAGGAAAAGAGTAGGTAAAGCCGATAGGAGGAAACTATGACAGACGAGAAGATGATTCAATTGGCGATCAACACAATTCGCACCCTCTCGATAGATGCGGTACAGCAGGCCAAGTCCGGTCACCCCGGTACGCCGATGGCGCTCGCGCCGCTGATTTACACGATCTGGAATCGCGTCATGCGCTTCGATCCGCAGGACCCGATCTGGCCTAATCGCGATCGGTTCGTGCTATCGAACGGTCATGCCTCGATGCTGCTCTGGTCCGTGCTCCATCTCACCCGGATACAGGCGGTCAACGCAGATTACGAAAGACTGGATCATCCTTCGGTTTCCCTGGAGGATATCCGTCACTTTCGCCAGCTCGACAGCAAAGCTCCAGGGCACCCCGAGTATCACTGGGTTTCAGGCGTTGAAACGACTTCCGGTCCACTCGGACAAGGCGTTTCGACGAGCGTAGGAATGGGCATTGCCGAGAAGTGGCTGGCCAATCGTTACAACCGGCCCGGCTTTGAGATTTTTGATTACAACGTTTATGCCGTTTGCGGAGACGGCTGCCTGATGGAGGGCGTTGCGTCCGAAGCAGCGTCACTGGCCGGTCACCTGGGTCTCGGCAACCTTTGCTGGATCTACGACAACAATCACATCACCATCGAGGGAAAAACGCGCATCACGTTTACAGAGGACGTCGAGGCACGATTTCTGGCTTACGGCTGGAACGTGTTGCGTGTCGGCAACGCCAACGACATAGAGCGCATCGAGCACGCCCTTGAGATCTTCCGAAAGACCAAGGAACGGCCCACCTTCATTGTGCTGGATAGTCACATCGGCTACGGCTCGCCGCACAAGCAAGACACGGCCGCGGCACACGGCGAGCCACTCGGAGATGAGGAGGTCCGGCTCACCAAGCGCAGCTACGGCTGGCCCGAGGACGCGAAGTTCCTTGTGCCCGACGGCGTCTACGAGCATTTTGCTGCCGGAATAGGAGCGCGCGGGGCTGATGCGCGGCGGCAATGGACCGAACTCTTCGCCACTTATCGATCTAAATATCCCGAGCTCGCTAACGAGGTCGAGCTGATGCAGCGGCGCGAACTGCCTGCCGGTTGGGATCGCGACCTTCCCGTCTTTCCAGCCGATCCCAAGGGGGTCGCGGGACGGGACGCTTCGAGTAAGGCGCTGAACGTTCTTGCTCAGAACATACCCTGGTTCCTCGGGGGTTCGGCGGATCTCGGACCGTCGAACAAGACTACCCTCACGTATGAGGGCGCGGGAGACTTCGAGGCCGATAACCCGGCGGGAAAAAATCTGCATTTCGGCATTCGGGAGCATGCGATGGCTGCAACTGTAAACGGGCTCTCGCTCTCTAAGCTCCGCGCTTTCGGGGCGACCTTCTTCATCTTTAGCGACTACGCGCGGCCGGCGATCCGGCTTTCGGCTTTGATGGAGATCCCTAGCATCTTTATCTTCACACACGATGCGATGGGCGACGGCGAAGACGGCCCGACGCACCAGCCGGTGGCCCGGTGACGCCAACGAGGTTATCGAAGCCTACCGCTACATCATGCAGCTGCGTCACCAGCCGGCTGTGCTTGTGCTGTCGCGCCAGCCGCTGCCGACTTTGGACCGAAGCAAGTATGCGCCGGCATCCGGAGTCGCGCGCGGTGCATATGTGCTCGCTGATGCTTCACGCGGGAACCCTGAAGTGATTCTTATCGCATCGGGTAGCGAAGTCAGTCTTGCTGTAGAGGCCCACGAGAAGCTCGTCGCTGATGGCATCCGGTCGCGCGTTGTATCGATGCCGTCTTGGGACATATTCGAGCATCAGATACAGGAGTATCAGGATAACGTCCTGCCGCCGCATGTGACGGCGCGCGTTGCAGTGGAGCAGGCATCGACTTTCGGGTGGGAGCGATACATCGGCAGGACGGGGCGCATGATCGGCATGAAAACGTTCGGGGCCTCGGCGCCGCTAAAAGAACTCCAGAAAAAGTTCGGCTTCGAGCCGGACCAGGTGGCGACGGCTGCAAAGGAATTGCTCGGCAGGAAGTAGCATGGTAACGCGTCCCCGATCGCCGGACTTCCTGAAAAGTCCAACTGCTCGCACGCTTGTCGCAGGCGATCTCGAGGCCGTTTTCCTGCCTGATCACGGAATGCTCGGCGCTTCACTTCGTCATCGAGGCGTGGAGCTTCTCAGGCGCGTGGAAGAGCTCGAAGCTGCCGCAGCAAAAGGGAGCAGCGCCGGAATCCCGCTTCTCTATCCTTGGGCCAACCGGCTTGCTGAGCCACGGTATCGTGTTCTTGGGCAAGAAGTTGTGCTCGATAAGTCATCGCCACTTCTCCATTTCGACGAGCATGGGCTTCCGATGCATGGTGTGCCGTGGCCTTTGCTCTCCTGGATAGTGACGGAAGCGAGACAAGATTTCACGGCGGCGCAGCTCGAGTGGTCCACCAGTAATCTTCTTGCCGTCTTCCCTTTTCGCCACCGCGTCGAGCTGGCGGCAACTCTTCGCCCCGATGGCCTCACCCTGGAAACGACGCTGGTCGCCGGTTCCGAGAGTCCAGTCCCCGTGAGCTTTGGTTTTCATCCGTACTTTGGCCTTCCCGAGCTTCCGCGCGCGAAGTGGCATTTGGAACTGCCCGCGATGCGGAAGCTGCTACTCGACAGGCGCGGAATCCCGACCGGTGACGAGGAGCCCTTTGCCGGATTCAACGCCGAGCTCGGTGAAAATAGTTTCGACGACGGCTTCGCGCTTATGGAAGAGCAGACAACATTCTCCGTCGCGGGAGCCACATGTAAAG
>VBKE01000145.1 GCA_005879605.1 Deltaproteobacteria bacterium
CCGCTGACCCCACTCGTGGGATTGGAACTTTCTTCGAGGATAATTCTTTCACCAACCGGTCGCGAAGTTAATGACGTTGCGGGTGAATTCCTCAGGATGCTCGCGATAGTGAAAATGGCCCGCATTGTTGACGATCAGCATGCGGGCCCGCGGATTTTTCTCCGAGATCATCTCGAAGAGCGCGAGTCCTACAGCAGGGATCGCCGAAGGATCGTTCTTCCCCCAGTACAGAAGCGTGGGCGTCTGAAGTCTTCCTTCCTTGATCCATCCTCTCATCTCCTCCGCTCCCTTGGCGATAATTTCTTCATATCGCTTAGCCGCATCGCCGCGCATGGCAGCGTCGGTCTTTTTGCCATTGGGAAGGCTCGCCATATAGACCGCGGCCGACAAGAACTCTTCGGTGATGTGCTCGCGGTTTTTGGACAGCGCCTCCAGAGAAAATCGGAGTTGATCTTTCAGAGTAGCTCCGGGGCTACGCGCCCCTGCTCCGGTTCCGAGTCCAATGGCCGCGCGCCGCTCCGCGACGTTTCCTATCGGCGGAGACAAGGTCGCGCTGTCTGCGAGGATCAGAGTTTGAACCATTTCGGGATGCTCCAAAGTCACCCGGGCGGCATGGTAGGCGCCGGTGGACTGCCCCATGATGTGAAATTTTTCGAGCTTCATCACTTTGATGAAATGGTAGAGATGCTCCATCTCGGCGGTGACGCTATAATCTCCCTTCGGATTCTCCGTCATGCCGTGACCGAGCCGGTCGGGCGCGAGAACGCGAAACCGCTTGCTCAGCCCCGTCAGTACGGGAACCCAGGTATTGGCGCTCGATGTCCCCGAAGGTCGCGCCCCATGAATTAATAAAATGGGCTCGCCGCTACCGACATCGTAGTAGCGCGTGCGCGCTCCGTTCACGTCGACGAATCTTGCCTGGTGACCGCCGATGGAAGAAGGAGAAACGGAGCCGGCCGGGACACTTTGAGTCGCGCAGCCAACTAAGAGGCCGCAGAAAATGACCAAGCCGAACCATTGTGTGAGGAGGCGACTAGACGCAAAGCGCAAGCATCGGTTTTTATGCGGTTTGGCGCCAATGGGATGGCCTGGCATGATTCTCTTCCTCCGTCCACACGTTCGATTCTTCAATCATTTTGCAGTCAACTGCACTGTGCGAAAATAAGCCAGGCAATACCAGGCGTCAAGGGATTGAAGCATCGTCTGTCCGAGGATACAGTGATCCCAGGGAGGTGGGCGATAAAATCTGCTTTGCAAAACCAGCAGCAGACGCTGGTAAACAAGTCGTAGGATTCTTCATTAGGACCGAATCGGGTTTCAAGGAGGACAAATATATGAGCGAGAATATAGTTTCGACTCCGACTCGTGAACGGTGCGTCACCTCCTATGCGGCGCGCACGCAGTACCGTCCCGGCGAGGTCCATCCGCCGCACATCAAGGTGAAAGACGCTATCGACATTCATTGCCACGCACACGAAGGCCAGCAGAACCCGTTCGACCTCGCCAAGCGCGCTTCGAAGGCCGAGATGAAAGGAATCCTATTCAAAAGTATCCCCGGCGATGACCCTGCGAAAACGGTTCGCGCTGTACAGGACGACGTCAGGCGCTGGGCCGAGCGGGAAGGAGTCGAGCCGGTCGAGTGCTGGGCGGGCTTTGTTTGCGGCAGGCAGATGTCGCCGGTTTCGGCGCAAGAGGCAGGTCAAATGATCGATGGCGGCATCGTCGCGATTTGGCTGCCCGTTTTCACCCACGCCATCACGCTCAGCACCGTAGGCAGCTATCGTCGCTTTGTCGAAGGCAACAACGCGGCTGGATGGGTCGGCCCGATTCCGTGGGAGAAGGCGCTCAAGCTCGGCCATTACAATCTGGACGAAAAAGGCGAGCTTAAGCCTGAGGTCCGTGAAATCGTCCGGATATGCGCCGACAAGGGCGCGGCACTATTCTTCGGCCATGCCACCCATAAGGAGATCTACAAGATCGCCGAGGAGGTCGACAAGATCGGCCTTAAGCGAGCCGTGATCGACCATCCTTTTAGTCCGTTTCTGAACCTGTCGCCGGATCAAATGAAAGAGCTTTCGAAAATCGGGATTCTCTTCAATTTCACCTTCGACGAGCTTTCACCGCTTCTCGGCGTCGATCCGCAGATCATGTACAACACGATCCGCGCCGTGGGTCCGGAGCATTTCACACTATCGAGCGACGCGGGCGAACCACTGTTTCCCGATTCGGTCGAGGCGATGCGTCTCATTCGCGGCTACATGGAAGCCTTCGGACTGACGCCGGACGAGCTTTACACCGTCTGCACGCGCAATCCGGCCAGAGTTGTAGGGATGGAGTTAAACTAGAGTTTCGGTTTGGGCTTTAGGTTTCGCCACGGACATGCTGGGAGCGGATTACAGGCCGACAATTTTTTCCGCGGCGATACAATTGAAAGTTAGAGCCGAGAAAATCGCTAGATCTGAAACACCGGTGACTTCGTCTTCCCATTTTCAACTCATCTTCCCTGGCTCACTTCTTTGGTCAGAAGCAGAAAGCCTTATGTGTTAAACCGTCTCAACTCAATCATGCCTAGGGGGTGGCACGGACTGTAGGACGGCTGAGGAGACGATCCATCCACGCTTTCAGGTGGGGGAGACTGTCATCGATGACCGCCTTGTAGCGCTCCTTTCGGACGAAGAACGGGATATAGGTGATATCCGCGACCGAGTATTTATCGGCGATATATTCCCGACCGCGCATTTCTTCATCCAACGTGGCGAGGTATTGTTTGAGCTGCTCGGTCGATTTTTCCACTTCGTAGTCATGGGCTATATTGCCGCCCGCGTGCTGCAGCCGGGTGTTGCAGTAGTCGACCCAGATTCTTACCCGCGAGCGCCCCAGCGGGTCCTTGGGCATGAGCGGCACCTCGGGGTATTTCTCCTCGAGGTATTCGTTGATGATTGCGGACTCATAGACTACCGCGTCGCCGTCCACCAGCACCGGAACTTTCCCGTACGGGTTTAGTTCCAGAAGCTCCTTGGGCTTGTTCTTAAGATCGCATTCGATCAATTCATGGGGAATCTTTTTTTCCGCCAGGACAAGCCTTGTCCTGTGGGCATAGGGTCAAGGACCGTAGGAAAAGAGTTTCATAGGAATCACCTCTCCATTTGTGCGAACTTTTACATATTCCTTGCGGCTATCGCAACCTTCGACTGAGATTCAGCCGTTTAGTCCCACAACCCTTCCGGCAGAGGCAAACCAGCGAGATCATCGAAGGTTAACTGCCCGTCCGGCTTGATGTCGAAGCGCTCGAGCACGGCGATCATTTGCCGAGTGTGCTGCGCGGAGTGCCAGGTCGAGCGCTCAAGCAGCTGGTGCATCGGCGGCGTGCCATAGAAGGTCTTTACCTTCTGTTGGCAGGATTTGTCTTCCAGTCGTCTCCACCAGTGCTCAAGCCGCTCGATCACGCGCTTGCCATAGCCTGCAATCTCTTCTCCGGTGGTGAAGGTGCCGTCTTGGGGCGGCACGTTGGCGAGCTGCGCCCAGTATTCCACGCCGTCGACCGCGACTTCGAGAAAGGCCTCGCCGATGCGAAAGATGTGATGGCCCAAAAGCCGAATGGAGCGATCACGATTGTCGATCGCCCGCTCGACGAGCCGTCCGTCGGGAATCTGACGGATGTAGCGTTGCGCGGCGCGCAGCACGGTGGTCCATTTCGCGATCAGCTCGGCAGGAGGAAGCGGCGTGTGCCCGGTGCCTTGTAAGCCGACAAACTCAGCGACATCTTCAAGGCTCTGGCAGAAAATGTACTGGCCGTTTTTCGCGAGCACCGGCACGGTGCGCGCGCCGAGGTTGAGGAGCTGTTCCTGTCCCGACGGATCGTTCAATACGTCGATACCGATGAAGTCGATGCCCTTTTTCGAAAGAAACTCTTTCGTTCTCAGGCAACTGCTTCAACCGGGTTGGGTGAACAGGACAAATTTGTCAACGACACTTTCCATTGTCGCGTGGGATGAACGGTTAAACTCACCGCCAACTTAACAGCCGCAGGCGTGGGTTTCAAGCTAAAAGGCGTGAGATCTATGTCGAACGAATTGAACGATCCGAGCGCTCGTCGCCGTTGGTTCCAGCGATTCAAGCTCTTCAAGTGGTTCAACTGTTGCTCTCGCCGATTGTCTGAGTTAGTAGGCAGAGTAGATATTCCCGGTCGACTAGGAGGCGCCATGATTCACACTCGCATCTGCGAGCTTCTCGGCATCACACATCCGATTGTTTTGGGCGGCATGGGGACTGCGACCTCAGCGCCCCTGGTTGCGGCGGTATCCAATAGCGGAGGCCTCGGGACGCTTGGAACATCGAGTTTTCGCCCCGACCAGCTCGAGAGCGAGGTCTCAGCCATCCGGGGGAGAACTGACAAGCCCTTCGGCATTAATCATCTACTGTTTCTTACGCAAGATGAAATGTTCCGCGTGACCCTCCGCGCCCGGCCGGCGGTTGTGGCCTTTGCATGGCCTCGTTTGGATCAAGATTTGCGCGAATACTTTAGCCGCGCGCACGACGCGGGGGCTAAGGTTATGTACATGGCCGGCGAGGTACCCCTGGCCGTCAGAGGTGCCGAGGCTGGTGCGGATATCATCGTGGCGCAAGGAACCGAAGCGGGGGGCCACGTGGGTTGGATGGCTTCGATGCCGCTCGTGCCCATGATCGTTCGGGCTGTCGCTCCTTTGCCTGTGCTGGCGGCCGGCGGCATCGCCGACGGGCGCGGACTCGTCGCCGCGTTGGCCTTGGGAGCGGACGGCGTGCTTTTGGGAACGCGATTCATGGCTACTCCCGAAGCGCCGATTCATCCGAACATGAAACAAGCGATCGTTGATAGCGACGGTCACGATACGGTCCTGACCGAGATTCCAGATATCGCCACGGGACGAGTCTGGCCTGGAGCAATGGCACGCGCTCAACGCAACAAGTTTATCGAACGGTGGGCGGGGCGCGAGTGGGCTCTGCGGCAGGGGGCCCGCGAAGCTGGCGAAGCTGCTTTGGAAGCGCGCCGCGCCGGCGACGTTAATAACGCGCCTCTTTACTTCGGCCAGGACGCAGGTCTGATCGATTCAATAAAAAGCCCGGGAGAAATCATCCAAACGATGGTCAAGGAGGCGGAAGCGATCATCACAGGCCCGCTCCAGAGGCTAGTTACTGCTTAGCAGGTCCTTGGACTTAGGTCTGGGTGATGGATCGGGTTGCGAAAAGCAACCGAGTCGTTATTCCTAGCCGAGCTGGCGATTTCGTCACAGCCGATCAGTCTCAGGCTGAAGCACCGTAGCAAGCGGATTATCGGAACGATCTATTGCCCCAGGATTTTTTTTCATTCGCTCGAGCCAACGGAGCGACGTTCTCCAACTGCTCCAGATTTTCCAGCATGCCGAGCGCTTAAGTCTTCATCTTCTCAGTTACAGCGGGGTCGTGCTGGCCGGTGGCCTGCGATGGTGGGTTGACTGCTCATACGCATAGGCGAGCTTGATCATGTTGCCATCGTCGTAGGGCCGTCCCAGAAAAGTTATCCCCGCGGGTAGGTTGTCCCGCGTGAATCCCGCGGGGACCGCGATGGACGGAACGAATACTAAAAACGTATTTGTATGCGGGACGCCTTTCTGATCGACGTAAGGAGGGTTCACTCCGTCTTTAATGAGGGTCGGCTGGTGCTCGACCGACTTGTGTACGATGGCGTCGAGCTTATGATCCGCCATGACCGTAAGCATGTTGGTCATCAACTCGTCTTGGGCCTTAAGATACTCATAATGTTGGGTTGCATCCGAGGACCTCTTCCATCGCTCTTGCGAGCGCCGGGTGACTTTAGCGAAGTCCGGCGACCGCATTGCTTCCTCGCGCGATTTAAACGGTGGATTGGCGCTTCTGTCAAAGTACAGCTTGAACGATTCCACTCCTCCGGTGGGGCTTCCAGCTCGCTTTCCGAGCAACTCCTTGAGCTTTGGAATAGCGATCGGGTCGACGAGTTCGGCGCCGGCGGCTTTAAGTTCCGCAACAGCTTTGTCGAAAACTTCCGTGATTTTTTTAAAATCTTCCGAATCGGGCTCGGAGCCGAGTCCCATCGATTCACGCAAGATCCCGATGCGCGCTCCTTTCAAACCGTCTTGATTGAGGAATTTGGTGTAGCTGTCGGGAATGTGCCCGACGGACCTTGCCGTAAGCGGATCCTCGGGATCGTAGCCGACCATGACGTCCAATAGGGTGGCGAGGTCCTTGACCGTTCGGGCCATCGGCCCGAGAGAACCGGCGATTTCCGGCCAGCCGGCATAAACACCGCCTCGGCTTACGAGACCCGCGGTGGGTCGCATGCCGACGATGCAGTTCCAGGTCGAAGGCCTGCGGATAGAGGCCAGGCCTTCCTGTCCGACTGCGACCGTTGCATAATTGGCGGCAACGCTGGCTCCGGAACCGCCGGAGGAACCGCCGACGGTTCGAGACAAGTCGTAAGGATTCCGCGTCGATCCAAAAAGGGAGCCGTGCGTATCGCCGCCACCGAGTTCACCGAGTGTTGCCTTCGCTAAAATAATCGCGCCGGCGTTTTTCAATTTTTCCACGACAAACGCGTCCCGATCCGGGTAATAGTTCTTGAACAATACCGAGCCCAAGGTGGTGGGCATGCCTTTAACGTCCGCCTGATCTTTGATGATGATAGGAACCCCATGCAGCGGACCGATAAAACGTGAAGTCTTGAGCGCAGCGTCGAGCCGGTTCGCCTCTTCGAGAGCTCTGGGGTTGACCGTGATGATTGCATTGATCGTAGGTCCCTTCTTGTCATAAGCCTCAATGCGATCAAGATACAATTGCACCAATTGGCGCGCGGTGAGCTGTCCCGATTGATAGGCGCGGCCAACTTCGTCGATAGTGGTTTCAAGAATATTGAAGGGTGTGCTCGAAGTCATGGAAGCTCCTTCTTCAGATCATTCATAGCCTGCATACTTCAGGGCCGCGGTGTTGTCCAGAGATATTGGCAGAAAAGTTTGGAAAGCCTTAAGGCTTTTTTTCCTGGTGCCGAAGTTTGCGGGAGGGGTTGGCCTTGTCTGGGCTTTCCGACTCAGCGCACAGCGCTAGTTTGAATGGGAAGAATCAGGACTCGGAAGTAGAGTCGGCAGGAAGATAGCTTGAATCAGCTCGGTCGCAAATGGCTTCGAGGGTCTCGATAATTTCATTGGCGGCATAGGGCTTGTCGAGAAAAGCTCTCACGCCCGCCTGATGCATCTTGGCTCTGAACTCCGGATCCACATAACCGCTGCTGACGATGATAGCAGCGTGCGGGTTCTCTTCTTTGATCTTCCGAATAACGTCCCAGCCGGCAATTTTCGGCAAGCCGATGTCCATCAGCACGATGTCGATCTCGTGTTTGTGACGGCGGTAGAGATCGATGGCCTCTTCACCGTCTAACGCCGCCAGGACGTTGTACCCGTGATTCGGTAAAGTCCTTCTCAAAAGCAGAACCATGGCTTCTTCGTCTTCCGCCAGTAGAATGGTTCTTTGACCGCCAGCCCGCTTTCGATCCGAGTTAGACGTTTCTATCACCTCATCAGTTATCAGTTTCTTCTCGGAAGGTGCGACTGGCAAATACACCCTAAAAGTGGCTCCGTGTTCGGCCTTGCTTTTCACGTCAACAAAACCGTTATGGTTTTTAACAATACCGTAAACCATGGCGAGGCCCAGCCCGGTTCCCTCGCCGATTTCTTTCGTGGTGAAAAACGGCTCAAAAATACGGCTTTGGACGCCGTCGTCCATTCCCATGCCGGTGTCGGAAACTTCGACACAGACATATCGTGCTGCCTGAGCCGGGCCATCCTGTACTTTGCCACCCTCAACAAGCTTAGTTCTGAGTTTAAGCTTGCCGCCGTTCGGCATCGCGTCGCGAGCATTCACACATAGATTCAGCAGCGCCTGGCTGATTTGGTTCGGATCGGCCATTACAAGGGGTAGTTCGGCACGAAGATCTAAAGAAACCTCGATGGTTTTGGGAAACGCCTGGTTGAGCAGATTAGCGAGCGTGGAGATTAAATCATTGACGTCGGTGGGTCCTAAATCCGGTTCGGTTTTCCGCGCCAACGTGAGCAGCTGCCGCACGACGGACGCTCCCCGCTGAATGGCTTCGTCAATGACTTTCAAGTCCTCGGCGACTTTCTCATTGACGGACGGATCCCGAGCGATGACGGATGCGTAACCCTTGATGATATTCAAAATATTGTTGAAGTCATGTGCGATGCCGCCGGCGAGCGTGCCGATGCTCTCCATTTTTTGCGCCTGCAGAAGTCGCGCTTCGAGTTTCCTCTGTTCCTCCATTTCCCGTAAAAGAGAGGCATTGGCTCGCTCCAACTCAGCAGTGCGATCCCTCACTCGCTTTTCCAGCTCTTCATTGGCTTTGGCCAAATCTTCTTTGGCCTGGCGCAGGGCGGCTTCCGCCCGCTTGCGGTCGGTTATGTCGCGGGCGATTTTCGAAGCGCCGATGATCGCGCCTCGAGCGTTCTTGATGGGAGATACGGTCAATGAGATATCAAGCAAGTTTCCATCCTTGCGCTGCCGGACGGTCTCATAGTGATCGATGCGCTCACCGCGCCGTATGCGCGCGAGGATGCCGGGCTCCTCGTCGTATCGCTCAGCCGGAATGAAAATCGTGACCGATTTGCCGATAGCTTCTTTGGCGGTATAGCCAAACAGCCGCTCCGCGCCTTGATTCCAACTCATAATGATGCCGTTCAGATCTTTGCTGATAATGGCGTCATCCGAAGACTCGACGATGGCGGCCAGTCGCTGACTGGCTTGTTCGGCTTGCTTCAACTCGGTGACATCTTGAAATACGTTGATCGCGCCGCAGCGGCGACCGTCCATATCGTACAAGGGATCGATGTTTACGTTGGCCGTGATCCTGGAGCCATCAGGACGTTCAATCGTGATCTCTTTATGCCGCGTTGTCTCACCGGTTTTTACCGCGACCGCCATTGGCGTTTCGCTGGGAGGGAGTAGTGAGCCGTCGGGCCGCCACAGCCGCAAAGCGCTGCAGAATTTCTCTTCGGTTTCATTTAGCTGGGGCTTGCGCCCCCAGAGCTCTACTGCCTGGTTATTGAAGAATGTGATACGTCCCTGGTCATCACAGGTAAAAACCGGCGCTGGCAGAAGGGACAAAATATTCTCAATTCGCTTTTTGGACAATTCGGCTTCGGCCAGAGCAGATCGTTTCTCGATCAATTCTTCGCGCTCTCTTTGCGCGGCGCGGGTGCGCTCTAATATAGAAATCATCCACTCCACTCTGGCGGCGCTGGACTTGCCATGGAGGATCAAAGGCGCCTCGTAAAACCAGTTGGGGTAGACCTGATTGCCTAAAATGACCAGGGGGTGAGTATGGAACGCCGCGAGCAGCACTTCAGGAGACAGACGGCTGCGATTGTATTGGCAAGCAATTCGCCCCGAAAAGCCTGGAACAAAAATGGTGTTGAGAGTGGCCTCCCAATGTTCCAGATCCGATGCGTCGATTTCCGGACCCAAAGCCCAGGTCATTTCGATAGCGAACCGGCTGCCTTTGAAGCTAGACTTAGCGGCCGCATCAATAAGATGTAAAACTTGAAGAGATTTCTTTTTTGAAGAGAGTTTTCCCGGTTGGCGCCATTCTCGCCGTGTCCAAAGTTTCAACGCGCCGCGCTCGGTTTCTTTACCCACATTGACGCCGCTCTGTTTCAGGCGCTCGGCGAGTTCGTCGACAGTCTGATCGTCAGCGACATAAATAAACTGCTCATTCTTGGAAAGCCCGTCCTGAATAAACGGAATAAGCGCGGGCATCTGCTCCGCCGGGTCCTTCTCATAGAAAAGGCACAAGTGATCGCCATTCCGCAGATTCAAAATCTGTCGTGTCAGCTCAGAATGCATTCTTCCTCGGGCAGCTAAATGCAGCACTGAATGCGTTAAAACCGGAATCTTGCTGTTTTAAGCGTATAGTTTTGCGGCCCCGTGTCAATATGGTTTTGGCAAACCAGCCAAAAAAATGGGCCGTTGGAATGATCGCCGGCGATTCGCAGGCAGAACGGGAATGACGTGTAAAATTGGCGACGTGGGAGCTATGTCGATTTGCCTGTGGTAAGGTTCCGCTAGTTTTTTCCCGAGTCGATGCTGAGGATTTTCCGCTCAAGCTCTTGCCAATCGTCGAGGCCGACGATCGTATCCCGCTCTTTGAAAGTCGTGAGCGCTTCGTCCATAGCCTCGGTGGTTCCTTCCCGCTTAAGCAGACTAAGCGCCTGCCTCATGGCATAGATCGCGGCCCGTTGCGTTTCGGATGGATAAATAGCGATCCGGTAACCCATTTTTTCTAATCGCTCGACGGGGAGCATCGGCGTTTTGCCGCCTTTGAAGACGTTAACCAAGAGTGGAATGTTGAGAAGCGCGCGGGGTATTTGTTCCAGCTCGCTTTCGGATTGAGGGGCTTCGACAAAGACCGCGTCGACGCCGAGTTGAGCGAAGGCCCGGGCTCGGCTAATCGCATCATCGAGGCCATGCACACCGCGGGCATCGGTGCGCGCGATGATACAGAAATCCGGGTCGGCCCGGCTGGCCAGGGCCGCTTCCAGCTTTTTTATCATTTCAGGCAGCGAGATAACCTCTTTTCCGTCCAAGTGGCCGCACCGCTTGGGCGTGATCTGGTCTTCGATGTGAATGGCGGTGACGCCGACGCGCTCGTATTCACGCACGGTGCGCACGAGATTGATGGCATTGCCATATCCCGTATCGGCGTCGGCGATGACGGGAATCTTCACCGCCGATACAACCTGGGCGGCGCGCTCGATCACTTCCGACATGGTGACCAAGCCGATATCCGGTAACCCCATACTGCGCGCTACCGCTCCGCCGCTGAAATAGGCAGCCTCGAATCCTGCTTCTTCCACCAGACGGGCGGAAAGGCCATCGAAACAGCCGGGCGCGACCAGTAATTTGTCGCGCTTCAGGAATTGCTTGAATACTTGTCTTAAAGTCATCGCTTACCTCGATTTTCTTCTTTCGTCCGAGACTGTGTGGCAAGACGAAAATCACACACCTGTCAGTCTGAGCGGCAGGCGAAGAATCTAACGATTCCAGAACCTTGCAAAATCGAGATCCTTCGGCTAGCGCCTCAGGATGACATTGCGACACAGTCTCTCCACCGAGAGCAGAGTCATTCCGTATGGACAATAATTGGTTATCGGAGATCGCGCAAGTTGGCGCCTTGACGAATGAGCTCGTCCTGGACGTCTGCCGATGGTATCTCTCGTGGCGGTTTCCCATGGCGGGCGGAGAGAGCAGCGCACACGCCGGCGGCTTGTCCGGTGGCCATGGAGACCGGCATGACGCGATAGGAAGAATGAGCCTCGTGTGTACCGGAAATGCAACGACCCGCAAC
>VBKE01000146.1 GCA_005879605.1 Deltaproteobacteria bacterium
TGGAACCGCTGGCTGGCGGATGTCTGGAAGCTCGGCGAGAATCGCCTGCGCTGGACCTGTGTCGTTCCGGCGTTGACCCCGACCGAGGCCGCGCCGCAAATTCGCTTCGCCAAGGAACATGGCGCCGTCGGCGTCTGCGTGCGCCCCTTCGGAAGGGGTAAGCTGATGACGGACCCGTTTTATTATCCGATCTATGACGAGGCCGAGCGCCTCGACATTCCGGTGACCGTGCATATCGCCAACGGCAACCCCGAGCTGTTCCAATTGCTGAACAACGAAACCGGCGGAGGTTTCTCGACATTTCGAGTCCCGACGGTCACCGCATGCTACGCGCTGATCATGAGCGAGATACCGCGGGTCTTCGCGAAGCTGCGCTGGGGTTTCATCGAGACCTCGAGCCAGTGGGTACCCTGGGTCGTTCATGAGGCCGTGCGGCGCTCGTTGGGAGGCAAACACCCGGTCTCGATGAACTGCTTCCGCGACTACGGGATCTATGTTTCGACCCAGACCGATGACGACTTTTCTTATGTGATCTCTTACGCGGGCGAGGAAAATCTCGTTATCGGTACCGACTACGGCCATGGCGATACCTCAAGCGAGCTCAACGCGATTTCCCGGTTCAAAGCGATGGAGGGCCTCGATCCGCAGGTCAAACGGAAAATTCTTTCCGACAATCCCAGACGATTCTACGGGATTTGAAGACTCGAAAGCTGTTCCTCTTAATCTTCTGACGTCTTGAACGATTTGAACGGAGCGTAGCGATTGAACGTCTTGAACGCCCTCATTCGTGTCCCCGAAAGTTTTAAAGGACTAGCCAACTTATGAAATCTTGCCCTTGAGCAATCGAGCGCTGGAGGCAGCCGCCAATGAAACGAAGCACTGAACGCATTCTTACCACGCATGTCGGCAGCCTGCCGCGGCCGGCGGACTTGCGCGCCATGTGGGCGAAAAAAACCGCCACGGCGGAGGACGAAGTGGCACTGCAAACGCGGCTGCGCTCGGCCGTCGGTGAAGTCATGCGCGCGCAGAAAGACATCGGCATCGACATTCCCAACGACGGCGAGTTCGGCAAGCCCATGCGCGCGGCCACCGACCGCGGCGCGTGGGGCAATTATATCTTCGACCGCGTCTCCGGCTTTACGCCGACTTCGGCACAGACCATTGCACCCGATACTGCTAAACCTGGCGCGCCGATGCGCATCGTCGGCGTGCGCTGGGAGCAGCGCGAGTTCGCCGAATTTTACGCCGACACCGGCCTCGGCGCGCCGAGCACCGCCGCCCTGCGCCCGACCTGCACCGGCCCCATCGCTTATACCGCGCAACAGTTTCTGCGCGACCAGCTCGTTAACTTGAAGCTCGCCGCCAACGCCGCCGGCATCGAAGAGGCGTTCGTCAGCGCCATCGCGCCCGGTAGCCTGGAGATGTTCTGCCGCGATCAGAACAGTTACTACCCGACCACCGAAAAATTCTTGGAAGCGATTGCCGATGCGATGCGCGAAGAGTATCGCGCCATCGTCGACGCCGGTTTCATCCTCCAGCTCGACGACCCCGGTCTTCCCGGCGCCTGGGACATGCTCGATCCCCAGCCAAGCGTCGAGGAGTACCGGCGCTACGTGTCACAGCGCGTGGAAATTCTAAATCACGCCCTCGAAGGCATCTTGGTCGATCGCGTCCGCTATCACATCTGCTGGGGCAGCTGGCATGGTCCGCACACTACCGATTTTCCGCTGCGCGACTTCGTCGACGTCATGCTCCGTGTCAACGCCCAGGCGTACTTGATCGAAGCCGGCAACGTCCGTCACGAACATGAATTCAAAATCTGGCGCGACGTGAAACTCCCCGCCGGGAAGATCTTGATTCCAGGGTCGAGCACCCGGAACTGGTAGCCGATCGCATCATCACGTTCGCTGAAATCGTCGGCCGAGAAAGCGTCATCGCCGGTACCGACTGCGGCCTAGGCGGCCGCGTCCATCCGCAGATCGCCTGGGCCAAGCTACGCGCCCTGCGCGACGGCGCAGCGCTCGCAAGCAAGAAGTTGTGGAGTTGAATTAAAAAGTGTCTGAAAGAGCGGCGCTGAACGTCATACCTCTGTCGCAGGCTTTCGCGAAAAGCAATCCGGAATTGAAGAGCCCAAGGGCGCTTCTACCGAACGGCGTTCTTTAATGAAGGACGCGACGCGAGCGTTCTACGAAGATTTATCGAGAAAATGAACGTCTGGCGCCTGCGCTGCGACCCTATGCTGCAGCGAAATCGGGGGTGTCGTGAAGAACCATCAATTGCTCGGGCCGGAGGGATAAAATCGCAAACGCACGACCGTCGCGATCGGCAAACTCAACTTCGTAGGCGCCATCCGGATAGCTCATTACCACGGTGCCGATCTGCCCGCGGCGCAAAAGCAAAGCCCGGCCACTTTCGAAGTGCTTCGCAGGCACATCTTGCAGCAATGCGACCACGTCGTGCATTTTCATTTCACCAAGCATGCTTAGAGTATATAGCAACTTATCAACCGCGGAAAGTCTTCGCCGTCTCGGACAATCCACGCAGTCAGAACCGTCGCGCTCCCTTTCTGAGTTGCTAACGGAAAGCGCAGAATGTAAGTCTCTCCGTGGCCGTTGTGTCCGAGCGGCTCGGCGTCGTCCGAATTCTCCGCTGCCGGAAAGAATCGCCTGACGCAACACATCGCCGTTCGCCAGCGTAATACCAAGTGCCGATTCAAAAACTCGCGCCTTGTGACGCCCTTCTCGATGATGAGGGTTCAGCACGTAGTCTTCAAGCTTTGTGCCGAGATCCGCTCGATCCCGTTGGGCAGCCTCATCCCCGTTTTTAGAGCTTCGCGCCTTCCACCACGCCCATGGCGTGCGAGGCGGGGAACCAGGTCGCAACGTATTTCCAGCCGGCCTTTTCCAGGAGGGCGGCATACTCCTCCTGCGTTCGCTCGCGTCCCGTCCCCCAGCACATCATATGGATGTCAAACAATTTGGCGAAGTGAGACGTCTCCGGGTCGGGAATGACGTGCTCGACGATGAATACTCGGCCGCCCGGAGTTGCCGCCGCGAGCTGGTTTTGAAGAATCCGCACGCACTCATCGTCGTTCCAGTCATGCAAGATTAGCTTCATTATATACGCGTCGGCGCGCGGGGCGGCTTTGAACATGTCCCCGGCCACGTACCGGCACCTGTCGCTGACGCCCAGCTTGCCCGCCCACAGGCGTGTGCTATCCGAGATGACCTCCGCTCGTTCGAGTACGGTTCCCTCAAGATGAGGATACCGCGCCAGGAACCGCGCCAACATGTAGCCATGACCGCCGCCCACGTCGCACAGGTGCGTCATCTTGGAAAAATCGTAGGCCGCAAGGGCATTGAGCACCCATTCGGCTTGAGCGCTGGAGTAGCTGCTCATCGCGTTGTCGAACACCTGGGCGTAGTCTGCATCTCGAACGGCGTGATCAAAGGCCATGCGGCCGAACTCGCGCATGAAGGCGTTTTGTTTGCCGTCGCGAACCATGGCCGGCAAGTGCTTCCATAGCGCGTAGTGTTCGGGACCTTCTTCCAACAACGTGACCCCGCGCAGGGTCTGGGGATGATCCGAGCGAAGCAGTTCGCCGGTTTCGGTCAACGAAAACGTCCGATCGTTGTCTTCTCTCAATAGCTCAAGAGACCCAAGCGCTCTCAGGAGCCTATAAGCGAGAGCGGGATCGAGGCCCAATTCATGCGCGGTAGCCGCCGCGGTTTTGGAACCGGCGCCAAGGGCGTCGAAGATCCCCAATTTCACGCCGGCGTACAAAATCTGGCTGCGCCATCTGCCAAAGATAAGATCCAATACTTTTTCTTGAGAGGACATGTTCCTCCTGTGCCTTAAAGGCGGTCAAAAAGGGAGACGCTACTTTTCTTTTCCGATCTCGGCGCACCGCGCAGCGTGCTCGGTAACCCCAGGATCGTTGACACTTTCGCTTGCCAATCTCTTCTATCGAATGGTCTTTAGCGATTCAAACGTGAATCAACGACGTGGCTTGCCGGTCGCCGCACCAGCAGCTCGCCCGCGCCTGCAAACGTCGATCGCAGGTACTGTGCCAGCTAATATCAACTGATGGGTTGACAATCAGCAGGTGCTTTGATAGTCAACTGATGTGTTGACAATCAGCAGATGCTTTGATAATCAATCGATACTATGACTAATCCCGCTCTCGTACGCTTGGACGAATTCGGCGCTCGCGCAAAGGAGCGCTCGGAGGATGAGCTTCTCGATGCGGTGTTCTTTGCGCTGTCCGATCCAGTACGCCGGGCGATTCTGGCGCGACTTGGAGAGCAAGCGCTGCTCGTCTCGCAGCTGGCGGAGCCCTTCGCTATATCATTGCAGTCGGTGTCCCGGCACATCCAAGTGCTCGTCCGCGCCGGCCTCGTGCGGCAGGAACGCACGGGGCGGATCAGCAGGTGCCGGCTCGACGTGGGGCCAATCTATTCGGCAGCGATGTGGGTCAATCGCTACAGCAAGTACTGGCAGGAGCAGTTCGGCGTCCTCGCTGCCGCGCTGGAGGAGATCGAGGAGCAGAAGCCGCGACCTGCATCTCGGCGGAAACGGCGGCGGCGCAAGGCTCACGGCACATGATCATCGGACATTACGGAGGCCAAGCTATGGACTACAAGAGCACGTCGGCGAAGCTCGCCGAATTCCGCCGCGAGATCGCGGCCATTCGCAAGAAGATGCGCGCGGCACAGGCAGGCGTCGAGCCCGAGGAGGTGGCCGACTACCAATTGGCGACTTTGCAAGGAACGGTGCGGCTGTCCGAGCTGTTCGCCGGTAAGGCCGACCTGATCCTCATCCACAACATGGGCACCACCTGCCCCAACTGCACGCTGTGGGCCGACGGATTGAACGGCATCTATCACCATCTGTTGGACCGCGCGGCGGTGGTCGTGACGAGCCCCGATCCGCCAGAAGTGCAGCAGCGCTTCGCCGCAGGCCGCGGCTGGAAGTTCCCGATGGTGAGCCATCAGGGCACGACCTTCGCCGAGGACATGGGCTATCGCTCGAAGGACGGTGGCTGGCTGCCGGGCATCTCCGTGTTCAAGCGCGAAGGCAAGCGGATTCTCCGCGTGTCCGATGCGACCTTCGAGCCCGGCGATGACTTCTGCGCGCTCTGGCACATCTTCGATCTTCTGCCGGGCGGCGCGGGCGATTGGGCACCCAAGTTCAACTACTCGTGAGGCGCGGCGGCGGCAGGAACTACCGTGGGTTCGGATCGACAAGCAGTATCGCTTCGACACCGACGAGGGCAGCGCCTCGCAGGCAGACCTCTTCCGAGGGCGCTCGCAGCTTCTCGTTTACCACTTCATGTTCGGACCGGACTGGACGGCAGGGTGCCCGTCCTGCTCGGCAATCGCGGACGGCTTCAACGGGATCGCCGTGCATTTGGCCAACCATGACGTGATGCTCTGGGCGGTGTCGCGTGCGCCGCTCGCGAAGCTGCAGACGTACAAGCGGCGGATGGGTTGGACGTTTCCCTGGGCGTCCGCGCAAGGCAGCGACTTCAACTTCGACTTCAACGTCTCGTTCACCGAGGAGCAGCAGCGCGCGGACACCGTCGAATACAACTACGAGCGCGGCGGCCACGCAATGGATGCGACGCCGGCGCCGGAGCCCGTCGCCCAGTTGGGGGCCATGTGCGGAACCGACGCGCCCACGTATTCGCGCGATAGGCCAGGCATGAGCGCGTTCGCGCTCGAGGACGGCGTCGTCTACCACACCTATTCCACCTATGCACGGGGAGTGGACTCTCTGTGGGGCATGTACCAGTGGCTTGATCGCGCCCCCAAGGGGCGCAACGAGACGGGCGTCTGGTGGCGCCGCCACGACGAGTACGACAATCGCTGAGCCAAGTCCGTGGCTCTCGTGGTGTAACTGCGGGACGGGAGATCTCACGACGCATGGTTTCCGCGCAACCTTCACAGCAAGCCTTCTTCGGTGTCTTGGCGTTGCTCTTCGCCGCCGGAGAAACTAACAAGAAAAGAATTCTTTTGATGGGAGGTAATACTAATGGTTCATGAAATGATTGATGGAACGTATCGTCAAACTAATCTGCCGAACGAGTCGCAAGAATACCTTGCAAAGCGAGAGGAGTTGCGGCTGGCGGAAATTGAATTACTAAACACGCGTGAAAGGGTCGCCGCGCTGCGGCGGAGCCTGCCAAAAGGTGCGACGATTCAGGATTATGAGTTTCTTGAAGGTCCAGCGTCGCTTGACGACGGCGATGCGCCGATAAAACAAATAAAGCTGAGCGATTTGTTCACTGGCCCGGATCGTTCGCTCGTGATTTATCACTTTATGTATGGAAAGAAGCAAGCCAATCCTTGCCCGATGTGTACCGCCTGGATCGATGGCTTCAATGGAATTGCTCATCACCTCGCGCAAAACGTTAACCTGGCGATTGTCGCAGGCGCTGATCCGTCCACGTTACGCGCGCACGCTCGAAAAAGAGGCTGGGCCAAACTGCGTCTGCTGAGCGCCGGCAATAGCACTTTCAAATACGACCTCGGCAGCGAAGATCGTGAGGGACATCAAGACTCGACGATTTCGGTCTTCACCCGAGACAGTGATGGCATGTTGCGCCATTTTTACAGCAGTCATCCTCGGCTGGCCGAGGACATCAACGAGCGCGGCATTGATGAGTTGAATCCGATTTGGAATGTGCTGGATCTGACGCCTCAGGGACGCGGCAAGTGGTACGCATCGCTCGAGTATGGGACGAGAGTGCAAGCATCCAGCGGCTGAGAGAGATGCACGACAGCGTTGAACCCGGAAGAGGCGGACTCAAAATGAACCGCTTAAACCATAGAGATCTGATTGAGAGGAGCACTCCTGGGCCTTCAATCGAATATTTCAAAGATACGATGGCTTCGGAGCGAGCTTCTCAGCAAGCGTTTTTCGGCGTCTCAGCCCTGCTCTTCGCAGCCAGCACGCACTAACGATCGTCTGGTGCACGTCCATGTCCGCGATGGGCGAGATGCCGATGCCCGGCGGCTGGACGATGTCGATGGCGTGGATGCGGATGCCCGGACAGACGTGGCCCGGCGCCGCGGCGTCGTTCCTCGGCATGTGGGTCGTGATGATGGTTTGGAATTTTTCGACTATCCAATCCTGAGTATCATCTGCTACAGTAGAATGGTTTTCTCAAGGAGGATTCATGAAGATTGCGATTCTGATCTACGATGGTTTCACCGCGCTCGATGCGATCGGTCCTTATGAAGTCCTGAGTTGTTTGCCGGGAGCCAAGGTCCATTTTGTTTCAACGGAACCCGGTCCGAAGCGAGCGCATACGAACTTTCTTTCTGTTATGACAGATTACGCGCTGAATGATATCTCGGATCCTGAAATCATTCTGGTTCCGGGGGGAACAAAGGGAACAATGGTCGCGGCCGAAGATCCGCGCATACTCTCCTGGCTTCGAAAAGCACACGAAACTTCGAAGTGGACTACCTCTGTCTGCACGGGATCACTGATACTCGGCGCGGCAGGCATTTTAAAAGGGCTGCAGGCAACAACGCATTGGTATGCCCGAGATTTTCTGCAGAAGTTCGGAGCTCAGTACCTGAGTGAGCGAGTTGTTCGGCAAGGAAAAATCATCACCGCGGCTGGCGTTTCCTCGGGGATTGATATGGCTCTTCAGCTTGCGAAGGAGGTCTCAGGTCCGGAGATGGCGAAGACCATTCAATTGATTATCGAATACGATCCAAAACCGCCTTTTGATTCTGGATCCATCGCAAAAGCAGAACCTTCAATTGTTCAATTAGCGAACCAAGCAGCGCAGGAGGCGTTCAAGTGAACATTGATCGCATCTTTTTTCAGACATTAAAAACAATAACATCATCGGTGATCAAATCAGCAGCCGCAAGAGCCTGGAATGCAGCATGGGGTCAAATCTTGACTTTCGTACTTAGCAGCGACTATGGTATAGGGGATTATGGCGCGGCCGTTGAGGATCTCGTACCCCAATGCTTTTTATCATGTAACTTGCCGGGGCAATGACCGGCGCGTCATCTTCCGCGACGATCACGACCGGACGCGCTTTCTGGATCGACTCAGGAGCGCGCTTGAGATTTTCAGCGTCCGTGCCCAAGGCCAATTTGTCGGAGTTCATGAGGCAATTCAATATTTCTTATACTGGTTACTATAATCGCCGTCACCGCCGGAGCGGACATTTGTACCAAGGCCGATTTAAAGCCGTTGTAGTGGACAAAGACAGTTATTTATTGGAGTTGAGCCGCTACGTCCATTTGAATCCGATACGAATCAAAGCCAAAGCCCTACGGCCGGATCGCGAACGCATTCGAGAAATCAGTCAGTATCGGTGGAGTAGCCTCCCTGGGTACCTTGAAGGAAAAAGGAAGGCCTCATGGATTACCTATGAGGTAGTGCTCGGTTATGTAGGTGGATCGCGGCAGAAATACGCGGGATTCGTTCACGACGCTATCCG
>VBKE01000577.1:0-1256 GCA_005879605.1 Deltaproteobacteria bacterium
CGGCTCGCCCATCGTCATACTGAACTCCCAGATCGAGGAGGCGTATGGCTGGCGCGTCGTCCTGCTCGGCTACGGCGCCTTGATCTTGGTCAGTGTCACGCTGCTCAGCATGCTGGTGCGCGACCGGCCGGAGCCCTACGGTTTGCGGCCTGATGGCGACCCGCTGGAAGAGGAACACCCTACCGGCTCATCGCGCCGCCGAACGGATGCCGGGCTGACGCTCCGCGCGGTGCTCCGGACCAAGGAGTTCTGGCTATTCACGAGCTACTTGTCGGGTACCTTCGCCGTAAACTCCGCGATCCAAGGCCACATGATTCCCTACTTCCAACAAGATATCGGACTCACCGCGGCCCGGGCGGCCGTGGTCATGTCCATTGTCTTCATCATCAGCGGTATCGGACGCATCGGCGGCGGCTATCTGCTGGACAGGACGGACTATCGCGTCGTCCTCGCAGTCGTCGCCGCGATGATGGGTTTTTCACTGTTGTACCTCCAGTTGGTGAGCGTCAGAACGGTCTCGGCCACGTTGCCCTTCGCGCTGATGTTCGGCGTCAGCTTCGGCTGCCTTGTTCCCATGCGCGGCGCCGTCGGCAGCATTATGTTCGGCACCCGGGCCATCGGAGGAGTCTTGGGCCTTTTGCAGGGGGGCTCCATCGCGGCGGGGGTCATCGGCCCCATGGTCATGGGCTTGATCTTCGACCTGCACGGGAACTACTCCGCCGCCATCTGGGGACTCATCGTAATCAGCGCTCTCATGGTGCCGCTGTCCCTGGCCATGGCCTCGCCCGCCGAGCTGGCCAAGCGCATCGGGCAGCAGCGGATCAGGGAATAAGGGACGGGACCAAACTTCTACAACTCGACTATGTGAGTGAGGCGATCGATCGGCTCCCGGTGAAACGGTATCCTGCGGCAGCGTTTGCCCTGGAAACAAAAGCCGATTTTGGTTGAGTGAAATCTTTGTAACCAATGGCAGTCCCGCACAAGCGCTTCACGACTCTCACTCGCATCCACGCCTTCCTCCATTCGTCTTCTCCACCGCCTGCAAGGTGTGGTAAACGAATCGTCAACGGCTTCTACAATCCCAACAAATCGGATGAGGGTTGCTTATGGTGAAAAAATTCAGCCTCACAGTAACTTTTATGCTTGGCGTGATCCTCACACCAGGACTCCTCTTCGCGGCGTCAGAAGTCGTCATCGGTTACGCTAATATAAGCGCTCGGGTTAGCCCGCTTTGGATCGCGCAAGAAAAAGGCTTC
>VBKE01000577.1:1338-2116 GCA_005879605.1 Deltaproteobacteria bacterium
CTGCCGGCGGTTTGGATTTGCGCGTCATCGGGACGTTCACAAGCCGTATCCCCTTCGATCTGGTCGTCAGACCGAACATCAAGAATCCCAAAGATTTGCGCGGCAAACGTATCGGCGTACAAGTGATCGGCGGGACCATCTGGATGGCGGCGATGCTCGGACTGGAACACCTCGGACTTGATTCTCGTCGCGACGACATCCAGGTCGTCGCTGCCGGTGATCAAACGATGCTCAGCCGAGCGTTGGAGAAGGGAAGCATCGATGCGACCGTCGTCGATAGCGCTTTCAGCAGCGATTTAAAACAGCGCGGATTTCCGACCCTGGTAGAGCTCTCGAAAACCAACATTCCGTTCGTCAGCAACGGGATTGTCGTGCGCGCGAGTTACCTGATCCAGCAACCGGATGCGGCGAGAAACGCCTTGAAGGCGTGGTTGGAAGGTATCGCGTACGCGCTGAGCCCGCGAATGAAACCTACGGTGATCGAAACCATCGCGCGACGCCTAAAAGCGTCTCAAGCGCTTGCCGAGCAAGGCTACCAAGATCTGCTTCGCGCCACGGACCGAAAACCTTATCCCTCCGTGGAAGGTCTCAACAACGTGCAGCGACTGATGAAATTGCGCAATCCCGCGGTGGCCGATCTTAAAGCCGAGAGTCTCATCGACGGAAAACTTATTCAGGAGCTCGATCGTAGCGGCTACATCGACCAGCTTTACGGCGCTTACGGCGTAAAATAGCCGCGCCCCGTACGGCAAGGCAAGGTTGTCTCATTGACAGGACT
>VBKE01000577.1:2146-3763 GCA_005879605.1 Deltaproteobacteria bacterium
GGGAGGTGCATATGAGACGCGACACGTCCAAGTCGGCGGTGTTTCTCCAAATCTCTCTTGGCGCGTTACTGCTCGATCTCTTCATCGTTACAGTCGCTTTTCCGCAAACTTCTTTCTTCCAAGGAAAAACCGTTATCATCGTTGAGAGTAGCGCGCCCGGCGGCGTCGGGGATATGCGGACCAAAGCCCTTGTTCCTTTTCTCCGGAAGTATATCCCCGGAAATCCCACCATTGTGATGCAGTACATGGACGGCGGCGGTGGGCGGAAGGCTGCAAACCATCTCTATAAATCGGTCCGTCCGGACGGCCTGACCATTGGCCGTATGTCGACCCCATTCGTAATGCACGCCATTCTCGGAGAGAGTGGGGTTCTCTACGACATCGATAAGGTGATCTATCTGGGAAGCAGCTATAGCGGCAGCCACCATGTCTTTCTAACGCGCAAGGAGGCGGGCCTCGACAATCCGGAGAAGCTCCGTGCGGCATCAGGTATGAGAATCGGCGCCCAGTCGGTGGGGCACCTGATTTACATCTCCGGCCGAATGTTCACATATCTGATCGGCCTGAAACAACCCAAATTCGTCACCGGATACGGCGCACGCGAACTCGATGTCGCTATCGAGCAGGGCGAGATAGACGCCAGGACAACTGTAGCGGACTCTATGCTGCATGAGAATCGTGAATGGGTCGATAAAGGTCTGATGGACTTCCACGGCCTTATCGAGATCCCGAAGGGGCGGAAACACACCCATCCCCGCTTTGCTAAACTCCCTGACATCGAGACCTTTGCCAGGTCGGACATAGACCGGAAACTTGTTGCGATGTACCGGACCTTCGTGGGCAGCGGAAACCCTTTTATCCTACCTCCCGGTACGCCCAAAGACCGGGTGCGGATCCTGCAGGAAGCGATGCGCAAGACCTATAGAGACCCCGAGTTCTTCAACGAATATACGAAACTCACCGGTCTAAAGGCCGAACCGCAAATGCCGGAGGAGCTGGAGCAAACGATCAAAGAGATGCCCCGCGACCGGGAAGCCGTAGAGCTATTCAAAAAGCTCACCGGCCCCGACCCGTTGCCGCAAAAATAAGGAAAGGCCATGGGTTTGACATCACTCTTATCGATCTACCCGTGTTGTGGATTTCGTTCGTGGTGAAGCGCGCAACAGCATCATGCTGATATTCGCCTGATCACTCCTCAGAAACTTCGCCACGTCACTTATCCGATGACCGTGTTCGAGCCAGGACGACAGAGAAGTTTTGTTCTTGCTCGACACTTCCACTCCGCTATCGCGCGATCAACTTGGCAAACAGCCAAATGGCTGTTACTGTCCGGCTGGCTGCAGACTGTGAATCGTTAAATTCAAATCCGATTCAGTTTAATCGTTAAACGGGGAAAGAACTGTCATGCTAAAGTTCCGCGTTCTCGCTTTTTTTGTCTTGCTTTCGCCGGTTCTCGGCGCGTACCAGACATGGGTTCGGCCAGCTGCGAGCCCGGATTTCATGAAGTCTGGCGCTCACGCGCAGGTTGCGGCGAAGAAGGAGCAGAAGGTTACTGCTACGATTGCCCTCCCCGGCGTGCAGGTGGAGACCTTGAACCCCTACGGTCATTCGACCACG
>VBKE01000086.1 GCA_005879605.1 Deltaproteobacteria bacterium
TCGATCAAGCTGCGAAAGAGATGCGTCTGCTTCCGCCGTTTATAAGTTTTGACAGTTGGAAGCCTTCGATCGTCGAAGACGTGACGCGGGTCATGTACGAACTCAGAGGAGACCATTTCCTGCGATCGTCGAAACTGCTTGCCGCTCTCGCCAAAAACAATCCCAGGTTTTACATCGACCAAAAGCCTAATCCGGAAATCTATCAACGCGTCGAGGCGCGCGGCGCAAACTGCGGCGAAGCGAGCATCAAACGCGCGCTAAAGGTCTCTATCTGGGCGTCCGCGGCGAGAACCGTGGAGTTGGGCGAATCTCCGGCGATCGTAGATTTTATCGCCACGGAGGGAATTAAAATCCCCCAGGCGCCATTGCGAGAGATCGACAGCCTCGGGGCCGCGAAGGTGATCCAAGAGCTGTCGGAGCTCCACCGGGAATTGCCGCAAATACGTTTGGACCCGCCACAGCTTCTTGACGCGATGGCGGGTGAAAGGGAAACTTTTTATAAGAATGATCAAGTCAATCCGTGGCTCGTCACGCGTAACAAAGTGATCCATCATGCGGGCCATTGACGTTCACGTTCATCCGAGCACCCGCGGGCTCGACTCGCAAGCCTGCCATTATTTCAGACGAAATCTCGACGACGTCCCCCGGACAGAAGAGAAATTCGCCAATCTTTATATCCAGCAAGACGTCAAGGCGTTGCTGATCGGCTGGCATCCTTCCACTGTGAGGGAGGGCACGCGCAATAGCAACGATCACGTCATCGATCTCGCAACAAAATATCCGAATGCCTTCGCGGGGGTTCTCGCTTCGCTCGACACCGGCGCGCCGGATCTGGCTGAGGTCGCGAAGGAAGCCGAGGCGCTGCTAGAGAGTCCCAAGGTCAAGGGATTCAAGTTTCATCCACCCGATCAAGGGTTCTATCCGAGCGACAGAAGATACTACGGGATCTGGGAAGTGTTGCAGGCGGGCGGCAAGCCGGTCATGTTCCACGCGGGATTTACCGTACTGGGAGCGAATACCGACGGTGGAAGCGGCATCGCTCTCGAATACGGACGCCCAATTCATCTTGACACCCTGGCGCGCGATTTCCCGCGCATGAAAATTATTGCGGCCCATCCGGGCTGGCCATGGCAGGAAGAATTGATCGGCGTGGTAACTCACAAAAAAAACGTCTATGTGGATACCTCGGGCTATCTGGCGGAGCAGTTGCCGGAAATTTTTCTTAAAGCGATCGGCGGGCGGCTCCAGGATAGGGCGCTTTTCGGCACCGACTTTCCCTACGTGGATTTGAAAAAAGCACTCGTGAGCTTTGACAAGGTAGATTTTAAGGATACAGCGAAGGAAAAGATTCTTTTTTCGAATGCGCAAGGTCTCTTTAATATCTAGGTAGGACAAGACGACGAACCTCATTGTAAAAGAAAGATCTGACTCTGGTGCCCTCTCCCACTGGGAGAGGGAAAGGGTGAGGGCAAAGCGGCTGCAGGAGGCTGAGACATGAAGGTGCTTTACTCCCTAGGGCTGATGTGTTTCCTCACATTGATCTCTCTCAATGCGCCAGAAGCGATCGCCGCAACTCTGGCCCGTGTTAGGATAGGCTACCCTTCGCCCAGCGCCAACTTCTACCCACTCTTCGCAACCAAAGAGGCAAATCTTTTTGAAAAATACGGCTTCGAGCCGGAAATGATCTATATCCAAGGCGTCCAGTTGATTGCGGTCCACGTGGCGGGCCAGCTGGATTTTTCGAGCGTCTCGGGCCTGGTATTTCTCCAGGCGTCGGTGGAAGGATCGGACCTCATTCTTCTCGCCAGCTCCAATGACAGTCAGCCCATGAAACTCATGGTCCACTCCGGCATTACGGGCCCCAAAGAACTCAAGGGGAAAACCGTCGCGGTTACGCGCTTTGGCTCGCTCACGGATCTGCTGCTTCGTCCCGTGCTGAAAAATTGGGGATTGGAACCGCAGAAAGATGTGACTCTGCTGCAGATCGGAAGGTTGCCGGACATGGTGACGGCCATTGCTCAGAGGAAAGTCGATGGCGGCGTGATCTCGTTTCCAAATTCTTTGCAAGCCGAGAAATTGGGGATCAAGACCCTTTTGGACTTTGCCGACTCGGGTTTGGATATTCCCTCCACCACGGTGGTGGCGAGCCGCAAATACAGCAACTCTCATAGAGAAGTAGTCCTGAGATTTCTCAAGGCATATATCGAGGGGACCCACCGGCTCCTGACGGATAGGGAGTTGGGCATCCGGGCGCTCAGAAAATACGGCGGCGTCAATGACCGGGAGCTGCTTGCCACAACCTACGACCTGTTCACTTCGCGCTACACAAAAAAAATCCCGAAGATCAATCCCAAGGCGGTGGAAACGGCGTTGAGCCTTCTTGCTGAGAGCAATCCCAAAGCCAGAGGCCGCAAGGCCGAAGAATTCATGGACGCGAGCTTCATGGACGAGCTGGAATCGACGGGGTTCATAAAGTCAGTATGGCCGTGACCTTTGTCGGATGCGCAAACGGAGAATTGAATCCAATCAATCGTGCCGCAATCCAAGAGGAGATCCGTGAGATGACCGAGAGAGAACGAACCGCGTCACAGGCCTATTTGGAAGTGGTGGTGGCGCATGGCGTCGATTACGTTTTCGGTCTTCCGGGAACGAGCGGCCAAGAGTTTATCGGGACCATCGCGGAGCAGGAAAAGGTTCGCTTCATTCTGGCGCTCCACGAAACCTGCGTGGTGTCGATGGCCGACGGCTACGCGCGCGCCTCGGGCCGTCCGACCTTGGCGCAGGTGAGCACGCTTCCCGGCACTGCCAATTCCATCGGTGCGCTCTACGATGCGTACCGCGATCGCTCCCCCGTGGTGCTCACCTCGACCCACGTCGACACGAGAATCGTCGGCCGGGATTCCCACACCGAGGGGCGAGATCTGGTGGAGATGACGAAACAGTTCACCAAGTGGAGCTGCGAGGTTCACAGAGCGGACCGGATACCGGAGATCCTCAATCGGGCATTCAAAGTTGCATCGACGCCGCCCACCGGTCCGGTCTACCTCTCTATTCCCAGCAATTTGCTCGGCGAATCCATTAATGTACGGAATCCCGAGGCGGAGCGTTCCCACGTCCTCCCTCGCATGGCGGCGGACCCGGAGGCGGTGAAACATGCTGCGCAATTACTTGCTGAAGCTAAACGGCCGCTGATCGTTGCCGGCAGCGGAATTGCTAAAGCCGGGGCGATCGCCGAGCTTGTCGAATTGGCTGAGATGATTGCAGCACCGGTTGTCATGGAGCCGCGTTATTCATTCCTCAGTTTTCCGACGAATCACCCGTACAGTTTTCAAATTCCCGAGCGGCAAGTCACTTTTAATCTTCCCGTCTGGGGCGAACCGGACCTGATCTTCGCCGTTGGCTGCCGCTTGATTCGTGAGTACCGCTACCTCCCCGAACCGCCCATCAAACCGGAGACCCGCGTTGTACACATCGAAGAAGACCCGTGGGAGATCGGCAAAGTCTTTCCCGTGGACGTGGGTATCGTGGCTGACTCCAAGAGCGCGCTCGGCTCTCTGATCGAGGTGCTTCCCACATTTTCAGACTGTTTCAACGGCAGCCGACGCGCGGAGCGGATTGAATGTCTCAAGAAAGCCAAAGCAGCGGCCCAAGCCGAATTGCAAGAGCGAATACGCGACGGCTGGGATGAAACGCCGATCCATCCTGCGCGGCTTGTGCGCGCATTGGACAAGCTCTTGGAACGCGAGGCATTGATCGTCAACGAAAGCCCAACGAGCAAAGACGTTCTCATGTCCAATTTGGACTTCACGGCCGGCCGGTCGTATTTTTCCAACTCCTCCGCGGGCCATTTGGGCTGGGGCCTGGGCGCCGCCATGGGCGCCACGCTTGCCTCGCCCGGCCGCCGCGTGGTCGCTTGTCTCGGCGACGGCAGCACGATGTTCGGCATCCAGGGGCTCTGGACTCTCGCCAAGTATCGCATTCCCTTAGTGGTGATTGTCTTCAACAACCGCGCTTATATGGCCGTGAAGAACCAGTTTCGCGGCCCTGAAGAAAAAATCAGAATCGCCGCCGAGCTGGGCGCGGCATTGGTCGGGCCCGATCTCAATTTTGCCCGCCTGGCCGATTGCTTCGGCATCTTCAGCCAACGCGTGGAGCAGCCTGAACAAATCGAACCCGCTCTCAAACGAGCTGTAGAGCAATCGGGGCCCGCCTTGGTGGACGTTGTCATCAGCCAGAAGAGTAGAAAGGATTGAAGGGGGAACGATCATGGATGAGGAAAACAAGGATGCATTCAAAAAGACCTCGCTGGGCGCCGAAAACAGCGCTTATGACATCATCGCCAAGCTAGATCCGGAGTACTTCGAAAAACTCAAAGGCATCTATGTGGATGGCACGTTCGGTCGCGAAGGCGCGCTACCGCGAAAGACCAAGGAGCTGATCATGGTCGGCATCACCTGTGCGCTAAACCGCCCCCGGGGTGTCAGACTCCACAGTGAAAGAGCGCTGACCTTGGGCGCCAGCCCTAGAGAGGTTCTCGAAGCCATTGAAGTCGCGGCGATTCCGGGCGGCATGCCGGGATTATGGCTGGGAGTGGAAACGCTCCAGGAGATTCTTAAATCGCGCGGCCAGGAATTTAAGTGATGTCTAAGTCGAATTTGTATTTAGGGGATTGCTTGTCGAATCCTGCTATCCTCGTCGGCTTTGTTGTCATCCTGAACGAAGTGACACGAGAGTTCGTGCAAGTTGATTTGATTTCGTCTTGTAGAAGTAATCGTGGCTCAATTAAATAATTCAGGCCCCCTCGCTGGCGTTCGGGTTCTCGATCTGACTCGCGTGTTGGCCGGTCCCTATTGCACGATGTTTCTCGGCGATCTCGGCGCCGAGGTGGTGAAAGTGGAACAGCCGGGAGTCGGCGACGCCACCCGCGGCTGGGGTCCCCCGTTCGCCGGAGGCGAGAGCGCGTACTTCCTCTGCGTCAACCGAAACAAGAAAAGCATCACGCTCAATCTCAAATCGCCCGAAGGCATCGAACTCTTGAAGCGGCTCGCCGCCTGCGCCGACGTGCTGATCGAGAATTTTCGCCCGGGAACCATGGAACGGCTTGAACTCGGCGAAAAAGAATTGCGCGCCATCAATCCGAGACTCATCTATGCGTCGCTCTCGGGATTCGGCGCCGACGGTCCCATGAGCGATGTGCCGGGATATGATCTGATCATTCAAGCCTGGGGCGGTTTAATGAGCATCACCGGCATGCCGGACGGCGAGCCCACCAAAGTGGGAGTCGCGATCATCGATCTCGTGGCCGGATTAATGCTCGGAAACTCGATTGCGGCGGCGCTTTTCGCTCGCGAGAAGCTCGGCATCGGTCAGAAAATCGATACGTCGTTGCTGGAAGCCGAAGTTGCTTGCCTGATCAACGCGGGCAGCAACTATCTCATCGAAGGAAAAGTTCCCGGCCGGTGGGGCAATGCTCACCCGACGATCGTCCCTTATCAGAGCTTCCAGACTGCCGATGGTTTTGTCGTCGTCGGTGTTGCCAGCGAGGGAATCTGGCGGCGCTTTTGCCGGGCACTAAATCGCGATGAACTCGCCGCCGATCCGCGCTTTGCGCAAAATGCAAATCGAGTCGAGAATCGAACAGCTTTGATATCTCTTCTTGCCGAAATATTCGTCACTCGCGATACGGATTCGTGGCTGCACCTTTTGAACCAAACCGAAGTTCCCTGTGCGCCGGTTCAAACCATCGATAAAGTTTTTAATGCGTCTCAAGTGCGCCATCGCGAAATGTTGGCCGAAGTCGATCATCCCACTGCTGGAACG
>VBKE01000087.1 GCA_005879605.1 Deltaproteobacteria bacterium
GCCGTGCTGACGCGGAATGACTTCGGCTCTAAGACAGGCTTTACTGGCAAATATGGGCGCGTATTTCGCGACCAGACGGTAGTCGCCTTCGATGAAGTGCGGTTTGTAGGCGATCCCGTTGCCGCAGTCGCTGCAGATAATGAAGAGATCGCGGAGGAGGCCTTATCACTTATTAAAGTAGACTACGAAGAACTTCCCGCTGTGTTCGATGAGAAGGAAGCGCTGCAGCCAGCTGCGCCGCTAGTGCATGATCCTCGGCCGGAGCAACAGCCGATGTTCGGTAAGCTAATCCAGGATCTCCCTGGCGGGAGCAACCTCTGCAGTCACTTCAAGCTGCGCCGCGGAGACGTCGAACAAGGGTTTCGCGAGTCCGATTTTGTCTACGAAGACACCTTTCATTCACCTGCAGCGCAACATGTTCCGCTCGAGCCCCATGTGACCGTTGCTCAATATTCTCCGGACAAGCTTACCATCTGGACTTCGACACAGATGCCGCATGCTATCCGTTCCCAAATGGCCGAGCTGCTCAACCTGCCGCTGGCGAGAGTCAGAGTTGTCGTCGAGACCTTGGGCGGCGGATTCGGATCGAAAGGGTCGCTCAGAGTGGAGCCGATCACGGCTTTCTTGGCGCTCAAGGCGGGCCGGCCGGTCAAGATCATTCTCTGTAGAGAAGAAGAATTCGTTACGGTGTGCAAACATCCCGCGACCATCCACATAAAAACCGGAGTGAAGAAAGATGGCACCCTGGCCGCCCGTCAGGTGACCGCCTACTTCAACACCGGGGCGTACAGTGATATTGGACCGGTGGTCGCGAGAAACGGCGGCTCCGCCATGTCAGGTCCTTACAAGGTCCCACATGTGAAGATCGACTCTTGCGCCGTATGGACCAATCAAGTCCCGGCTGGGGCCTTGCGTGGCTTTGGAGTGCCTCAGGCAGTTTGGGCCTACGAGAGCCAGATGGATATGATCGCTGAACGACTGGGCCTGGACCCTGTTGAGTTCCGGCGGAAAAACCTGCTCCGGGATGAAGACATCTTCGCTACCGGCGAAAAACTCGCTGACCTGCATTATGAGGAACTCCTGGACCGGGCCGCGAAATCGGTGAAATGGACGGCAAGCGATGCTCGATGGCTCGATAAAAATCAGGGGTCAAATAGAAACGGCGCGCTACGCCGGGGCAAGGGATTGGCCCTGGTTATCAAGGCGACTATTACGCCTTCGACCTCCGAGGCGGTTCTCAAATTAAATGAAGATGGCAGCCTCAATGTCTTGACGAGCAGCGTGGAGCTCGGACAAGGGGCAAAAACCGTCCTGGCTCAGCTCGCCGCTGAGGCTCTGCAGGTTCCTCTTAGCTCCGTATCAGTGTCGGACCCGGACACCGATATTACGCCTTATGATCAGCAGACCAGCTCGAGCCGCACTACGTATTCGATGGGCGGCGCCATCGGCAGGGCCGCGGAAGACCTCAAGCGGCAATTGTTAGAGCATGCGGCAGAATTCCTTGAGGCCGCCGGGAGTGATCTGAGCATAGGAGAGGGTAGAGTTACAGTCCGGGGAACGCCCGGCCGTTCGCTGCGCTACGTTGAGATCGTGCTGCGCAGCAACCAAGGCAACCTCATCGGGCGCGGGGCTTTCAGCACCCGCGGCGGCCTGGATTTGGAAACCGGACAGGGCATCGGCTCGGTCCACTGGCACCAGGGGGCGATCGCCTGTGAGGTAGAAGTCGATACAGAAACGGGAAAGATCAAAGTCCTTGATCTTAACCCCTGCGTCTTTGCCGGCCGGGTCGTCAATCCACGCTTGTGCGAATTGCAACTGGAAGGATGTGCTGTTTTTGGAGTTGGTCAAGCGCTCTTTGAAGAGATGATTTATGGAGATCACGGTCAGCTCATGAACACAAACTTGGGAGACTATAACGTCCCCTCTTTCGACGATATACCATGGAAACTAATTCCATTGGCTTTGGAACATCAAGGGTCGCGAGAACTCCATGGGATCGGGGAGACCTTGCTGCCTCCAGTCATGGCGGCTATCGGCAACGCGCTCTACAACGCAGTCGGCGTTCGCATTCGAGATCTCCCATTGACACCTGAAAAAGTGCTGCGGGAGTTAAACAGGAGATGATCTTGGCGCTTCTATTAGCCGGATCAACAATCCTGGAGAGCCTTTGAGGAATAAAATGAAACAAATCGTCAACCTCAGAATCAACGGCGCAGAGCACGAGACGGCGGTTCACACTCATCATACTTTGCTTGAGGTCTTGCGGGCTGAATTCAAACTCTTTGGCGCGCGGGAGGGGTGCGGCATCGGCATGTGCGGCGCTTGCACGGTGCTTTTGGATGGCAAACCGACTAGCTCCTGCCTTCTGCTTGCAGCTCTGGCCGAAGGAAAAGAGATTTTGACTATCGAGGGGCTGGCCGAGCACGGGAAGCTTCATCCCATCCAGGAAGCATTTATCCACCACAATGCTTTTCAATGCGCCTATTGCACGCCCGGTTTTATCTTAAGCACAAAGAGCCTTCTGGAGGAAAATCCCGCTCCTACGGCTGAGCAGATACGCGCCTATCTGGCCGGCAATCTGTGCCGCTGCGGTAGCTACGTGAAGATACAGGAAGCGGTGCTGGACGCGGCCGCTCGAGTACGTGCTCACGACGGCAATCTACCGACTCAGAAATAGCAGATACTGAAACCGGAAAACAAAACCGTATGAGTAACCTCCAGAGCGAGAGGAGAAGGATGAGATGAAAAGGATTTGCTTTGCCATCCTGGCGATTTTTTTATTGGCAGCTGCGCCGTGGGCAGCGGAAGTGGAAGTACTGAAACCGCGTGGCAATCTAGAGATCAAGCTGGGTCATCCATCGACGATCTCATTCTATGACATGCCCGCAGTTATGACCCAGGAACGCTTGAATAGCCATGGATGGAACATCAAGAGCGTCGAGTTTACGCGTACCGATCTTAACGTCCAAGCGCTCGCCCAGGGAACGGTTCAGATCGCCAATTCCCAGGTAATGGACCCGGTGCGGGCCATCCAGAAGGGCGCTAAGCTCTTTTTCGTGATGGAGAACAACGGCGGCGAGTTTGTGATGGTTGCCAAGAACGAGATCAAGGACTGCAAGGACACGGACGGCAAAAAGTTCGCCATTCATGGGGAAGCCGCTACGACGTCTTTGGCGGTCAAGCTTTGGCTTCTCAACGATTGCAAGGTCAAGCCAAATATTATGGTCGTTCCAGGCGGCGAGAACCGGATTGTCGCTTTGCAGAACAACCAGATCGACGCCACGTTGCTGCAACTCGGGGATTGGCTCAATCTGGACTCGCAAGCGCCGGGTCGTTATCACATCATCCGAACGGGTAGCCTATTTAACATCAGCGGATCCAGTTTCTGGGCCAATGCAGAGTGGTTAAGGAAGAATGAAGAAGTGGCCACCGCTTATTTCGCCGAATTACTGAAAAGCTTTCGCATGGTCCATGCAAATCCCAAGATAATGGAGCCGGTGGTCGCGAAGTATCTGCCCGATATGCCCAAGCACATCATTGCTCCTACCATTAAAGCCTATCTTGAAGTTGTGCGCGCGTGGCCCCAGAATGGCGGCGACACCTCGATCCTCGACGACACGGTCAAGTTTTTTACCGAAAGTGGAGAGTTGAAATCGGCAGTGAACACCAGGGAGATGGTGGAACCGAAGATCCTCACCATGGCGATCAACAGGGTGGGTAAAATCACCGGAGCGCGCTAAAAACATGCTCTACTTTTTCCACGCAGAAAGGCTGGAGAGATGATGGCGCAAGCCGGGTGTGCACCCCATGAAAAATAGCACTGCGCGGGACTGGGGTCTTCGGCTGTTGGTCTTTTCCGCCGTCGTTGGACTATGGGAGCTTTTTCGCAGCTACTCGCAAAATTTTCTTCTGCCTAGGTTTAGCGAAATTGTGGGTGCCCTTTTTCGGCTGCTGTTCTTTGAGAATCGGTTCTGGGAGGCTCTCTATGTGAGCAACCAGGCGCTGCTCCTCGGCTACGCTATAGCCGTGGTGGTGGGCATCCCTTTGGGGCTGGCTGCCGGAAGGTTTCGGTGGATGGATAGAATCCTGAATCCTTATGTCGGCGTTCTTCTTGCTATGCCCATTGCGCCTTTTATCCCCATTGTGATTATTGCCCTGGGATTAGGACTCTCCGCCCGGGTATTCATTGTCGTTCTGTTCGCTTTTATATTTATAACCGTGAACACGCGGGCAGGAGTCCGCAACGTGGAGCCTTCGCTTATCGAGATGGCCAAATCTTTTGGGGCGAGCGAAAGTCAGATATGGCGCAGGATTGTGATTCCAGGTGCCACGCCGGCCATTTTCGCCGGTATGAGAATCGGTCTCGGTCGCTCCATCACTGGAATGGTTATGGTGGAGCTCCTCTTGGTAGCGAGCGGGCTTGGGCGCTTGCTATTGGAATTTTCCGGTCGAATGCAGTCTGATTTGGTGTTTGCGACTGTTCTCGCCGTCATTATAGAGGCGCTCGCCCTGCTAACCGCGATGCAGGCGATCGAAAGAAGGATTGCCCGTTGGGCCCCTGACATCTCGCTTGGGTAAATGCTGACAGCGTAGGTAGGAAGAGCTCGAATGATACGAGTGCGAGGATTGAGCAAGGAGTTCGGCACGCTCGATAATGGAAGCAGCAGCGGCGTACTCGCGCTCAGCAATATAGACTTTGAAGTCCGTGACAATGAATTTCTCACGGTCATCGGCCCAAGCGGCTGCGGCAAAACCACACTGCTGCGTATTATCGCGGGCCTCATCTCTCACGATCAGGGGGAGATCAGTATCAATGGCCAACCGATTACTGGACCGGGACCTGACCGCGCAGTGGTTTTCCAGAACTTCGCCTTGATGCCGTGGGCCGATGTACTGACGAACGTAACCTTTGGGCTCGAGATTCGCGGCACGCCGAAGGAGGAATGCCAAGCCACGGCGAAGGAGCTGATCAAACTGGTGGGCCTTGAAGGATTCGAGCAGCGGTTACCCAAAGAACTTTCCGGGGGCATGCAGCAACGGGTCGGACTCGCCAGGGCGCTAGCGGTGAATCCGCAGATCCTGCTCATGGATGAGCCCTTCGGTTCCTTGGACGAGCAGACGCGCCGCCTCTTGCAGGAACAGATGCTCCGCCTCTGGGAGCATAGGCGAAAGACCGTCATTTTTATAACCCATAGCATGGATGAAGCCGTCATGCTCGGCGATCGGGTGATGTTAATGACACCACGCCCCGGCAGGGTCAAAGAGATGATCGATATTCCCTTGAAGCGGCCCCGCTGGCGGGAGTTGGAGAAGTCCACTGCCTTTCTCGAGGTCAAGGAATACCTGTGGGAGAACCTCAAGGCGATGCAAGTCGAGTCAACGTGAAGCAAGAAGCCGCAACAGCCGTCAAATTGATTTCCGCGCGAAGCAGCGCTTTGCCGCCAGCCCTAAAACGGTCCATGCGGGACAACGCTTTGGAGGTTCTTGCCCTTCTTGGTGGTGCGGCATTATGGGAAGCGCTGGGTTGGGGACTGGGGCTTCAGTGGCTTCCCCCTTTTTCTAAAGTAATGGAAGCTCTGCTTCAGTTCGTGAGAAGTGGCGTCATCCTGGCCAACATCGGAATAAGTTTGCAGGGATTGGTGATTGGCTTTAGCCTTTCACTGATCATGGGCCTTATTGTGGGAGCGCTCATGGGCCGCTATCGCTATGTCGAAAAGGCCCTCGATGTCTATGTCCATGCGCTCTTTATCTGTCCTTCGATCATTTTCGCGCCCATCTTCTTTGCGATTTTTGGTTTATCCGACGCCGCACGAATCGCGATCATCGTCGTCTATTCCATGTTCGTCATTGTCATTAACACGGCTACCGCGATTCGCACGGTCGATCCGGCTCTGGTTGAAATGGGGCGCTCGTTCGGCTGTAGTGAGCGGCTGATTTTCACGAGAATCTTGCTCCCCGCTTCTCTACCGCTTGTTTTCGCTGGTATTCGACTCGGGATAGGGCGCGCGGTTAAGGGAATGATCAATGGGGAGATGCTCATAGCATTTGTCGGTCTCGGGGCGCTCGCGCAAAGGTATGGAAGCCAATTTGACGCGGCAAAAGTG
>VBKE01000088.1:0-7620 GCA_005879605.1 Deltaproteobacteria bacterium
CACCTCTACTGATTTTCGGCCTCACTGCCTGTTATCTCTTCCAGTTTGTTGAAGGGAATCGAAAGTCGAAAATCCAAAATCTAAAATTACTTGATCCTAAAGCCCCTTTTGTGCTCTCTGATTTTCACCCATTCAACCAGCAGAGGAGAGAATTTCCGTCGCTCACCGCGCGCCGTGGGCGCTGTATAGTGCGTCGATAAAACCGCTCTCGTCCAGCTTGCGAAGAATGCGCGTATCGATCAGATCTTCGACCTGGATTGTCGACACCCTCGGGTTAGATCGCGCAAGCAGGCGTCGAACGTTGTGGAGTCCTTCAACTGACGGGTACGGCTTTCGATCGAGCATCTCCAGAGCTCCCCGATAGGCTTCCTCGGCGCCGCGTTGGTCCACTCGAAGCCGCCGCGCCAACATCTGGCTGACCGCCTCACGATTGCCCGGGTGATGAATGAAGGCCAGCGCGCGTAAAAGCCCTTTCAGTACTCGCTCAACGAGCTGGGGCGATTGCTCAACGGTTTCCTTGAGAGCAAACAGGCTGGTGTTCGTAAGAGGAGGATACCCGCGGACCTTCAGAGGTTGGCTAAATACGGTTGGCAGCACCGTGACGTCGATAGCCCCGGCTTCAAGAGCGTTCGCGAGCTGGGGCAGGGGTCCGATCACCTGGATGTGGAGCCGGTCCCTTACAGGTTCCAGACCGAGGTGCTCTAAAGCCAGAAGCGCCTGCATCCAAATCCCACCGCCAATGCTCTGTACACCCACCCGTTTACCCCGGAGGTCTTCAGGGCGAGTAATCCCCGGACGCGCCACTAAATCATACGTCGAGCGGTTGTTGATAGTCGCGAGAATCTTAAGCGGCGCTCCACCCGCGACCGCCGACATAACGGCCGTGCCGGCCGTCGACGCAAAGGGGACCTCCCGAGCGATCAGTGAAGCTACCAGCGTCGGGGCACTTCCAATGAAGACTAGCTCCGGTTCCAAACCCTCCTGCGCGAAGAATCCTCTGTCGGCCGCCACCCACAGCGGCGCAATGACCGGGCTTATGGTCGCGAAGCCGATCTGCAAGCGCCGCTCTGCGGCGGCATGGGCGCTTGAATGCAGCGATACGAGCAAGGCCAGCGCAAGTGACTTACAGAAAAAGTTCATTTCCATATCCTCCTCTGTTCATTGCGTCGCTTTGTTTGATCGCTACCGCACCGTAATTCCAAGCTCCTTCTGCGCCTCTTTGAGAATCGAGAGATCCGCCACCTGATCGAGAGAGACCTCTCGGTTCAGTTTGGCATTTTTCTTGGCCTCGTCGATCAGCAGCCGGAGCCCATTTTCGGGCAAGCTTAAATCATCGCTGTAAGTCTTCAACACCGAATCGTAGGTGGCTGTAGCCATTTCTCGATCGATTTTCATCCACTCGATCATCGCCCGAATCGTGCCTTCGCGATCCTGGTTGATATAGCGGTTGGCTCTGATGCCCGCCTTGATCATGCGCTTGATCTCGTCCGGCCGTTCTTTAATTTTCTTTGCATTTACAATCAGACCGCTTGAAGGGTAACTGAAAAGCTCGTTGGCTCTCGCCAGCACAATAAACCCCAGCTTCTTTCCCAAAAAATCTATCGGCGGAGAGCCTACTGTAGCGGCGGTCAATCCTTGCTTCAAAGCAGTGAGGCGGGACTCGACGCCTCCAGTGGCTAGAAATTTTATGTCCTTGTCCGGGTCGAGGCCCAACTTCTTGAACATCAACCTCGCCTGGCCCTCAAGGCCGCCGCCGTAGCTGTTTAGTCCAATCGTCTTACCCCTAAGCGCTTCGACGGATTTAAACTCAGGCCGGGCGATGAGCGCGGTGGCAACGGTAGGCGTGTAACAGGCCACGATTTTGACAGCAACTCCGCGGACGGCGGCGGCGATCCCGGGGCCAAGGACCGTGTGATAATCGAGCTCTCCGCTGACCAATGCTGTCAACGCAACGGTAGACCTTATCCTAATGAACTCGGCTTGGATTCCTTCTTGTTGAAAAAAGCCCGGCTTCTGTCCCAATGGGAGCGAGAGAAATGGCGAGGAAAAGTCTGGAAACCCGATCCTAATCTTATCTGCCGCTTGGACTGAAGCATAGAGAAGAAAAATGGCGAGCCAACCTACAAAAATCTTCTTCATACCACGCCTCCCATCATACGCCTCTGGTCTGCAGGCCATCAAACCAAAAAGCCAGGCTGGGAGAGCCACTCCGGGCAGATGTAAAACGAATCGAAGGTGTGACCGGATCGGGCGACCCAGCCGAAGTTAGATCGGCGTAGCATAGGGCCGGGCAGTCGTCGAAGTCAAGGCGGAAGGCGCGAGGGAAAAGGAGCAGTGTGGATAGAGAAAATGCAGGGAGCAAGGAGCCGAGAGCAAAAAACAAGAACACTCTGAAAGCTCTTCGACTTACTTGAGGATCTGCTCGGCGAATTTCGCTGAGGGAAGTCTTACCCGAGTATATTTGTCCTCCAGATGGTTTCTTACTTTGTGGTATTGTTCGACGGTCAGCACGTCTTTCGCCGCTTGAACGCCGAACTCCTGGAGCCACTTCGTATCCACGTCGAGCCGGCGCGTCGATTGGTGCATGACTTTAACGTAAAGCTCCTGTCCCTCTTTCGAGAGCAACCAGTTGACGAAGACTTTCGCCGCATTGGGATGAGGCGGATTTTTAACGATTCCAATCACCCCGGAACCATTACTCGAAGGCGCTCCTTCTTTCAGCGACGGGAGCTCCTTGATCGGCAGGTTGGCCACGAGAAACCCCTCGAGGGTGTAAAAGCTCACCCCAAGAGCGATGGCGAGCTTGCCTTTTGCCAGCGCGTCGGCCAGCTGACGCTGATCCCTGCTGACAAAAAGATCCTGCTCGATGAGCTTTCTCAGGTAGCTCTCTCCTTTGACGTCCCAGAGAAAAGACCAAATTGATTGGCCTGAGCCGGGAGTCCTCGGATCGAGGAATCCCACTTTGCCCTTCCACTTGGGATTTAGGAATTCGTCGAGCGAACGAAGCTCCTCGGGTTTTGCGAGCGTCGTGTTGTACCAAAAGCCGCCGGTGCCGGCATCGGCGATGAAGGAGTAAAGGAAGCGGTTTGTGCTGACGTTATCTTCCCAGATGTGGCCGCCCCACCAGTTCTTTGCCTCTTTGACTTCCGGCAAAATGAGCATCGTGTCCAACGGCTCGACCATGCCTGACTCGACCAGAGACTCGAAGGTGCCGGATCCGCCGATGAAGAGATCAAAGTATTTCACTCCGGCTTTGTATTCCGCGGCAATCCTGCTTGCGTTTTGCGGACCTCTGGCCGTCAGAAGCTCCATATCGATCCTGAACTTGGGTTTGAAAGCCGCTTCTAATTGTTTTCTGAGCTCGGCTCTAGCCGGAATGCCCACGACGATTTTGCCCTCTCTTTTCGCCTCTCGCAGGCTTCTTTCCCATTCCTTTCTCCAATCAACCTGCGCCAGGGCGCCTCCAAACGAAGCCCAAAGAAGCAGCCCGCCGAGGCCTACCCAAATGAATCTACGTCTCTTTGGCGTCAATGCGAGCATGTCGTTTTTCCTCCCAAGATCGACCTATTTGAGAATCCGTTCCCCAAAGTTTGCTTAGTGTGGTGTCTCGCAAATCCGACCTTCCAACTCATCTTAGTCAAGTCGCGCAAATTTCACCTAGGCTAATCCAGCAGAAAGCATGGGTTACCTTCCTTGCTTCAGATCGCTGATTGCCCTTCGCGCGAAACTAAAGTCGGCGACTTCTGAAATCGAAATCTCCCGAGAAACTTTCAGCGTCTCTTTGGAATTGGCAATAAACTCCTGCATCACACCGTCGGAGACAAGGCCGGTATCCGAAAACAACTTGACTGCTTCTTCGTGGATCAATCCCGCCACCTCTTGATCGTGGATACCGGATTCCCTGGCCAATAGTTTTGTGAACTCACCTTTGTTCTCCCTTAAAAAACGGTTGGCCATGAGCGCTGCCTTGATGGTCCGGAGAACTAAATCAGGTTCGCTGCGGATTTTTTGCACAGTCGTTACGAGACCGCCCTGAGGAGTTTTGATGAATTCTCGCAACTGAACAAGTTCCCTAAAGCCCATTTTGACGGCCATTTTGTTGTAGGGCATCGACATCACGGTGCCGTCAATTTGTCCGGCCTGCAGGGCGCTCAGTCTTAAGGGATGGTTGCTGTATAACGCTCGGAGTTTGACGTCTACTTCAGGCACCAAACCATATTTCTTGAGCACTAGCCGGGTGCCCACGTCGGTAAATTCCCCCACGCCGGAGACTGCCAATGTTTTGCCTTTGAGATCTTCCATCCGGCGGATCTCGGGTCGGACGACAAGTGAAAAATCCTGACCGACGGTCAAAGCCATGACGATGCGAAGAGGAAGACCGCTCACACTGGCGCGCGCCCCGGAAGCAAGAACCGTTGAATAATCCAAGTCTCCAGCCAGCAAAGTTTGGAGGGAAACGCTTGGCCGCATGACGATCAGCTCCGCGTCCAATCCCTGGGCGCGAAAGAATCCGAAGCGCTGGGCGGCGGGCAAACCGAGGTTAGGAACTCCCCGGTTGGGCATACCTATGCGAATTTTTTTCAGCCCCGTACTCTCCTGACTCCAAGCCGGATGGGAGAAACAAGCGAGGAGAAATATCAGGGCGCTGTATCCCAAACTTTTTTTGCTCATGCTCAATGACGGACGGAGGGCGGATCGCGGAGGACCACTTTGGAGCTACCCGAGGTGCGCCTTAAAAAGAAGTTTCTATCATAATAATTTTGCTGTCCAACGCCTTGCAGAGGCTGCCCGATATGCCGAGGATCCTGACTATCATTGCCTCGGTGGACGTTTTGGAAGCATCGGCTTCGCCACGCCGTCGACGCCGACCAACGCGAGAACCGCCAAAAAGTTCCGTTGCGGGCCGAGATAGGCATTCGTCGGATCGAACCATTCGCCAGGCGAGTGCTGGCTTTCAGTACGGCCACCGCGGCCAACGGTCACAGCCGGGATTCCGAGGCTGATTGGCAGATTGGAATCTGTGCTGGCAGCTTCCTCCAAGATCGGCTGTACGCCGACCGCATGCGTGGCGAGCAGCAATGCCTGCATGATGGGCGCATCGGACGGTTGCACGCCGGCCGGACGATCGCCGACGAGTTTGATATCGACGCTCAACTTATCACTTCCCCACCGCGCGTTCTCCTCGGCAACCGCATCCTTGACCGCTTTCAGAATCCCCTCTTCCAGTTTCAGCAGTGGCGCGTTCTCGACCGAACGCATGTCAACTTCCATCACCGCCTCGTCGGCGATCGAGTTGACCGAGATTCCCCCGCGCACGGTGCCGACAGTAAACGTCGTCTTCGGCTGCCTGGGCGTCTGCAGATCAGAGATCCTGGCGATCGCTCGTCCCATGGCGTGGATCGCGGAAGGCTGGCCGAACTTGAGGAAGCTGTGTCCACCGGGGCCCTTGAAAGTCGCCCGATAGCGGTGGCTCCCCACCGCGAGGTAGACGATGCGGCCAGTCTCCGGACCATCGATCGAGATGAAGCCGTCGAGGTCCTTGTGATCGCGGAACAGCGCCTTCACCCCGCGCAGATCGCCCAACCCCTCTTCACCGACGGTGCCGACGAAGTAAATGTCGCCAACGGTCTTGATTCCAGTTGCATTGAATGCACGGATCATCGAGAGCAATTCGACCAGTCCCCGTGTATCGTCACCGATCCCGGGCGCGTAGAGCTTGCCGTCTTTTTCCTTGATCGCGAGATCGGTGTCTTCCGGAAAGACCGTATCGAGGTGCGCCGACACCACGAGCTTCGGTCCGTTGCCCGTGCCTGGCCTGACGGCGACCACGTTACCTTCCTTGTCGATCCTTGCGTCCTTGAAACCCAAAGCGGCGATGCGCTTGAGGTAATCTGTCGCGCGCGCCTGTTCCTTAAATGGCGGGGCCGGAATGACAACGATCGTCTTCTGTTCCGTAAGCGTATTGGCATCGTCGTTCTTGAGAAAATCCAGCGCGGCCTTTACCTTCTGGTGCGCAGCGATTGCCGCAAAGCTGTCCTTTGCAGCTTGGACGATCGGGGCTTCAGCCGCCATGACCACGGTGACTGCCAGCATCGCGACCAAAAGCAGCACACTTGGAAGCAGTTTCGAGGCCATTGCGTGCACTCCTTACGCCGCAGTGTGTCCCGTCCCCGCGGCTCGATCACGCATCCCGAGTACAGCAAACCAGAGATCACCTAGGACGCGTCTTACTTCCAACTCGTTTGAATCTTTCTTAATCTAAGCCGGCAGATATGTCTATCTCTACCTGCAAGCGGACCGTCTAGTAACGTTGAGTCACCCGGCGCCGAGTGCTAACGTCCGGCGCAGTGGAAGGAGGGACGGAAGATGGATTCACAGATTCGGTATCTTGCCATTGTCAGCGAACGTCCGGACACCTTGGCTCGTTTCTACTCCACCTATTTTGCGATGCGCGAGCTCGGCCGCTCTGATGCCGGCGACATCGCGCTCACCGACGGCTTTTACAACATCGCGATACTCAAGCCGAGGGATGGCGCGACAGAACTTGGCATCAGCCACTTCGGTATCACCATCGACGACATACGAGACGTCGAAGCTCGTCTCAAAGATTTCGCTCCCCAAGCGGACATTCGCCAAGAAGAGGGCGGGCTGTTTCATGGAGACTATCGTGTGACCGATCCGAGCGGGCAAACCGTGAGCCTTTCCACTCATCAGTTTCACACGCCTAAAATCGAGCGTACGTTTCCGTGTATCCGCCACCTAGCCGTCTGCGTCCCCAACAACGACGCTGTGCTCGACTTTTATGTCAACGTGTTTGGCTTTCGCGAGTCGACGACGAGCAAAAAAATACGCGCGCAGAACAGGGTCGTGCGGTGGGCCGCCGACGGCGCGACCGCCATGGCTATCCTGCCGGATCGCGACCACCGCGACATGAATGAAAGGGAAAGCCCGAGGGACGGCCTCAACCACTTTGGCTGGCTCGTGACCGACATTGAGCATTTTTTGGACTCTCTGCCGGAAGGCTGCATCAGCAAGCGGCCGAGCAGCCGCCCCATGGCTGAGTACCGTGGCTTCGATCCGGACAGAAACCCCTTTGACGTCTCACAAGACAAGGGTTACGAGATCGACGTCGATCGCTGGGTGCGCGGCTAGTCGCTCCTGTTGAATAGCGGTAGAGGCGGGTTTGAAACCCGCGCCCTACGGTCGTTGACCGATGGGTTCCTTATAAACCATATCCACCTCCATCGTCTGGTAAGCCGCCACGAACTTGGTCTTGTATTCGTGACCGCAATAATGCGCCGGCTTCAACTTATCCCACACGATGTATCCGTTCTCGTCCACATAGCCCTCATCGACCGATGCGGCGACCACCTTCCCGACGACCATCAGCCGATGCAGCCACTGCTTGGTCCACTCGACCTTGCATTCGAAGTGACTCCGGCACTCGGCGATGCGCGGCGGTTTCACAACCTTTGACGAGATGGGCTTAAGCCCAGCTTTCTCCAGCTCGTTTACGCGCGGGGGAAATTCGAGCCCGACGACCCTGACCTTCTCGAGGATCTCTCTCTCAAAGGATGGCACATTGACGACAAACTCCTCGGTCGCCAGCACGTTATGATA
>VBKE01000088.1:7634-10771 GCA_005879605.1 Deltaproteobacteria bacterium
ACGGGATCGTGGCAAACCCGCACGCAGGTGCCGAAGGACGCCGCGTTGATCCGCCCCTCTTTATCGACCGTGGTAATCATCACGAGGCAGGAACTGGGCGCGAACAATCGATCCCAATGCTCGGCGGGCACATCGACTTTCTTAGCGAAATCCATATCCGTCACCTCCCTTTACGCTCCACTGAGGTCCGAGCGTAATCGAAAGCAAACATCGCCGTCAACGAAAACTGCTGAGACACTGAGCGGAAAGCGATGAGCTTTATTCGTTAATGCCGCCGGTTTCTTATCAACGCGACTTTACTGCAAGACTGCTCTAAGCGACCTTCTCTACAGAGCCACGATAACGCCAGCGCAGGAGCCGGTGCTCGATGGCTTCCGCGCATACGAATAGAAGCAGGACAAACGCCATGATGAGAAATATGAGCCCGAGTGTCAGCGACGCATTATAGGTACTCTGGGCAAACTGGAGCAGGTAGCCAAGACCTCGAGTCGCTGCAACAAACTCCCCAACGACGGCACCCGTAAAAGCAAAGCCGACCGCCACCTTGAGGCTGCCGAGCACCCATGCCGTGACCGAGGGAATATAGACCTCACGCAACAGGATCATCCGCCCTCCGCCAAGCGTCCGCACTCGGTCGACCAGAAGCTGATTTACATCCTTGATGCCGCTGTAGACTGCGAAGAATATAAGCACCGCAACGAGGACTACAGAGAGAGCAATCTTCGAAGGGAGTTCGATGCCGAGCCAAATCACAAATAGCGGCGCGAGGATGACCCGAGGAATTGCGTTTAGAAGCATCATGACAGGCTCAAGTAGCTCGGCAACCAGAGGGATTAACGCAGCAGCAAAACCACAGACGATCCCAAGCGCTACACCGATCACGAGTCCAACGAGGGCCGCGGTGAAGGTAGCTTCCAAATGGCTAAGAATCCGTCCCTCGGCGAACAATGAGTATACAACTCGCAAGATTTCACTGGGAGGCGGAGCATAAAAGGGGTTCAGGATGCCGAAACGCGCCATAAGCTCCCAGACAATAGCTAGAGTAAGCAGCGACAGAAGTCTTCTTACCCACAACTTTTCCACAAGAAGTTTCATTTCATGGCCTCGAATCGAGCCGGACCTGCCTCATCGAACATGTCTTTCCAAAGCCGCTCAAGAAGAGGGGCAAAACTAGGATGTTGACGCGTCGTAAGAACATCCCGAGGCCGGGGAATCGATACCGTATACGAGTTTCGGATCCGCGCCCGTGGTCCCTGCGAAAGCAGATAGACGGTGTCAGATACGGTCAACGCCTCTTCGAGGTCATGGGTCACCAAGAGCACGCTCAAATGCTCCCGCTCGACCCAAGTGAGCAGTTCTTGTGTGAGTCGGGTCCGCACGATCGCGTCCAGCGAGGCGAAGGGCTCATCCATGAGAAGCAGTTTTGGCTTCAAGACAAGAACTTGAGCAATGGCGACGCGCTTTCTTTGGCCGCCCGATAGTTCGTGGGGAAAACGGCCGCCAAAACCTTCAAGCCCGAGTCGATTCAACCAAGCGTCGGCTTCGGTAAGCGCCGTGATTTTCGAAGCCTTGCGGATGCGAAGGCCCAATGCGACATTTTCGCGGGCGGTGCGCCAGGGCAAGAGGGCGTCATCCTGAAACAAAAAACCCGGCGACTCTTGACTGCCGTTTAATTCCACATGTCCGGCGCGCGGGGTGAGCAAACCCGTTATCGCGCGCAAGATACTCGTCTTGCCGGACCCTGACGGTCCGACGAGACTTACAAATTTGCCTCCGGAAACTTCGAGGCTGACTTTTTCGACGACCGGTTCGTGGCCATAACCCAGAACGAGGTCTAGGACGCGGAGCACTTATTTCTCGACGACAGAAAGATCGAGCAAGGCTTTGTAATCGACAGACGAAGCCAGTAAACCCGCGGTCCTATGCGCGTCAGCGACGCGGTTCACGGCGGCGGGGTCGATTTTGACGTTGTCCGGATAGAGAGATAGCCGGTACCGTTCCAGAATCCCAGCAAGCCGATCCCGGTTAGCACCCGTGATAAGCTCTTTAGGCAGCGCGGCTACGGCCTCCTTCACGGGAATCGTGCGAGTATCCCTCAACCCCTTCGCGAGCGCGCGGGCGAGCCGGCCCATCTGGTCCCGGCGTTTTTCACGTTCCTCGACGCGCACGGCTACGCCCATAAATTCGTACGGCCCCCCGAGGTACCGGTTCGCTTCCTCGATATCCATTATATTGGCGATCACTCCACCGCCAGCGCCGGTGATTAGAGTCAACGCCGGCTCTTGCACCATGCCCGCATCGACCTGTGCAAGCCGTAGCGGTTCGTAGAGGTTGGCGCCGAGGGTCGCGAAGCGCACCCGGTCGGGATCAGCACCTGCCCGCTTCATAAGGTGAATGACTAAGATGTGGTCGGCGTTGCCCTGACCCGAGACCCCTACAGTGCGGTTTTCGAGATCTTTGAGGCTTCGTATCTCTTTGGCCGCTTTCGGAGCGGTCGCGAGGGCAAAGAGCGGCAATCTTCCGGTGGAGGCGAAGCGAACGATCTTGGCGCCATGGGCGTAAGCCTGAAGCGCAACATCAAACGATGTGCCCGCGTAATCCACTGCGTTTCCGACCAGCGCCTGCATGGCGACATTGCCGCCGCGGGTGTAGACCAGCCTGACGTCAAGGCCCTCCTCTGCAAAATGTCCGCGCGCGCGGGCGACCTCGTAGGGCACGACGCAGAGTAGTTGTCCGCAGAAGGCGAGCAGCACTTGGCGGCCTTGGCCGTAAGCATGTCTGTCGGAAATGAACATGATGCCGCCGGCCAAGCTAGCCAGTCGCTTCAGCGCGGTTCGCCTGCCAATTACTTTGCTTAGGTCGATTGCTTCGGGTTCGCCACTAAAATCAGGCGTCAAGTTATTGCAGCAATCCATAGCGGTCTCCTTTACCGGTTAATGGCTAAAATACAACAAAGACCCTAAAAGACAACCTTATTTCCAGGGGGCGCTGTTCTCCACCTTGTCAAAGACACACCGGCCCGACCCGAAGTGAAACCGCGGCAAATTGATTTGCCGCTAAAATATTCTTGCCAACCGGTGAAACCGATTATAGAGTTCGCCTAAGTGGATAAATCCCCGAACGAAGACGGCAGGTTT
>VBKE01000089.1 GCA_005879605.1 Deltaproteobacteria bacterium
CACGAATCATCAGAAGCGGACCGAGTACATTGGTGTTGAACTCCCGGTGGAATTCTTCCTCAGTCATCGCCTCTATTGGCCCGAGTTTGTAGACCGCGGCATTATTCACGAGCACGTCTAGCGCGCCGTAGACCGCTGTGGTCTCGACGAACAGCCGCGCTACGTCGGCTGACTTAGAAACGTCGCCAGGGACCACGATGGCCCGGCCGCCAGAGGCGGTGATCGCCGCGACCACAGCTTCCGCGCCGCCCCGGTCGGAGGCGTAATTCACCGCAACCGACGCCTCGGCCGCCGCCAACGCCTTGGCGATCCCCGCCCCGATGCCCTTGGACGCCCCGGTTACCAGAGCCACTTTGCCATCCAATCTCGACATGGTTCGACCTCCTCTCAAGATTGTGGTTCAGTGTTGCATGATTCATACATGAACCACTCGGTCCAAAAAAAACTTACTGGATGGCGTCCAACGCGCGTTTTAGCACCTGGGGATCGATCGCGGAAAGCTCTTTGGCGACATCTTGGAGCACCGCGTTGACCACGGTCGCCCCGGTGGCATGCCGTTCACGTCCGAGCGCGGTCACTTCCGCGCGCACGGCCCTCCGGTCGGCTGGATGATCGATCCTTTTCGCCAGACCGTCCGCCTCAAGTCGGTCCACCAGCTGGGTGACGTTGGAGCGCACACACGTGAGCTTCTCGGCCAACTCGCTAAGGCTAATCGGCTGATCTTGGCCGACTAAGACACCCAGCGCACCAAATTTCGCGCAGGATAGCCCCACCCCCGCTAGTACCTCCTCCAAGCGCTCCTCGACTCGCTGAGCGGCATGGATTAGCGCGGTCGCGACTGCATCGTTCATATCTGAATAATACAGCCGTGGCCAATCTTTGTCAAGAGCCGTTCTGTCTGGCGCCCCACGCAGACTGGCGCCTCCCAAGGCTGATCGAATGGGCGCCGATGCCTGCCCCAACGTACCCCAGTCATGTCCCTCCAGACCACCAGCAATATCAGCATTGGCCAAGTCCGGCGGGTAGAGGTTCGGCGAATAAGCCGATCCGGCCTCCAGAAGCAGGATGCGGCGCGTGCCGTCTTCGCCGAGACGGTTTGTCAGAACGGCGCCGCCGGAACCCCGCCGACGATCAAATGTTTCAGTCATGGCTTGTAACCCGCTGTGGTCAGCGTTGTTCGCGCGTACCCCAAAGAGCGGTCCACTTACTTTCCGTAGGCCTGGGCGATCTGGCCGACAAGTTTTGCCCACGGCATGTCCATGGCCCCGTAGACTTCGCCTGCCTCTGGCCGCGCGTTGTCCTTGAGGATTTCCACCATCAAGGTCGCGTAATCTGAGAGAATGACGCCTGCCTGAAGCATCCGCAGCAGTCCGACCTGACGCTTAGTCTCGCTGAACGTTCCCGAGGCATCGATCGCCACATAGGCGTCCAGCCCCTTACCCACGGCAGTTATAGCCGGAAAAGCCGCGCAGACTTCCAGCGAGATGCCGGCGAAGATCAGCTTTTTGCGATCGGTGGCCTCGATGGCGTGAGCCACGCGCGCGTCGTCAAAGGCATTGACCGAAGAACGGTCGATGATCTCGATGCCAGGCAGTGCTTCGACGAGTTCGGGGAACGTCGGACCCCACATGCTGTCGCGCGCCGTCGTGGTAACGATGATGGGGAGCTTCAGCGCCTTGGCCGCTTTGGCCAGGGCTACCACGTTGTGCTTCAGCTCCCCGGTCGAGTAATCACGGACGCCGGTCATGAGGCCGACCTGATGATCGACGAGGACGAGCGCTGCATTTTCGGAAGTGAGGCGCTCGTAAGTGTGGGTTTGATTGTTCATAGCATTCTCCTTTTACGCGCTTGGTTGAACTTGGGATTCAGTCGGTCAATGCGGCCGACAGTTGCGTCAAGGTAGCTTGTCGAAAAACAGATAAAGCGCGGCAATCCGGCCGTCCCGAGCAATGATGAAATCAGTCCCGGCGTAAGCTGGCGCCTCACCAGGGCGACCCGATACCCATTGGACCCGCCCGACGTTGCCCAATTCCTCGGGCCCGGCAATTGGTTGATATCGAAAGTCAGGGTGAGTAGCCCTGATCGCGCCGGCGACGCGATCAATCTCGTCGCGGCCACGGTAGACGTTCCTGCTGGGATCGTAGAATACGCAATCTTCGGTGAAGATCTCGTCGATGGCCGCGCGCCGACGCGCGGGGTCGTTTTCACCGAAGACATCGTGAAGATTGCGGGTCAGCAAGGTCGCTATGCTATAAGACATGGCTGTCTCCTCTCGAATCAGTAACTCGAACGAGCCCGACTTCGACCTAGACGCGACGGCGTGCTCGTGCATCCTCTACCGGCGTACCGGCGCTCGGAACCACTTGAGCTGCGAACAAAGGGTGATACGTCCAACGATGAGTCCAAGCGAGAAACAGTGCGAGCGCAGCGACAACGATGGCGAGCGGTAAGCCGCCCGGTGCCAGGAAGACATGGAACTCAACGATGTGGACGATCACCGGCGCGAGGATGACGACCCCGAGCGGCACCATGCCGAGCAGCAGCAGCGCGCCGCCGACGAGCTGCGTCGCGAAGAGCGTCGGAAGCATGAACCCGCTCGCCGCCAGGGCGCCGAAGAACGCGATGGCCGCTTGTGGCATCTCGGGCTGCGGAAGGAACGGAAGAAAGCCATTTAGCCCAAACACGACGAAGATGATCCCGAGCAGGATTCGCGCGATCAACACAGCAGTCTTCATTGGAGCAGTAAACATCTTTTTGTCCTCCTCAATTATTTTCGGATTCGCTGACTGGTCATGAGTGCATTATTGGCATTTGCGCGCTTCTTTACTAGACGGGATAAATGCAAAACATTATTGCTTTGATGGAAATATCCCAATAATCTATGCGAAATGAAGAACTTAAGAGCCCCCTATTGCTTCGTAAAACTGCTTCAACACGGCACCTTCACAGGCGCGGCGAGGGCGTTGAATGTTCCGTTATCGACCTTGAGCCGTGAAATCGCGGCGCTGGAGAGAGAGCTGAAACACCCGCTTATTTATCGAAGCACGAGACAGCTTCGACCCACGGATGTCGGGCAGAACTACTTTGAAAGATGGCGTGAGATCATCGAGCAGATTGATTTCGCACACGCCTCCTTCGAGGAGAGTCTGAATCAGGAACCTTCCGGGACTTTGCGCATAACGACGCTTCCTGGAATGGGCGATTTGCTTGGTTCGAGTCTGGTCAAGGATTTTTTACCACGTTATCCCAAGATCAAACTCGATCTGCTGGCAACCGAGAGAATGGTTGATCTGATTCAGGAAGGATTTGATGCAGGGATCCGGGCGGGGCGATTGCCAAGCTCAACCTATCGAGTGAGAAAGCTCGGCGAGCAAAACTTTCAACTCTATGCAAGTGGTTCGTACTTCGAAGGGAAAGAGCTTCCCCGGAAAGTCGCGCAAGTAAGCGCTCATCCCGCGGTTGTTTTTCCGCCGTGTGCGCCCGATGACACCTGGACTCTGGTTTCGAAAAACAAAACGGCAAGAGTGCGGATCCATCCGATCATCAAGATAAACTCTATTGAGGTGACTCGAGACGCAACAGTAGCTGGCTATGGAATTGGACTCTTACCGACGCATATCGGTGAACCCTTGGTGACTGAAGGATCACTTACACCCGTTTTGCGAGGCTGGGGAACAGTTGCAACACCAATCAATCTGGTGATGCCAGCGCACTCAGAGCGATCACCTAAAGTCACCGCATTTGTCGATTTTGTTTTTGCCAATCGAAAGGAAGCACTCGGCCTGTGAGAAGTGCTGCTCGGAACGGCGTGGCGAGTTTCACTTGATCGAAAACGGATCGTGCTATGGTTCTAGCGGCTATCGGCTCACTATACCTGTGCGATGCCGCCATCCACGAATAATTCAATTCCTGTGACGTAGCTCGCGTCGTCGGATGCAAGGAAGACTACCGCTTTCGCGATCTCATCGGATGTACCGATTGCTCATGGTTTGGGGGCTGCGAGATCGCTTCGGAGCGGAAACACGAGACGTTACGGTCGATTAATGCTCGCAGTGAAATTCGTCTTTCGCATGCTAGCTGCGAACGCAGAAACGGCGGTTTCTGGTATTCGCAGTTTCATACCGAAGTGGAGCAGCAGATAGAGTAGATCGCCAAATCCTCCGCCGCGACTCTGATGGGAATGAGGAGCGATACCGCGACGCTAAGTTCAGCGTATTTGCGCTTGCTCATGTTGACTTCACTGAGATGAAGTTGATAGCTTTCCAGTCTGTACGATTTTTATCTCTGATCCTGAAGCCCAACGACCTGCCCCAACTCTATTTTAGAAAGCTGCCAAAGTTTTAGCGTCGGACGAGTAGGCAAACGCGTGCCCAAAACGTGCCCAAGCCAAAAGTAGAAGGCTTGAAACTAGTTGAAATTACTCAAGTCAGAAAAAAGATTTTTTGAGCGGAAAAGATAAGCTAAGTTGTTGCTGCAAAAATAGAAAACATCATTTTCAAGAGAAAATTCCCAAGCTGGACGTCGCCGGTTCGATCCCGGTCGCCCGCTCCAAAATCTTCTAATAAATCCTACAAGAACTAGCGCAATTGCGAAGCCGTCGAAACCGGCCGATTTTCGCTGGCGGTGAAGAGTTTCCAGACTTCTCTACCAACTATCACTGTGGACTGCCTCATTGGACTTTGAATGGTGAAAAACCATTAGCATTCCCCCGGGCTACTCTCATACTGCTTTCGGCCTCATACCAATCACGACGTTCTTCGAATGTCACCCGATGGCTTGGTTCTTGACGGTGCTGGACATCTTTTCCGCATTAGAGTAATGAGGGTCAAACTGGATGAAGGAAGGGCGAAAGTAATCTCGCTTTTCTCTGGGTGTCTTTAGGGCGGTGCGTCTTTATTACGTTACGGGCAGAAGCCGTTAGGCAGCTAAACTGGCACTTAGAGATTTATCGAGCTTAACACAAGTAGGGGATGATATGGGAAAAAGATTCGTCACGATAGCCGTAATGGGTCTGATGCTTGGCGGCGCGCCTGGGACCTTCGCCCAGCGACCTCTCACGATTCGGCTGGGAGTCCATGGGGCGGTGCAGGGGGCGCCCGATGTCATTGCGATCCGACAGGGATATTTCAAGCAGGAGCATCTAGAAGTCGACTGGCGGCGCTTCGGCGTCGGCCGCGAGGGTCGCGACGCCATGATCGCGGGTGCCATCGACATCAACGCGACCGCGACGACGCCTTTTCTGATCGGCCTGGAGAAAGGAGTTCCCTACACGGCAGTCGCCGTTAACTCCCTCTTCTGCGGCACGAACCACATCGTCGTGCGAAAGGACTCCGACATTCAGAGCATCTCCCAGCTCAAAGGGAAACGGATTGCCCTAGCCAGAGGGACGGTCACTGAATACATCTTCGCGGCGAAGATCGCTCCGGCTTACGGTCTTAAGCCCGGGGACTACGAGGTTGCCAACATCGCCGATCAGAAAGATCGGATCCCGACGCTGGTCGCCAAGGCGGTAGACGCAACCGGCATTGGAGATCCGTATGTCGCAGTTGCAGAACACGAAGGGCTGGTTCGGAGCCTTGGAGACTTTTGTAAATACGACACGCTTCCGTTTATAGCGACCGTGACCAATAAGGTGATCAAAGAGAATCCCGCTGCGGTCGTTGCG
>VBKE01000090.1 GCA_005879605.1 Deltaproteobacteria bacterium
GCGGCTCCTCGCCTATGGAGATCGCATTCTACGGCCAAGATCCTAAGAAAGCGCAAAACGTCTACGCCGAGGCGCTGGAAATCATCCTGCAGGGCCTCGCGAGCGGAAAAGTTGATTTTGAGGGTGAGTTTTTCTCGTTCAAAAACGTTCCGCTAGCGGTTGAACCGCTGCAAAGGCCGCATCCGCCGATCTGGTATGGCGTTCACTCGGTAGAAAGCGCCGAACGCGCCGCGCGCCGAGGCCTCAACATCGTTAGCTTGGACTCCGCGCGCGAAACTCGCAGTTTCGCCGATCGTTACCGGCAGGTTCGGCGTGAAACCCAAGACGAGACAAACGCACTGCCCAAGATCGGCATCAGCCGTTTCGTCGTCGTCGCCGGAACTGACCAAGAGGCCCTCAGCGCTGCGCGCCGCGCTTACACGATATGGCATCGGAGTTTTTATCATTTGTACCGCCTGGGCGGCACGGCTCCGGCGCACCCACGACCGGCGGAGTTCGACGCGATGATAGAAAGAGGTCAAGGGATCGCCGGTTGTCCGGAGACCGTGTGCGAGTTTCTCGAGAGGGAGCTGAACGAATCGGACGCCAGCTATCTGGTCGGGCAATTCGCTTTCGGTGATCTGTCGCTAGCTGAATCCCTGCGCTCGGTGGAACTGTTCACTCGCCATGTCATGCCAAGATTGAAGCCCTTTCCATAACATCACTCCGTTGACAATTCACAAGTCTAGCAGTCGCAGGCCCGCGGTGCTCCCGCTGGACAACCAGAGCAAAAACCCATAAAGGGATTCAAAGCTACGGCAAGTCTTGGAAACGACGGTAATAGGTTAGCGTGAACAGTCATTGGAGCGGCGTAGAACGAGCGTCAGACTTAGCAATTTTTGTCCGTCGCCCAGATCTGTGGGACGGTCGTTCCTTCCGCCTTTAGCGGAGGCAAACTGATGGAAATAATCATCGCCTGCAAAACTTGCGGCCTGGTCCAGCGCGTGGACGAGCTGCAGCCGGACACGGCCGCCGAAGCCAAGAAAGAATGGTTAGAATGGGCACCGGAAATACGCATTTCACGGTAGAAATAGTCGAAAGCTCTTCTCGGCGATCGTTCCCTGGCGAATCGCTGCGCTCAGTCGAACCGTTCAATTGTCATGTATGCGGCGATTGAGTCAAATTGAAACTGTGAAACGGGAACGATGCAAGAGAACGAGTAGCGAAGGAGAATCAAATGGAAAAAATCGGTTTTGTGGGAACCGGCGCGATGGGAAGCGCCCTGCTGTCACGTTTGAAATTGGCCAACGTCCAAGCTACGGCCTTTGACATCGCACCCCGAGCGATGGAGGCCGCGCGCGCCGAGGGCGCACAGGGCGCCCCATCAGCCAAAGCAGTGGCCCAGGCTTCAACGATCGTCGACGTCGTCGTGCGCACCGATCAGGAAGTTCTCGATTGCACTCTGGGCAAGGACGGAGTTTTAGAGGGCGCAGCGCCCGGGACGCTCGCGTTGCTGCATAGCACCATCCGACCCACAACGACGAAGAAAGTGGCTGAAGCCGCAGCAGAAAAACGGGTCTACGTGATCGACGCCTGCATGACGGCAGTTCCCAGCGTCGTGCGACAAGGCGGATTGACTTTCCTCGTTGGTGGGCAAAAAGCGCTTTTCGATCGCGCGAAACCGCACCTGCTGAATATGGCGAAGGACGCGGTTCATATGGGTCCGCTCGGCTGCGGCAACGTTACCAAGCTTTTTAAAAACATGGTCACAGCCGCCGAGGCGCTGATCGTCTATGAGGCATTGCAAATCGGCAAAGCCGGCGGCATCGATTACAAGGCCGCGCTCGGTCTCCTGCAAAAGACGAAATCCCAGCATATCTTGGATCGCTGGGACATGAGGTTTGACCTTTCGGGCGGTGACTTGAAATTTAATGCCGGTATCAATCTCTACGATAAGGATCTGCCGCTGGCCGCGGAAGTGGGAAAAGCCCTTGGTGCCGATATCCCGGTAACGGAGCAACTTGCTAAATTAGGCATCCATCTGAACGGCGGAAAGTGTAGCATTTAGTAAGGAGTTCATAAGTAAATAGCCATTGAGCCACCGAGGGGCGAGTCGTGTAGAGCGCGGGCACGTCCGAACCTCAGACGCCAAAGTCGAAACCGAGCACTCCTATCGCGGGATGATAAAAAGAGCCTACCGGGGCCACGGAGTCGAACTCGCTTCCGAGAAAACTCGCTCTGGAGAATGGATCGCCCGCGCAACGATCATTATCGAGGTGGGTAAAACGGTTAAGAAGATTCCTATTTTCGGACGGCGCAGGGCCACCTTCGAGACCCGGCGGCAAGCGGACTCCTACGCGATGGAGCTAGCCAAGCTGTGGATCGATGGCAGGCTCTGGGGCGCGAACGGTCACGGCTAAAGTGGTTAAATAACTAGTGTAGTGTCTCACGCTGTTTGTACTTTATCCAAGACGGCCTTAGCGCGACGATACTTAGCGATGATATCTTCGGCTTTGGCGGTCCAGACCAAGGGTTTGGGATTTTGGTTGTGACGGTGAATATAAGCTTGGATCGCAGCGATCAAATCAGCGATCGACTTAAAAACCCCGCGACGAATTTGCTTGTCCGTCAGATCGCGGAACCAACGTTCGACCATGTTAAGCCAGGAGCTCGAAGTCGGTACAAAATGCAGATGGAATCGGGGATGGCGTTTGAGCCACGCTTTGACCTTGGGATGCTTGTGGGTGGAGTAATTGTCCACGATCAAATGCAAGTCCAACTCTGGCGGGGTTTGGTGATCAATCAGTTTCAAAAACTTGATCCACTCCTGATGGCGGTGACGATCCATGCAGGTCCCAATGATGCTCCCTTCGGTCATCTCCAGAGCAGCGAACAAGGTAGTGGTCCCGTTGCGTTTGTAGTCGTGGGTCATGGTTCCCAGTCGTCCTTTGACCAGCGGCAATCCGGGTTGGGTTCTGTCCAACGCTTGAACCGATGTTTTCTCATCGGCGCACAGCACCAGCGCGTGTTCGGGAGGGTTGAGATACAAGCCCACCACATCGATGACTTTTTCAACAAACTTTTTGTCCCGACTCACTTTGAACGTCTTGGCCAAATGCGGTTTAAGTCCGCTGGCGTGCCACACCCGTTGGACCATCGATTTGTCGATGCCCAGCGTATCGGCCAACGTCCGTACGCTCCAGTGCGTGGCGTGAGACGGCTTGGCTTGGGTGGTCCTCTCAATAATCATAGGGGCCATCTGTTCTCGCTTGGTCGCCTTTCGGCCTCCCCGTGGAAGGTCCTTCTCGATTCCCGCCAATCGCTTGTGAACAAATCGCCGCCGCCATCGCGACACTTGGCGCGGGTCAATTCCCAAAAGCTCGGCAATGGTTTTGTTTGGCTCTCCTTGTGCCGCCATCAAGACGATCTTGGCTCGCTTCATCGAGCGCGTGGGTGTTCGCCGCCCGCGAGACCAACTGCTCAACGTCTTGATTTCACTTTCCGTCAGTTCAATCGGTTGGGCTACTCGCATGGAACTCTCCTCCTCAAACTTATAACGCTTAGACGAAGGATAAATTCCATTAATTCAGAGACACTACACTAGGAGGTCGACATGGAAATTGCTGACGCGCAAAAATTCATGCAGGAAAACCACCGGGCGTGTATTGCCATTCGCCAAAAGGATGGTTGGCCTCAAATGACTTTTGTAACCCCAGGTATAGACCCCGAGGGCCGGGTTATCATTACTTCGCGCGGCACAACCTACAAGGTCAAACATATACGGCGAGATCCGCGGGTTTCACTACTAATTTTCGGAGAGCAATACAGCGGCTCGAAATTCGTGCAGATCCACGGCACGGCGGAGATCATCGAGTTGCCCGATGCGATGGATATTTTGACGTACTGGTACCGCCAAATCCGCGGCGAGCATAAAAACTGGGACGAATATCGCGATCAGATGAAAAAGGAACAGCGGGTGATCATTCGCGTCAACATCGAAAAAGTTGGGCCGCAAAACAGGCGCCAGCGATAATCTTTTACCGATTCAAGTCGTGGCATTCTGATTTACGCCGCGGCCCGCAGGCGCTGGCGATCATGCGGCCGCTCGAGATGATCGAGGCTCGGTCCTAATGGCACAATGCCCGTCGGATTGACGTTCCGCTGGCTGTAATAGCCGGCCTTGATTTTTTCCAGCTCGAAGGTTTCTTTAATCCCCGGCCACTGATACAGCTCGCGCAAATAGTTGGCGAGATTCGGGTAGTCTTGGATGCGGCGGAGGTTGCACTTGAAGTGGCCGTAATAAACGAGATCGAAGCGCAGAAGTGTTGGGAAGGCTCGCCAATCCGCTTCGGTAATTCGCTCACCCGCCAGGTAGCGCTGGTTCGCCAGCCGCTGCTCCAGCGTATCCAGCCCGTGGAAAACTTTGCGTGCCGCCTCCTCATAGGCCTGTTGCGTTTGGGCAAAGCCCGCGCGGTACACGCCGTTGTTGAGATGGCTGTAAACGAAATCGTTGATGCGGTCGATCTCGTCGCGCAAAGCTTGAGGGTAAAAATCGTAGCTGACGTCTGTGAATGAGTTGAATGCGGAATTGAGCATGCGAATAATTTCCGATGATTCGTTGTTCACGATTCGTCGACGCTTTAGGTCCCACAAAGTCGGCACCGTGACCTTGCCGGTGTATTTCGGATCCGTCGCGGCGTAGACTTGAAAAAGGCGAAACACGCCGTCCGCGCATGGCTCGAAACCATCGATGGCCTCCGAGTAAGCCCAGCCTTCGGTTTTCGGTCGATCGGCGACGGACATGGAGACGATCCCTTCCAGGCGCTTCAACTTGCGCATGATGATCGTTCGATGTGCCCACGGACAGGACGGCGACACGAATAGATGATAACGATTCGCTTCCGCCTCGAATCCTCCCTCGCCAGAATGTTCCGGTTTGCCATCCGGCGTGATCCAGTGGCGAAACCTGGAGGCCTCGCGGATAAAATGACCGCGCGCGTCGCTCGGGATGGTCGCATCGTTGTCCCACTTTCCATCGATCATAAGGCCCATGAGATTGCTCCTTTCTCGGCTCTAAATGATCTTCTATCAGAAGCTCAGCTAGTAAAAAAGCCTGTAGCATTGAACTGGGTGCGGTGTTTCGGCCCGACTTTTTTGGCGATTAAGCAAAGCGCATCGGTATGGTATACTCCATCTTATGAAAAAGATCTCATCGCTCTGGCTGCTTCTCCTTGGTTTTACTCTCTTTCTGAGGCTCGCAAGCAACTTATGGGCTGCAGCCGATCAGCTAGAAGAAATCCGCCAGGAGCAAACGAAAACTCGGCAGCAAGAACAAGTGAAGGAGTTGCGTCAGCGAGAACAAATCGAGAATCTCAAGCGTGACCAGCAAATAAATCAATCGCAGCAAGAATTAGATCAACTCAAACAACAAAAGGTCGATGAGCAATCGCAAAAACAGCCGCAAGCCAACCAGACTCAGCAGCAG
>VBKE01000091.1 GCA_005879605.1 Deltaproteobacteria bacterium
ACTCAGGCCAATCTTTCCTTGAGCCATGAGAGGATAACGGCTTGCGCGTTGCTATCGCCCATGTGCCGGCCAATCGGGCTATCTCGCCGCGCTGATCGAAGCCAAGGGAGTTGCCGAGAGAAAGCCCTAATCGATAACTTCATCTGCCCCGGCGTCATCGATAGGTAAATAACTATCGGTTCTTTTTCTTGTCAATCGATTAGTGATATGGCTTGGTGGCGCAGGGAAGAAGGATTATGGCCGCAAGAAAAAAAGGATACCTCATCGGCTGGATCAGCCCCACCAACCGGCCCGATGGTAGAGAGACCCAGCTCGACGACAAAATG
>VBKE01000311.1:0-1369 GCA_005879605.1 Deltaproteobacteria bacterium
TGATCCAAAGGTGACTCTCATTTTGGTGAGGGAAATCCCGCGGCGCTAAAAGCTAGAAGCCGCCTAGCTTGGGTAGCAGCATGAAGAGTAATCGACATGTTGAAGCCTATCGACAAGACCGGCTTATGGCCACGCGGCTCTTGCCGTCTAGCCTAGATCAAATTCCATAGATCTTTAATCTTCCGCTGCAGCGTCCTTTCACATTCAGTTTCCCGTCCGGAACTATTAACCTGAGCTTCGGACAAACGGAAAACCAAGACGCGAGCGCCTTTAGCCAGCCGCAAAACGTAGGTGCTTGAGTCGCTGTCGTAGTAAACGTCTACAGTGACTGCATTGTCTACTTGCTTGGCGATGCGGTTTGCCCAGTCCTGGATCTCGGGCGAAGCGGCCTCGCCTTTCTTGGTGGTTAACACGGTGACGGCAGGGGAGGCTACTTTGTCTTGTACAGGCCATCGATGAAGCCGCTTTGATCGAGCTCCTTGATGAAAGTGAAATCGACGAACTGCTCCGGCTTGGCAGACTTCGCCCGCGGGTCGCGCTCGGCTACGTCTTCGAGAACGGTCTTGAGGCCTTCGACGCTCGGGTATTGTTTTTTAGGAAAGAAAGTTTCTGTCAGCACGTTCTCCCGGCTTTTTTCCAGAATCTCTCGATCGATGCCGCTTCCCATGTACTTGCCTAACGCACGAACCGTTGCCTCCTTGTCGGTCCACATCGTGTGCACCGCCTCGACATGGGATTTGACATACCTCCGAACCGTGTCCGGATGCTCGCGGATAAATCTCCGGGTCGTAGCGGCTCCAGTGTGCTGAAAAACCAATCCCATTTTGCCACCGTCTGCCATGATGGCGAGGCCTCGCTTTTCGGCGATGAAGCTGGAAGGCGGATTGATCACGGCCGCGCTTACCTTGCCGGTCATCACCGCATTGAGCCGTTCAGGTCCGCTGCCCACCTGCACAATCGTCACGTCTTTTCCCGGAGTGAAGCCGATCTTTTTTAGAGCAAAGCGGGCGATGGAATCAGTGGCCGAGCCGAAGCGACTGATCGCAAGCGTTCCGCCCTTCAGCTGTTCCGGTGTCTTGAGGCCGGGCTTACCCATCAAGACATAATTCAAAGAAGTCATTCCTGCCGCGACAAACACCGCGTCGGAACCCGCCAAGGCGCTGTTCACAAGCCCTGGGCCCGACACCTGCGTGATTGGTACGTCCTTGGAAACGAGAGCAAGAATCGCGGTAGTTCCGCCGGTGAAAAAAATCAGCGGCACGTCCAAACCGTTCTTGGTAAAAATCCCGCTCTCTTTGGCAACCCACGCTGGTAATTGGTCCGCGCTGACTGCGCTGTAGCCCACGTTGACCCGCGTCAACTGAGCTAA
>VBKE01000311.1:1550-21445 GCA_005879605.1 Deltaproteobacteria bacterium
CTTCGCCAAGAGCCTTGACCTTTACCCCAAGCGCGGCATCGTCTTTGGCTTTTGCTGCGTCAGCCAGTTCGCTTGCTGCTTTGGCTAGGGCCTTAGGGTTCTTGGCAAATTCATCCCCTTTCTCCCAGATCTCAGGTTTTGCCTTGGTTTTTCCGACCGTGCTGCCTTTGGGGAAAAGGTCAGGAATTTTTTCGGCGTTCCCCATGATATCTTTGGCCTTCATCTCTATGGTCGCGTAGTCCTTTGACTCCGCCGCCGCTTTGATTGCCTTCGCAGCCTCACTGTTGGACTTCATCAACTTCTGTCTCTTTTCGATGACGTCCGCCTGAGCGAAAAGCTCCGCAGCAGTGAAAACCGAGAGTGCCGTAAATAAGGTTCCCAATAGGATCTTGCGATTACGATGCATCCTGTTTCTCCTTTCTTTTCGCCAAAGTTTTTTAACTTCCCTTATTGACTTTTTTTACTTCGCTTAACAACTGTTCCGTAGAGAGAAGATCTTTCTCCGTATTGCTGGGACGGATATTTAGATAACGGACCACCCCCTCTTTATCGATGATCACATACGCTCGCTTGGCGAGCCTTCTGGGCTCATCGTATACGCCGAATGTCTGCATCACCTTGCCGTCCCGATCGCTCAGGAGGGGGTAATTGATTTTGGCAAAATCGGCGAAAGCCTTCTGTGAGAAAGGCGCATTGGCGCTTATCCCTAGGACCTCTGTGTTTTCGGCCTGAAACGTCGCGTAATTGTCCGAACCGGACGCCTGCAGATCCTTGATTCACGTGGGGCTAAAATCCAAGACATAGAAATTTATCAGCACATTTTTGCCTTTGAGACTGCTTAGTTTGAGCTTCCCGCCCTTCGTGCTGTCCAGCTCAAAGTCGGGAGCTTTATCTCCTACCTCGAGAGCCGAGGCGAAGCCGCTAAAAACTAAAAGCAAAGAAAGGGTGAGCATTACAACCGGCAGAATTTTCTTCATCGGTTTCATACCATCCTCCTTTTGGACGCTATTTGACGGGAAATATTCTAAAGGGCTAACATTTTTTATCCCTTATTTTGAGGGGCTGTCAATGCCCCATCTGGGGGTTTTTGGGCTCCCCATTTGGGGCTAATCGATACCTTCGCGAACTGCCAGCACAGCGGCCTCGGTCCGGTTTTTGACTTGGAGCTTGCGGAACAATCCTTTCAATTGCCCTTTCACGGTTTCGCGCGCCACGTGAGTGAGGCGACTAATCTCTTCATTGTTGAGACCCTCTGCAACAAGATGGAGTACCTTGAGCTCGAGATCCGACAGCCCGTATTTGTCAAGAAATCGCCGTTCTCTCTCCTCCCTGGAAGAATCGTCGAGCCGCCAAGTCTCATCCAATGTAAGGTGAGCAAGATAGGGAGAGGAGTGGCTCTTGCCGGCGTGGGTGTGGCGTATGATCTCGATAAAGTCCGCTCGATCGGTGTCTTTTAAAATATAGCCTCTCGCGCCCGCCCTGATGGCCGAGACAATTTTTTCGTCATCGTCATGGATGGAAAGCATCAGGATCTTGGTGCGTGGTGCCACCGCTGAGATGAGTTTGGCGGCTTTAATCCCATCCATCTTGGGCATCCGAACGTCCAACAGCGCCATATCAGGCTGAGTCTGTTTGGCCTTGACGACCGCCTCTTGGCCATCCGCGGCCTCTGCGACGACTGCGATATCTCTGGCGGTTTCAAGCAGTGTTCGTAAGCTTTGTCTGAACAGCCTCTCATCGTCGGCGATCAACAGTCTAAGCGGCATGGAATCCCTCGGTTTCCCAGGCTTGCATCGGCAGCAACACCGATACGGAGAAGCCTCCGTGTTTGCGGTTTTCCGCCGAGATACTCCCGCCGTGGGCTTCGGCGACGAGTTTGCAATAAGGCAGACCCAAACCGGTACCTGCTTCAGCCTTATCTTGGGAATAAAAGCGGTCGAAGATTCTCGGCAGGTCTCGTTCCGGTATGCCAACTCCTTCGTCCTCGACTCGCAGCTCGACCCTAAAGCCTGATCCATTTTGCTCCCGGACGGCGGCATAGATCGATATCCGGCCTCGTTCGGGTGAAAACTTGATGGCATTGCTTAATAGATTGATCAGGAGGCGCGACAATCTCCGCTTGTCGGCCACCACGGAGATGTGTTCGGGATTTGAATATATCGGCACTTGAATCGCTTTCTCTTCAAGATCCGGCCCTAGGATCCTGAGGCTTGTCTGGATGATTTCCTCGACTCGAAAAGCGGATCGAGAGAGTGGTATATCGCCAAAGTCCGAGCGATACAGGTCCAGCATTTCATTCACCATGCCGATAACCAGGTCGCCGGCGCTTAACAGATCGGTCAAAATCTTTTTTCCTTGGTTTCCGCTGAACTCGTCAGGCGTCTGCTCCACCCGCTCCAGGGTTTTCTTGATGCCAAGCAGTGGATTCTTAAGGTCGTGGGCGATCATGTGTGCCATGGCCGCTCTCTTCTTCTCGGTTTCGTTTAGCTGCTCGCTCCGCTCAGCGACTTTTCGTTCCAACTCCCCGCGGTAGCCTTCCACTTCGGCTTTGGACCGGCGGAGCTCTTCCAGCATGCAATTGAACGATGCAGCCAGGGCGCCGATTTCGTCCCCCGACTGCGTGCTCACGGCCCCTTCATAGTTGCCCGCGCCAACCTGTTGGGTGCGCGATACCAGCTCTTTAAGCGGTCGAGTTAGACGGCGGCTCATAAACCAGGAGGCTGCAAGCGCCAGGGCGATGCCAACGAGGGCAACGACGGCAAGAGTTCTTTGAAGTGTGTTGATGGTCGCCGTCATCTCCTGAGACGGATAGAAGATCGAGATAGAACCTTCGGTCCCGCGATCGGTTATCAGCGGCAGACGGATCTCCAGAGAAGGCGACGGAATGTTACGATGCCAGAGCGATTCGCGATCATTGGACGCGACCGTGGAGATCGGCGCAAGTGGTTTGGATTGTTGACCTGGCCTGTCGGCGGAATAGGTGCGACTACCGATTGCCACAAAGACTTTGCCGCCGGCGACTTGCTCGAGCTTTTTGATGAGGTCGCGGTTGAGCGCGTAACCGGCGCTGACGATGCCCAAGGTTCGATCGCCGTCAATGGTCTCTACGGCACGAAGGTACGCTTTACCTTCGCGCTCTTCGACGCCGTAGTTAGCGAAGTCTCCCGTTCCCCGCAGGAGCTGCTGGATATCTCTTGTAAGCTTGGGACGATCTCCGTACCGGGTGGGATCATGAACGCGCAGAAAAATTCTCCCAGCGGAGTCCAAGATTTCAATGAAGTCCAGCTGGATCGAGCCGACCAAGGGAAGCAGATGTTGGAACAGTCTGGCGCGATCGTTGGTTTTGAGCGCGTCTCTGACTCCGGGCATCTCTGCGATCCAATGAACCAGTCCGGTGGCTGTCTCCTTTCTTTCACCCAGGAGTAGCTCTACCTGTTCAGCCTGGGCTCGCGATTTCTCGGCGAAGCGGCGTTCGAGTACGGTGGTGAGAGTCTTTGAGCTCCACAGAATTGCCAGACCCATAGGTAGCAGGATAATGAGCAACGAAGAAAGTAAAAGTTTATGAAGCAGGCTGCGCATTAATGGTTCTCTGGTTGAAGATCACGACGAACGAATTTTTCGAACCCTGCGATCCACCGCTGAACGGTTCCCTCCGCGCTTGCTTTAGAAATCAAAAGCTGCGGTCGAGTCAGCGGATAAAGGGCCGACTGAATATTTGATGTCGAGGGAGGCGTTCCGTCGACGGCCATCACTGTAACGCCTTCAGCTTGAGCTTCTTCGAGACTGACAATCCCGTAGCCCAGAGATCCGCGCACCCGTTTTATCGTTCTCAATACTTTATCTTTGCTGGCCCGTAAGACGAAAGCCTTTTCGCGATCGCCGCCATCCTTTCCGAAAAGGCTTTGGACAAACATTTTATGCAGACTCGAACCGGGCTCCCGCGTGAGTGCTACGACTCCTTGGTCTTCACCGCCGACTTCCTTCCAGCTGGTAATCTTGCCCAAATAGATTTTTCCTAGCTGTTCTAACGTCAGATTGGCAACAGGGTTCCACGGGTAGCTCAGCAAAATAATGGCGTCATGGCCGATAGGGGCAATATTGAGGCCCCTGGTTTCGCTGGCACCGAGATTTCGCGTGACGAGGCCGATCTGGATTTCTCCATTACGCACGGCGTTTAGAGCGTAGTTGGAATTCGCAGGCCGAATCTCGATCTCAACCGACGGGTGAGTTTTCCGAAATTCGGTCGAATATTTTTCCGCCAAAGGGGCGAGCGATTGAGCGCCGGCAACGACTATCTTGCGCTCGGCTGCAGCGAGCGCAATGGGCAAAGCGAGTAAAATTAGCCAGAGGGCTGCCGCATGAAATACTGTCAAAAGTCGCGTCATGTGAAGCGGGTACCGGGAAGGCCTCTTATAGACATGCGCAATGCCGGAGTCAAGGAACCGCCGATGGTATGGGCTCGAGGACTAAGGATGGTGCCGAAGCCATTTCGTTGTCGCTACAATGAATGCGGATACTTTGGCCGTTGCGCCAGAGAGCCGTTTGGTCCCGGTAATAAGGTGAAAACAAGTGGCCGGATTGGCCGGAAAGGAGAACGAACCTGGATTGATCCCAACGGCCGACGTCGATGATAAATCTGAGTGAAGCTCCCACCGTGTGCTGATACGAACTCGAATGGCGGTAAAAGCCCATGTTGATAGTTGTGCCATCTCCCGGCGAAGAGACAGGCCCGGTGGCGAGCATCGGCCGAAGTAGTTTGATGCGACCTAAAGAGTGGCTCAGTATCAAAGTGTGAATCCTGCCCCATTTCCAGTTTGCCATATTATCGCCGAAGGCTTGCGTCAATTCTTCACAGGTCTCTTGCAGTGATTTTGCGACAAGCTCGCTTCGAGATTGGGCCGAAAACCATGGTGAGTTGGGATCGCCGAGGATTTGATCGGTTGGGGTTAGGCACTGGTTAAAAATTTCGCCATAGGCTTCGAAGAGTTCCTGGCCGAGGGCGGGAACGAATAGGTTTGCCATAAGGCGGCGATAGAACACGTGAAAGAGAGTCGCTTCGACGCTCTTTTCGTGACACTTCCCATCCCAGCGGAGCAGCCGATGGGCTGCATCGTCGAGCCTCGGATTGTCGCTTTTAAGCTGCACCAAATCGAGCTTCAAGATATCGATGCAACGTTTGGCATGAAGAGAAACCAGATCCATTTGCATGGCCGCCATCTCATCAATCGTGAAGTGCTCTTTCGAGGTCAAAAGTTCTTGGATGCGGTGAATGCGATGGGGCGGCTCGAAAAAATGGGAGAGGTAATAAGGGTAGGAGGAGTTTACGATTCGGTGATTGGCGGTGGCGATCGCGCCTTCGCGCGGATTGTAGAGTCGAGGAAGCTCATCGAACGCAACATAGCCTTTCCACTCGTTCTTTTGATTCCAGCCATCCAGAGGAAGCAGGGACGGGACTTGGGATCGTATGGGGATCTTGCCGGCAAGACTGTAGCCGATGTTTCCTTGTTGGTCGGCAAAAACGTAGTTCAAGGTAGGGGCAGCTTGATAGGACAGGCTGGTTAAGAACTCATCCCAGCATCGTGCGCGGTTTATGCCGTAAAGACAGCGAGAATCTTGGCCGGGCTCGTGGGCGGTCCAACGCATCGAGAGAGTTTCCCCTGAAGGACCGCCTTGGCCGAAATCGCTGATGATCGGGCCATGTATAGTAGACCGCACCACTCTGTTAGTGTCACCCTTCCCTCTGATTCGAATTTGCTCATCCCAATTCTTGATAGTTAGCCACTCGTTGCCGACGAGGTAACGATTCGGCTCCAGCGGATGGATCTTCTCGCGGTAAATTTCGACATCGTCGCATAAGGCTGCGGTGATGCCCCAAGCAATGCAGCGGTTGTGGCCTATTTGAATGTAGGGCGAACCGGGAATGGACGCGCCCCATGCCTCATAGCCGTCCAGCTGACTTGGATGCGGCTCTGCTTTGAGATGCATCAAGTACCAAATGGACGGAAGCGTCATACGCAAATGGGGATCGTTGCAAAGGATCGGATTGCCAGTCGCTGAACGACCGGGTGCAACAACCCAACTGTTACTGCCATGACCCGCCGGATGCCCATCGCTACCAGCGAAAGTACCGCTCACAAAGCGCCTGAGCTCCAGAGTTGAGTCCCACATGGCGCGGGTAATCGTTGGCCCGTTCTCCGGGTACGACGGGCATAGGGAGCGAAGTTTTTCCGTTTGACCTTCCAACTTGGCTGCAAGAGCGATCATGTTCAGCCGTGTAAATAGAGCCGGGGAGAGCAGGAGGGCAAAACCTTTGCTGATAGTCAAGCAATCTTCCGGCTGCCATGGTTCGGGTTGGTAGCGCAGCACGCGAAACTCCCATGGGAGTTTCTTGCCGCACCGTTCGCTATAGCCATTGATGCCGTCGCTATAGGCTTGGAGTCGTTGCCCATCGGCATCGGCGAGGACTTCCATCGATGCCAGCGCGGCGCGGCGGATTCCTATAAGCCGCATGAAGTAATCGAACTCTATGGTATCGCAGCCGCGAAAGTGGCTGGATAACTCTTTCCAGGGAACCGCAAAGCTGCCGAATATCTCGGTCAAACGGCCGCTCAGAAATCGACGGCTCATGTCCATCTGCCAGAGTCTCTCCTGGGCGTGGAGATAACCCTGCGCCAGAAATAGATCGCGCTCGTTGGTGGCGAAGACATGCGGCACGCCATGGCTTCCCCAGAAGACGCTGACCTTGTTTGTTAGTCCCGGAATAGAAAGTTTGCCTTCGTACTTTGGCAGCGAGGACTTGTCGAGGCCGCGTATAAATGGGCGAAGGAGAGCCGAAAAGAGGTTGGCTGCGAAACCGCTTCTCGGCTTCTCCATGCGTGGTTAGATCACCGTGAATACAGAAGAGGACAACATCCGTCTGTAATTTCTAAAGAATCGTTTTTACCGACGGTCGCTCTTTCATCCTGTGAAGGTATTTGCCCAGACGCGGCAGCGAGGAATCGGGAAGCACACCGAAACCCTCGAGGCGCGTGAAACGTGGTATCAGCGCGGCGTCTACCAAAGAGAAGTCGCCGCATAAATACGGTTGGTCGCCGATTTCATTCTCCAGATGTTGTAAAAGCTTACGTAGCTCGCTTTTGGCCGCATCAATGACCTGCGCATTTTGTTCCTTTGGCTCCTTCATCAGTTCCATGCGGAGTTTCTGATAAGGCCCGTCCAAGTGAGCCATTCCGTAATCGATCAGGATACGCACCTTTGCCCGTTTCTCCAAATCGGCGGGCATGAGGGACGGATTTGGGTATTTTTCGTTCAAATACTCGTTGATGATGCAGGACTCGTAGAGTACGGTAGAGTCATCTGTCAGGACGGGAACTTTACCGTAGGGATTGAGCTTCAGGTATTCGGGCGTCTTTTGCTCGCCCTTTCTCAGATCGATGGGAACTATATCGTATGGCAGATTCTTTTCCGCCAAGACGACCTTGACCCGTTGACAGTTAGGCGACGATTTAAAATCGTAAAGTTTGATCATTTTTTTCTCCTTTCTGGCTGTTTGTCCGAGTCTGTTGATCCTTTCGCTCTTTGAATGCGGCGAGTTTACGAGGACTTTATACTAAGATTTTCCCGAAAGGAAAAGTGCCATTGGCGCAAAGAACCCCGGTTGATCTGCCGGCAGTTTGGTGTTAAGCGGGTTTATCAATCAGAAGCGGAAAGATCGATTGAAGGTAGACGCAGCAGCAAGAACCATACTGAGCGGATTAAAAGAAGCCGGCATCAATCTGATAGCCAGCTTACCGGACATCAATCTGGCGGAGCTTTTGCGCTTGATCGAGCAGGATCGGGACGTCATTCACGTGCCGTTATGTCGGGAGGAAGAGGGAATAGGCATCTGTGCCGGGGCTTATCTCGTCGGCAAGAAGTGCACGGTTGTCATGCAAAACGGGGGCTTCTTCAATAGCAACAACGCCATCGTCAGCACTTTACTGCAATACCAGATTCCCCTTCTGCTGATGATCTATTACGCGGGGGATATCAGCGATCGCACATTCAGCACGAGCGGCGGTATGACTGAGCCGGTATTGAATGCAATGGGCATCCGTTTCTACACGTTGCGCGAACTTGCACAAGCAAAGGAAGTGATCCAACGAGCCCAAGTCCTGGCCGAAGATTCCAAGCGGCCGGTGGCGCTTTTGCTCACCAAGGAAGTTCTGGGCCGCCGGCCTGCCGCAGGCGCTATTTGAGACCCACAACCTCTCAATGTCCTCTCCAAATCAACGAGCGGAAGTAGAAAGCGATGAGACGATTTGATTGCTTGAAGGCGTTATCCGGTGAAGCGAAGGATGCTTTAGTCGTGAGTTCCGCCGGGGCGACGACGTTAGAGTGGAACGCCCTTCGACCCGGCGACGGGAATTTTCGTGTTAGAACGTTGGGGCTCTGCTCTTCCATCGCGCTGGGCATGGCTCTGGGTTTGCCGCAGCGCAAGGTGATCGCGCTTGACGGAGATGGATCTTTATTGATGAATCTCTGCTCGCTCCCGACCATAGCGCGGATGAATCCAACGAATCTCATTCATATAGTCTTCGATAACCAGGTCTATGAAGCGTCGGGCTGCGGAGAAACCGCTACCGCCCACGGCGCGGATTTAGTCGCCATGGCCCGTGCGGCAGGAATCCAGCATACTCTTTGGGCGCATTCAGTCGAATCTTTTGCTGAAGCCGTGTCGCGCGCGCTGGCGGAACGCCAGCTAACTTTTATCGGCGCGAAGGTTGAAACCGGGCGGATCGAGGTTTCGCCATATCCGATGGATGAAATAGAAAATAAGTACCGCTTCATACGTTACATCGAGAAGACGGAGAAGATCGAGATCTTGAAGACTAATTTACCGACGAGCTACTTGTGATGCGGAAGGGCTGAATGTTTATTCTGCCGATGGTTTGACTTTGAGTGCCGGCGATGCAAATCGATATCGAATTTAATTCAGGCGCCCAGCTGCCCATGGATGCTATACCGGAGCTCGCTCGGTCGGCAGAGGCGCACGGGTTCGGTTGCGTCTGGGGCGGTGAAGCTAACAACAAAGATCCGACGGTCATGTTGTCTGCCGTTGCTGCCGTCACGAACCGAATGAAGATCGGCTCCGCGGTATACCACATTCTTGGGCGGACGCCGGCGACCCTGGCGCTTCAAGCCGTTGGACTCGACGAACTATCTCGAGGCCGCTTTCTGCTCGGCATAGGCGTATCCAACCCGACCATCGCAAAATGGCATGGGGTTACCATGGACCATCCCATGAGTCGCCTCCAAGAATATCTCGAAATCGTGCGGCGCGGGGTGAGAGGAGAGAAGCTCGATTTTGACGGGAGATATTTCACCTCTCATGGTTTCAAAATGGCATTCAAACCCGCTATGAGCCCGATTCCAGTCTACTTGGCGGCTTTCGGTCCGAAGATGAGTCGATTGGCGGGTAGCATCACCGATGGTGTTTTGATCAACATGGCCAATCCCGCTGAGATCCGGCGAATCGCTGACGCAGTTAGGCAAGGGGCTCGAGAGGCCCGAAAGGACCCGGCTGCCATGGAGATCATCTGCAAGATCCGATGCTCCATCGCCCACACTTACGACGCGGCCCGTGAAGCATTGAGTCATGCGCTTACATATTATGCGCTGGCAGACTACTACCGCGATCTCCTGGGACGCATGGGTTTCGCATCCGAAGTTGAAGCGATGCGTTCGGCGTGGAAGTCGGGTGGATTTCACGCCGCGCGAAAATTGATCACGGACCGGCTCTTCGATGGCTTACCTTTGGTGGCTGCCACTTCCGCGGAGGAGGTTGTTGAACAAATTGCACCTTATAGAGCCGCCGGCGCGACACGAATTATTCTTCCCTATGTGGCGGCCTCGGAAGATGTCGTCGGCGAGATGAGAAGCTTCATCAACTATTGGACTCCGGTAACGACCGGGGAGGGAGCTTAGATGCCGTTTGAATTATTGAACCCCGAGGGCTTGGAGTCTCCAGTCGGCTACGCTCATGTGGCCAAGATTACGGGTGGAAAAATTATTCACGTTGCCGGGCAGGCACCGTTCGATGCCAACGGCGAAGTCGTAGGTAGGGGAGATTTGGTGGCGCAGTTTAGCCAGGTCATGCAAAATCTCAAGACAGCGGTTGAAGCAGCCGGGGGACGGGCCAACGACTATGCAGTTTTGACAATCTACATTACTGACTTGCAGGCCTACTGGAATAATAAGCAGCCGCTCGGAGCCGCCTATCGCGAGGTGTTCGGAAAATACTTCCCTGCTATCACTCTAGTCGAAGTCACGCGGCTATATAACCCGGATTGTATGATCGAGATTTCCGGCGTTGCAGTTATCGGCTAGACCGTCTGGAATTCGGTGCCTGTTGTGCGTCGAGCCCTACAGTTATTGTCAATTTTTTGAGCCAAAATCGACAATCTTCGCGTAGATTTTACCCATCCAAGTCCTTGTCAGAGGTACGACGCCACGTATTTTCAGTTACTTAGGCGCCTGGCATCTTACTTGCGTCTTTCTCCTAACCGAGAGTCTGTCCACCAAGGAAAATTATATGCGATTCAATCCAATCCCTGCACTAGATCAAGAACGTGAACAGGATGTCTTTGATAGCGTCACCGAAGAGGAGATCATCTATCTTTGGCGTTCTATTAAGAATAGAGGATTGTCTGAAGATGATGCTTGGCAGGCGATCGTTACCGGACTTGCTCTCGATATGGCCTTCGCAAAGACCAAGGCCTGCAAACAAATCGAGCACTGACATACCTTTTTTAGTTCCACCCATAGTACTTCCCTTCGATCTTCTGTATCCCTTTCGGGAGTTGTGAAAACTCCTCGCCTTTAAGGCGAAGCGAACATCGTATCCCTGGCCCGGCGGAACTTTGGCAGTCGAAAATTCGCTGATAGCACGGTAACATCCCGGCGCTATTGAATTGACTGCTGGGCCAAAATCTGGTTCAATCCCTCTGTACGTAAACAAAGGAGAATTCGATGTCCCGAATCACTGTCGAGGATTGCTCGCAAAAGGTTAACAACAGGTTTGAATTGGTCATGTTAGCCTCCAAAAGAGCGAGACAACTCTTCAAGGGCGCAAAGCCGCTAATTGAATCAGATAACCGCGAAGTCGTCGTCGCCCTGAGAGAAATCGCGGACGGCAAGGTTCGGAGAGCAACAACCAGTGAGCCCTAGCTCATTTTTCTCCTTTGGTTCCAAACTTCTTCAATCAACGTATAGTTGGAAACAGCTCCAATAGCTGGCAAGGGGTTCTTTGGTAGTGGGAATTGAGGAACCGCTCATGGCCGGAGAAGAAAAAGACCCGCAAAGAGACCTACCTTTGCCTCAAATCGATCTTTCCAAAGACATCATCGATGACGATAAAGATGTCGATTCGAGGAGCAAAGCCCTCGTCGCGTTCGATCCTCTTCAGCGCTACCTGGCCGAAATCCGCCGATTTCCACTGCTGAGCCGGGAAGAAGAACATCGGTTAGCAGTCGAATACAAAGAATATGGTAACGTCGAAGCGGCCTACAAGCTGGTTACGTCCAATCTTCGTCTCGTTGTCATGATCGCGCGCGAGTACCAAAAAGCCTTCAAAAGTCTTCTTGATCTTATCCAAGAGGGGAACATGGGATTGATGGAAGCCGTAAAGAATTTTGATCCGTACCGCGGCGTCCGGTTCCCGTCCTACGCGGTGTGGTGGGTTCGTGCCTATATGATTCGTTACATTATGAATGACTGGCGCATGGTGAAGATCGGCACCACCCAGGCACAGCGCAAATTGTTTTTTAACTTACAAAAGGAGAAGGAGAAGATCGAGGCGGAAGGACTGACTCCGGGACCCAAGCTTCTGGCTCAGCGGCTTAATGTTAAAGAAGACGAAGTCGTGGAAATGGAACAACGACTGGCTAGTCGAGATCTGTCGGTGGATATGCCTATCGGCGACGATGACGAGGCCACCCTGCTAAATTTCCTGCCCGACGATAAACAAAGCCCGGAGGAGCAGTTTGCCGAGACGCAATATAGCGATCTACTCCGAGAGAAGATGGAACTCTTCGCCAAGAATTTGAAGGACAAAGAGTTAGTCATCTACCGGGAAAGGCTGCTGAATGAAGAGCCACTGACGCTTAGAGAAATCGGCGAAAAATACGGTATTAGTCGTGAGCGGGTGCGTCAAATCGAAGAACGGGTGAAAAAGAAACTCAAGATTTACCTCAGCAAAGAGCTGAAAGAAGTAAACGACGCCGCAGGGGCGTAACACGCTCTCACTCACCTTAGCGCGGTTAATTCCGCGATCGCGCTTCTTCCCCGATAATACTCTCAGGCGGGTGTTTGTAGGAAATCCAGCCGGTTGTGATTAGCTCCAAAGCTAATGCTTCGCTTGCGCGCTGGACGGAGTTCTGATAGCAAAAAATACCAGGAGGCCATCAGTTGCGATTCGAAAAAGAAGTAGAAATCCTCGCGCCCAGAGAAAAAGTTTGGAACTTTATCTGGGACGTGGATCGCTTTATCGCTTGTGTTCCCGGATGCAAGGAAGCGAAAACCGTAGAAGCGGGTAAACGCTATTCGGCGACGATGGTTGAAAAGGTAGGCCCCTTTCGTGTGGAATTTCCAACGACCATTGAAGTCTTAGAGACGGAAGAACTGTCGCGGATCAAAGCCCAGGCCTCGGGAGCGGATAACAAGATTGGCAGCCGGATGAAGATTGAGTTGAATGTCCACCTCCGAGAGCAAGACGGCAAGACCATGCTTGGATTCGTCGCGGGAGTGGATATTCTGGGTAAGCTGGCAGCGTTGGGGCACGGCATCATTAAGAGAAAAGCCGATCAAGTGCTGGATGAATTTACCCAAGCCGTGAAGAAGCAACTGGAAGGAGATTCTTAGGATGTTGCGTCGATTCCGCTTGGAGGAACCCGAGACCGTGCGCGAAGTATCCGAGCTGTTGGCGCGATTTGGCGAATCCGCAAAAGTCTATGCCGGCGGAACGGAGTTGCTGCTGGCGATGAAAGAAGGTCTTGTCCAGTACGAACGGCTTATCAATGTCAAAAAACTCAAGGGGTTGAACGAAGTCAAACTTGATAATGGTACGGCGCATATCGGCACGCTTTGCACGCACCGTCAATTGGAGACGGCGCCGGTGCTGCAGCAGAGGCTTCCCGCTCTGGTGAAGCTCGAAAAGAATGTAGCTAATGTCCGTGTTCGGCAGGTGGGAACCCTTGGCGGGAACCTCTGCTTTGCCGAGCCACACGCCGATCCTGGAATCCTGCTGATGGCTCTGGGAGCGAAGATGGTGGCGGAAAAATCTTCATCCAAGCGGGAAATCACCGCTGAAGCGTTTTTCGTTGATGCCTACGAGACCTGTTTGGAAGCGGATGAGATGCTGACGGAAATTCAGGTGCCGGTGCCCAAGGCGAAATCCGGGGTTGCCTATCTAAAATTTGGTTATTTGGAAAGACCCAGTGTGGGGGTTGCCGTCGCGCTCACGCTAAGCGACGATGGGAAATCGGTGGGCGACATCAAGATCGCGGTAGGGTGCGCCGGGCCGGCGCCGAAAAGCGTACCGGAATCGGAGGCCATACTTAAAGGCAAGAGCACGGATGAGGCGGTACACAGGTTGGCAGAGGCTGGAGAAGTTGCAGGACGCGCGGCGCGGGCGATCAGCGATCTTCACGGTTCTCAGGAATACAAAGAGCACATCGTCGGAGTGTTGCTGAAGCGAGCTTTTCAAAACGCCGTGAGCCAGTGTTGAGGGAAAGAGTAGGGATTTAAATGTCCAAAGCGATGTCCAGACGCGCGGATACTCAGACTATTCCGGTTTCCTTTACGTTGAATGGACGTTTACAGGAGCTCGAAGTCGAACCTCATGAGTTGTTGCTCGACGTCGTCCGCGAACGGCTGGGTCTAACGGGCGTCAAAAGGTCCTGCGACGTCCAAGTCTGCGGAGCTTGTACACTACTCGTGGACGGGCGTCCCGTCAGTGCCTGTACGACCCTGGCTTTCGAGGTTAGGGATAGATCGGTGCTAACTATCGAAGGCTTGGCCGAAGACGGCAAACTTCATCCGCTGCAAGAGGCGTTCATTGAACATGGAGGCTTCCAGTGCGGCTTCTGCACCCCGGGGATGATTCTCGCGGCGAAAGCGCTTCTGGATGAGAATTCAAAACCCACCGAAGACGAACTGAAGCATTTCATGCACGGCAACCTTTGCCGCTGTACGGGTTATAAGAAGATCATCGAGTCGATCATGGCGGCGGCGAAAAAGATGCGCTCAGCCGGCTATTAGCCGTTGGGCGTTCAAGCCGTTCAATCCTTTCAAACAGTGCAAGACGTTTAAGCACGAAATAAAACCAGTGGCATTGGATGAGTTGCACGATTTCAACGGTTTGAACTGCTTCAACTGTTTAGTCCTCAATTGCATATTCTTTCCACTTGCTCGCGACGATGTCCAAGTGTTCCTTCGGGGGTAACGATACTGCGGGATATTCGTGTTTGCGGGTGGCGTCGATGGCGACCCGGGAACCGATGTAGCGGCTCGGGTGATGTTGCGGCACGGATGGCGGGCCCTGGGAAGGATCCAGACCGACCGCCTGAACGTCCTTTTCGATGTAAACGTCGCGATCCGGCCTAACTCTCCAACTCAGTGCCCAGTCGATTGCAAAGTCGTCCCAGACGTCGATATCGTCATCCACCACCACTGTAAACTTGCCAAAGCCGGTTCGCATCGACCAGATTCCGTACATCAATTGCCTCACCTGGCCCGTGAACTGTTTGTGTACTGAGACCACTACGTAGGCGCCGCTGCCGCCGGCTTCCTTGAGCCTGACGTCTTTGACGGGAAGCCGCAATGTATGCTTGAGATGCTTAAATAGCGGCCATTCACGACCGACCGCGCGAATACAGCTAGATTCGGACGGGGGCATCTGGCTGATGAAAGCCTGGTAAACGGGATGGTTGCGAAACGTCATACATTTGATGTTAAAGAAAGGTTCGTTGCCGGCGGGACCCATGTAACCGGTATATTCGCCGAACGGCCCCTCATGCTCCAAAGCGTTCGCGGGGATTTCTCCTTCCAGCACGATTTCGGCCGTGGCGGGAACCTCCAATGGCACCGTCTCGCAGGGGACCAGGTCAACCGGTTCTCCGCGCAATGCCCCAGCTACCGCAAATTCGTCCAGTGCTTCCGACATTTTTGATACCGAAACGTAGCCTATCGATGGGTCGGCGCCGATTACCACCGCAACCGGCGTCGGTTTATTCTGTTGATTGTTTTTTCTGATGTGCCACGAGGCATCCTGGTGCGCGCCGATCAGGAAGCCGGTTTTGTTGGGGCCTTTGACCTGCATCCGGTAGGTTCCCACGTTGCGCTGGCCGCTTTCCGGGTCTTTGGTGATCACGTACGGTGACGTGAAGAATGGACCTGGATCTTCTCCGACTGTCCATATGGGCACCGGCAGTTTGAGAATATTCACCTGGTCGCCATATAGAATATTCTCTTTGCAAGCGCCGGATTTCACCATTCTTGGTGAGATCGGATGCTCCAGTGCGTGCTCCCACTTCCGATTGATTCCCTCGACCGAGTCGGTCTCTAAGCCAATTGCATAAATCTCTTTAGAGGCTCCGAGCACGCCGGCTGCGACCGGAATGTTGAACCCGTTCACGTTTTCGAACAGCAGTGCAGGTCTTTTTTCGGGTGGGATTTTCTTGAAAAGCTGCCGGCAAACCGCAGCTAATTCCCAGTCTTTATCCACTGCTTTCTTCACTCTCTTGAGCTTTCCCCGCTCTTCAAGTGCTGCTAGATATTGTCGCAAATCGGCGTACGCCATTCCGCCTCCCGTGAATTGTCAATTGTCGTAATATTAGTCACAATTAGTTTATATATCAACAATTATGCCGCGAAGTTCCAAGACGCCGTCTAAGCAGCGCAAATTGAGAACTGCCGTGAGTTGGGTTTGGGGAAGGAATACTGTTGAGAAAGATTCGGGCGGAGCCTACGCTCTGATCTCGGCGCGCATGAAAATGATATACGAAATCCCGAAACAGACCAGCACCAGCGCGAACAGGGTCGTTATGTGGGGCCAGATCAGATTGAGGCTCTGATCAAGGGCGAGTGGGGTCGGTAGAATACCCTCGGCTTGACTCTGGAGCGCAAATCCAAAAACGCGGGCTGCGGGATTCAGCAGAATACTGACACTTTCCGAGAAGAGGGTGCTCGGAGAGATGCGACTGACAATGTTTTCGATATCCGCCTGACGGGCCAGCTGTTCCGGCGTAGTGGGATTGGGGACAACTAGATTTGCGATCCCTTGACTAACGATAACGACGAAGAGCGTCATGAAGAGCCAGATCGCCATTGAGGCAAGTGCGGCGGTGACGGTTTTCTGAAAGAGCAGAGAGAAAAGCATGGCGAGCGCGAGCCAAAAGCCGACATAAAAAACGCCCACCGTGGTAAAGATCAGCATGCGCCACAGCTCTTCGGAGTTCGGAGGGAATCCTAATAGCGTGATACCGAGCCCGATCACTAACAACAGAATCGAACCCCAGAGTATGGCAACCGTCGCCAAGCCCGCGAAGAATTTTCCATTGATCAGACTGTCGCGGTAAATAGGCTGCGACAGCACGCGACTCAGTGTCCCATTGGCATACTCGCCACTGATGGAATCAAAACCCAGTGTGATGCCGACTAGGGGTCCGAAGAATCCCAAAAAAGTTGCCAAGGAAAACACGGTCCCAGTGCCCGACGTTAACAAGAGAAGAAAAACATATTGCGCCGGACTGTTTTCAGTGTCTTGCCGGATTGCCTGACCAGAGGCGTACGTCGACCAGAGACCGATCAAGATAATCAGGGCCAGAAGAATCATGAATCGGCGGCTGCTGAAATGATCGGCCAGTTCTTTCCAAAAGACGACACCCATCTTTATGCCTCGCGAAAGTACTTTAGGTAAATTTCCTCCAGGGTCGGATCCTCGGAACGAAGCTGCAGAAGCGGCAGGTTTTTGCGCGCGACCAACGATACGACGTCGGGACGAACGTCCCTGGTACAACGGAGAAACAAGCCATGGGTGCGCTTCTCGATTTCATCAACTCCGTTGATCGCGCGTAGGTCGTTTTCGAGACCGTCGGTGCCACCGCCCACGTCCAGCAAAAAATTCCACTGGCGTCCCTTGAGAATTGCCCGGCCAAGTTCGTCCATTTCACCTTGGACGATCAGTCTCCCTTTCACGATGATCCCTACGCGGTTACAGATTTGTTGGACCTGTTGAAGCTGATGGGATGAGAGCATGACAGTGAGCCGGTGCTCTCGGTTCAACCCTTTGATCAGTTCGAGGACTTGAATCGCCCCGTCTGGATCGATGCCCAATGTGGGTTCGTCGAGAATGACGGCTGAGGGATTTTTCACCAAGACCTCGGCGATCCCCAGCCGCTGTTTCATACCTCGCGAATATTCTCGAACCAGACGGCGACCGTCTTCGCTCAAGCCGACTTGCTCCAAGACTTCAGATGTTCGTCGGCTGGCTTCATCTTCTGGTATGCGATTCAGGCGCGCCATATAGAGAAGATTTTCCCTGGCGCTGAGGTCCTCATAAAAACCGGGATTCTCGGGCAAATAACCGACGCGCCGCTTGACTTCAAGGGGTTCATGGGTGGGATCGAACCCACAAACTGAGGCCCGGCCCGACGTGGGCTCGGTCAGCCCCAGGAGCATGAGAATCGTTGTCGTCTTTCCTGCTCCATTAGGCCCCAGAAAGCCAAAGATTTCTCCCTCCTGAACCACCAGATTGAGCGTATTCACGGCGAGCTTGTCGTGGTAGCGCTTCGTGAGATTATGGGTTTCGACAACAGCGCTCATCTGCGGCCCAGACGGAAAAAGACGACGGCCAGTCCTATGACCACCAAGCCGACGATGCCGAAGCCAACCCAGTTCCAGATAGTCGGCGTCGAAACCGTAACGCGAAATTCAACTGACTTATTTACCTCAGGAGAGTTGGCGGTCAGATTGAGAAGATAGTCACCGGCGATTGTGCGATCCGGCGCGAGGACCTCCATCTTAATCTGCTGCACCTGGCCCGGGTCAAGCTGGGCGATTTTGTCCGGCCTAAAGTCGACCTGCCATTTGTCGTTAGGCTTCTTGGTGATGAAACCGAGATTACGAATGGGAGCAGTTCCCGCATTGCCGACGAGGAAATCGACGGGAGTCTTGGTGCCGGCGGTCAGCGATGTGTTGAGTGTCCCGGTCGCCGATCCCATTTTAAGATCCTGGGTTCCCTTCAATGTCACTTTCAAATTGGCGTTCGCCTCGAACGCGCCAGCTCGAGCCTGGACGCTCACCGGGTACTCCTTGGCTTCCGCGTTTGCCGGTGAGTCGATTTCCACGCTCAACGTCTCTGTCGCGTTTTCCTTTAGCTGAATAGAAGAAATTTGCTGATCACCAAATTGAGGCTTAAACCGAACCGTCCAGCCCTGCGGAGGCTTTGCGACCATTGATGTCGTTAAGGGTTTGTTCGTCTGGTTTTTGAGGTCGACGGTGAATTTGAGGGTTTGGCCGGAAGCTGTAGTTAGCACGGGATACTGGCTTGTAAGTTGCAATCCGCCGGTTTCGACCTTCTTTGAGGTCACCCGATAGGTGACCGTTTCGACATACTGCGTCGTGGCGGCGGCGTCTTTAGCCGTGACCTTGATCTGATAATTTCCCGGCTTCACGTTCTCGGGAACTTTAGCTTTGAACTCCACCGTGGTGGACTTGTTTGTCGTTTGGTCACTCCCCTGCACCATAATTGAACGAATGGGATAACTGGGATAACGAGAGTTGAAATTTACGTCCCAACCTTGCGGCACGCCATCGATTGATAAGCTCACTTCTACCGGATCTCTTCGCCGGTTGACGACCTCCACGTCCATCGAGACCTCTTGTCCCTGACCCACGGTCAAGTCTTTGAACGGAAGAATTAAATTGAAGGACTCTTTTGACTGAGAGGCGGCATTCTGTTCGGTTTTTTCAGCCGCCGCTGTTAAGGACACGATACCGACTGACAGGAGAAACAGACATATAAAAAAACACCCTGATGTCCGGGCGCGAGTTGTTGCGGCCCCAATCCTCATAGAACCCCCTCCGATTGGAATTTTTGGTAGTGATAGATAACCATATTCATTTTTGGCGTCAAGGCCCGCCCTTTCGGGTCAAGTTTTTCCCAATTGCCGGAGAGCTTCGTAAAGTACGATTGAGACCGCATTGGAGAGGTTTAAACTGCGCACCCCTGTACCCATCATGGGAATGAGGTAGCAGCGCTCAGGATATTTATCGAGCAGCGCTTGCGGCAGACCTCGCGTCTCCGGCCCAAAAACCAGAAAATCGTCTTCTTGGTAGCGAGCCGCGGTATAAGATCGGGTTGCTTTCTTAGAGAAATAGAGCAGCTTTTGGCTGTCGAATTGCCGGCGAAATTCTGCCCACGATTTGTGCACGTGAAGGTCGACGAATTCCCAGTAGTCGAGACCCGCGCGCTTCAAGTGTTTGTCGTCAATTTTAAAGCCCAACGGCTCGATCAAGTGGAGTGTCGTAAGCGTCGCGGCACACAGCCGCGCTACGCTTCCTGTATTCGGCGGAATCTCGGGTTCAAGGAGAACGACATGCATATCTTACGCTTCCAAGATGAAAGTAACCGGGCCGTCATTTACAAGCGAGACACTCATCTTGGCTTGAAATCTGCCGGTAGTTACATTGAGCCCTGAGCTACGCAGTCGCTCTACGAAAAGATCGTACAATCTTTGAGCTTCGGCGGGAGGAGCGGCGGCAGTAAACGAAGGGCGGTTGCCCTTTTTGCAATCGGCATACAAAGTGAATTGAGAGACGACGAGCATCGCTCCCTGCATATCCGCCAAGGAGCG
>VBKE01000092.1 GCA_005879605.1 Deltaproteobacteria bacterium
AAAAAGACCGGCATTGATCGATCAGCTTGGTACCCCGGCGAAGTGGAAAGACTTCAATTCTCTTGTACCTAAACCGGAAGAGCCTGCGAGCTGCTTTCCGAGAGATAAAGTCGCTTAACAACCGATCTTAGAGTGGATGATAGAGTCACGAGCAGTACTAGAGTTATCAGAAACCCGGCAAGCCCTTTGTCGGTTTGACCCGTGGCGCTTGCTACGGTCATCATGAATCCAAGTCCTGCCGTCGCAGCATATAGCTCTCCAAAGCACATAGTCACAAATGCGATGGGCAATGAATCATCGATGGCCATCAGGACGCGATACAGAAGAGGACGCTCACGCAACCCCCACAGAGCTT
>VBKE01000093.1 GCA_005879605.1 Deltaproteobacteria bacterium
AACCATACCGCCAACTACTTCCAGCAGCGAAAGCCTTATATCTCCCCAGATCTCGCCGCTCATAAAGAGATAGTAAGCAGCGTTTATAGGTTCAAATGGAGACACACGGAGAAAGTTGAAGCGCGATGCGCTAAACAGTTGCCAAATTGCTAAGCAGACGACCATAAGAAGCACAGCTTCCCAAAACGATTTCCAGGTTGCGGTGTTCACTTCCTCAATCCGTATAGTGGCACGCATTTCTGCAGTAACATCAAAACTAGATCGAAAGAGCCAATTGACTAACCCGAGAAAAGCCACAAGGACAGACAGCACCCCGAATCCCATTCTCGCGTTCTGCTGCGGCCACGGAAAAATGAACCACAACCAACTCTGGACCCATATCTGCGAAAT
>VBKE01000094.1 GCA_005879605.1 Deltaproteobacteria bacterium
ATTTGGGGACGCTGTCCCAGACCTGTTCGCCTTTGGCTTGAACCCGGTCAAGCAGCTCTTCTTCGTTCAGACGAAGGTATTTGCCGTTGTCGACCAGCGTCTCGCCGTCGACAATGACAGTGCGCACGTCGCGGCTAACGGCGGTTTCCATCAATGAACGAATCGGATCGCGGACTGCGCCGAAGGCGATGTCTCTGAGGTTGACGATGGTGATATCCGCCTTTGCTCCTTTTTGCAGTTTCCCCAAATCGTTCCGTTCGAGCATCTTGGCGCCGCCCAACGTCACCGCGTTGTAGACGTCGCGCGGGTGACCGGACATGAAGCTTTTGTCAGCGACGCGTGAGGCGAGTGCGGCGTAGCGCATATCCGAGATGATATCCTTGGGAAAGGTGTCCGTGCCGATGCCCATATTGATCCCTGCTTTTCGGTATCTGTCGAACGACTCCATCGTGATACCGAGCTTCAAATACTTGAGCGGGCTATAGGCTACTGACGCGCCGGAATCAGCGATGATCCTGAGATCGTCGCCATACGGGTAGGCAAGCCAGCTGTGGCCGCTGGTAAAAATACAATGGGAAAGCGAAACCTCTGGATCTAAAAAGCCGATCTTGTGCAACAGTTCGATCGGCGTGCAGCGTTCGCGGTGCATCACGGTATGGAATTCGAAGAGATTAATCGTGGCGTGAATCTGGATGCGCGCGCCCGCGTCTTTTGCCGCCTTTTTGGTGTCTTTGAGGAGTTGCGGCGTGCACGAGTCGACGTGGCCTGGAAACAGCATCGTTGTCATGCGGCCATTACACGCGCCGTTGAATTTTTTGGCGAACTCGACGGCTTTTTTCAACCCTTCGCTGCCGCGTGCATCGTCCCAGTCGTATTCCAACCGACCCTCACGGTCGTGAAAGAAACTGACGTTCTTGTAACTCGGACCGGTGGCGCAGCGGATGCCGACCTGATCCACCATGTCGACATACTGCTGCGGCTCTCCTCCCGGGCCGCCGATCTCGAATGTCGTGGTCACGCCGCTCTTCAAAACGTGGATCAAAGAAAATCTTTGGCCCACGTCAACGTCTTTCAGATGAGCGGCATGAGCGCCCTCGCGCGTGGGCCCGCCGTGGGCTAAATAATTGGCAGCGAAGAAATCCGTTTTCGTCGAGTCATTCAGGATGTAGTCACTGGCATTGATGCCGGAGTGAAAATGGGTGTCGATGAAACCGGGAGAAACGAGACAGCCTCTGGCGTCGATTTTTTTGTCCACCGGTTGGGAATATTCTTTGCCGACGAACTCGATTCGATCGTCTTGAAATACCACGACACCATCCTTGAGGATTTCGTGTTCCTTGCCGTCGAAACCGACGACGTAAGCGCCTTGTATGAGTGTTTTCATCTTTTTCCTTTCCCTACCTGTAAACGGAAGGCCGCGCCGCCCCTTTCAGTTAATTAGCGAAGTCATTGTGCCTTGTGACGCGCATATCGATCGCATAATCCTTGGTTGTAAAAACAGGGAACGACAATGCGATGGCTCCTCAGAAAATCTCCGCCGCGCACAGTCCGAATGGAACCCTTTGTCTACCGGCCGGTTGCGCGCAGATCATTACCCCAAAGCTCTTTCAGAAAACCGCTTTTCTCCAAGTTGTTAACGAAGGAATTATCGTAGAGATCTTCCGGCTTCCTTTTTACCTGAATGCCCGAGGCACGAACCAAGCCGACGGAGTCGGCGACGGCCGCCGCCGGAACGATCATGTGCCGATCGACGATATCTTTGGTGTAGACGTGGTAAGAGACTTGCAACGCCTCTTCGTCTTTGACTCTCATGGCTTTGGAAATGGAAGCTTTAGTCTTGGCGGGATTTTTCTCGACAAAGTTGATCGCTTCGCCGAACGCCGCCACCATTTTTTGCACCATCTCCGGCTTTTCCCGTATCGAGCGTGAACTTGCGTGAAGGGAGCTATAGATAAACGGAATGTCGAGATCGATCAAATGATAGAGGATATTAAACCCATCGTTCTTGGCGCGGATATCCAGCGGCGGCGTGACGAGTACGCCCTGAACGATGTTCGCCGCCATCGCTTGATGGCGCTCGGATTGGCTCCCGCCGATGGGCCGCATCGTAACGTCGGCAATGTTGAATTTTTTGACCACCGCCCGTGACAGCCGGTCACTCAGATCCCCCGGCCGCGCCACGCCCAGGGACTTGCCTTTCAAATCCTCCATCCGGTGAATCTCTTTTCGAGTAACCAGGACATAGGGCAATTTGATCAACGGCGCCGCGACCAGCTTAACCTCGACACCCGCGGCGAGCGAAGGCAATGTAGCGTCGGCAGCACAATATAAGAATTGGATCTCATCCGCGGCCAAAGCCGCCAGAGATGGGCCGCTGCCGCGGATGAACACGTGTTCCATTTTGAAGCCGTATTTCTCGAACAGATTGTTATCTAAGGCGGTGTAGAGATGGGCGAATCCGCCTGAGACCGCGCAGGTGGCAATTCGGACCGTGACGGCTCGCTCTCCTGGTTTCGCGAGATAAGGATTGGCGCGAGCCGGGTTCAGCCATGCGAGGACGAGAGCCATTGAGAGCCATAACCGCGCCCCGGTCCGTGCAAAGTGCGCTAACCATTTGGGCGCAACGCCAGTATTCATGAATCAGTCCTCCCGAGACAGTCGCGATGATAACCGCGCCGGATCTTATTTTATTTTGCTCCGCTGCTCAAACGGTTGCATTGGGCCACCATCGACTGGCACTCTGGGCAATTCCGTCGAAGGAACTGAACAGGAAAGTTTATTCAAAGCACAATGAAGGTGCTCAGCATTTGCCCACACCGTGCGCATCTGATCCCGGGCATCGGTTATCAGTCAACCGACGGTTCTCATAGCCCGATAACCTGCAAACCCGCTAATCCCGTAACCATCCCCGTGAATCTGCACATCATCTCACTTACCCAGTCTGTACAGTATGTTTCCGGCCTTTGAAGCTCTTGACTCTTCAGCTTTGGTAGCCACCCTTTTTTTGTCTGGTAAGCAGTGAGCGACAGAATTATAATCGCCTCTAGGAGGGAGCTATATGCTTGTGACACGAATCACTCAGAAAGAAGGGTCGTTTTACTTCATCGCTTATGACGCCGGAGCTCTTTTGGATCGGGTCAGTTTCAGCAGCCGCTACTATTTCGAAGGGGAGCGCATCGAGGCCGACGAGCCTGGGGACGACGAGGTTGCCAGATTCATCGCCGGAATCGAAAAGAGCGAGAAATCATTCCAGCGCCTGCTCAACCGCAGGAAGGTCCGCCAGATCGTCAATTTCTATGAAACGGCGGTAACCCAGCCGCTGATTCCGGGCACGATCCTGCTATTTACAGACGAGACGCTGCGCTTCCGGAGGTCCGATTCAAGCGACAGTGTCGGCTTTCTGAGCGAGCCCGAGGGAAAGTTTCTCGTCATCGACGGTCAACACCGGCTGGCCGCGCTCCATTTTTTCCGCCAGAAACACCCGGACCAAATCAAACAGGTGGAGGTCCCGTGCGTTTTATTCGACGGTAAGAGCGCCGACTTTGCCACGGAGATGTTCGTCGTGATTAATTCAACGCACACCCGCATTAACAAGTCCCATCTGGTCGATCTATACGAGCGGGTTTCCTGGGAGACGCCGGAGAAAAAGCTCGCCGCAAAAATCGTCAATTTGCTCTATGAGGAGAGCGATTCTCCGCTACGGTACCGGATCAACCGCCTGGGCGGCCGCAGCCGGCAAGAGAAATGGATTCTACAGTCGGAGGTTTTCAACGAACTCTACAAGATCGTTCAGTCCAACCGAAGATTTTTCGACGAGCACTTTCAGATGCGCGCCGATCGCGCTTACGCGCTGGTCCGTGACTACCTTAAAGCCGTGCGCGAGGTTATGGATTCGGTCTGGGGAGACAACGAGAAATACATGTTTACGCGGGACGTGACTCTCAAGGCCCTGCTGCGCGTCTTAGGCGATTTCATCCGAAACCGCAAGTTGTTTCAAAGCTGGGAGCAGGAACGGGTACCGAAAGTATTTCTGGATTGCATACGCCCTTGGGCCGACTTGGCACGGGAGTTTCGCGCCGAAGGATTTTACGAGCGCTTTCCCGCCAAAGGCCAGGTGGAGCGCGTCCGGCGCATTCACGTGCGGCTAACTCAGAATCTGAACCAAGCATAGGCCTTTCGTTTGTCGGAAAGAGTCTGCTTTTCAACTCGCCGATTCGTTGAGGTCACAATAAAAAGCCCGGCCGGAGTAAACGCGGCCGGGCTTGGCTGAAGCAATTGTCGCAAAACTTAAATTCTAATCTGCAAGTACTCCTTCGTCTCGACCGCCGCCGTGCTGGTAAATAATTCTCTTGCCGGTCTTTTCATCGATCTCGTTTCGTTGCCCGCCAGCCTTTGCAACGTCTTCTGCTGTCGCTTTGTGGCTGTTACCTAAGAGGATCATCGGCTCGTCGTAGGGATTGGAGCCCTCGTAGTATTCGTGCGCGGGGATGCTGATGATCTTTCCCGGCGACAGTTCGTGAGTTTCATTGAGCCCTTTCATGATGCCACGGCCAGTAAGTACGTAATAGGTCCGGTCCGAGGGGTGGTTGTGCATCCTCTGGACGTCGCCCGGCGGGAAACACAAAATCCACGTGTCAAGGTTCTCCCTTCGGAACAGATCCATGCGTCTCTGTCCTTTCTTTCTATCCTTGGCCATCTCAAAGACATCTAAGAGCTGCATAGCGACCTCCTTTCAGCTTGCAAAATAATATTGTTGAAACCGGTTAGAATTTATTCCCGGAGAAGCGACCTTGTCAAGGAGCAGCGGTGGCTACCGATGGTCGTCGTTAGCACCGTGCGACGGCCTCATCCGGTCCTCATTTGTTTGTGATCCCGAGGCGTAATATAGAGACGGTTGAGCATTTGCTAATAAGGAGGATTTCGAATGAGTCTGGTTCAACTCGACGTCATATACGGACACCTCGAGGGAACCGAGGGAAGATTCTCTCGCGACCCGAGCGGCTATCTTTCCATCGAGGCGGGGATTTTTCAGAAATATGGCTTGGAAGTTTCCTGGGCGCATGTTCAAGGCACGGAAGAACGCTATCGCAGGCTCGAAAACGGAACGGCGCAGATTTCTCTCGTCGTTGGCCGCGCCTCGCTGCAACATTTCCTCGATTCGGGAGCAACGAGGATCCTCGGGTGCGCGATGAACAGCTGTCCTTACAATTTAGTTGCCAGGCCGGCGATTCGACGGCTCGGCGATCTCAAGGGCAAGACGGTTGCCTGCCGCGAGGGGCCGGCACGGAACGTTCCCTTCGAGCAAACTTTTCGCCGACATGCGGACCTCCGTTTAGACGAAGATGTCATTCTTGAGTTGTCAGGGAGCGATCAGGAGGCTTTTAATCTATTGATTAACGGC
>VBKE01000095.1 GCA_005879605.1 Deltaproteobacteria bacterium
CTGTTGCGGTTCGGACGCTATCTCGCACGCGACGAAAGTCGTTTTCTCAAAGACTTTCTCATTCGGACACTTGATGCCCATGAGCAGAACTGAACAGCTTAACCCGCGGCTTAAAACCGATGCCGAAAACGCTCGCCCGCGGGTCGCTTTATTCGGCACCGGCTTAGCCACATAGTGTTAGTTAGTTGCTATGAGCATGTGGTCCTTCTTACGACAAGGCGGCTCCGATGAGGCCGAGTCATCTCCCGACAAGATACTGAGGTGCTCGTTTTGTAGTAAGACGCAGCACGATGTGCGGAAACTCATAGCCGGTCCAACAGTGTACATTTGTGAGGAGTGTGTTGACCTTTGCAACGATATCCTCGCAGAGGAATTTCGTGAGAAGCCTAAGATAGAAACGAAGGTCCCAGCGCAAACTGAGCGGGTCCCGGCCGTGCCCCTTCAGGGCTGTCTCCTTTGTCGATTGCCTAAGGAGGCAGAGGAGCTAATGTAGTGTCCCCAACGCTTCTTTACATTTGGCGATTTTGGTCATGATGCTATCGGCTGAAGCTTTCCAAACGAAAACGCGAGGGTTTTGGTTGTGAGATTTCAGGTAGTCTTTGATGGCAGCAATAAGTTCTGGGACGCTCTGGAAACTGCCGCGACGAATCCGCTTGTCGGTAATCTCTCGAAACCAACGCTCGACCAGATTCAACCAAGAACTCGACGTTGGGATGAAGTGGATGTGGAATCTGGGATGTCGTCGCATCCAGGATTTGACCCGCGGGTGTTTGTGGGTTGCGTAATTGTCCACGATAAGATGCAGATCGAGATTGGACGGCGTTTCGGCGTCGATCTTGTTGAGAAAACGAATGAATTCTTGGTGTCGATGACGCGGCATGCAGTCGCCAATCACTTTGCCATCGAGCATGCTCAGCGCGGCGAACAGTGTGGTCGTGCCGTGGCGCTTGTAGTCGTGCGTCATTGTCCCGCAGCGCCCCTTCTTGATCGGCAGCCCTGGCTGGGTACGATCGAGTGCCTGGATTTGGCTTTTCTCGTCGACGCACAAGACCAGGGCCTTGTCTGGAGGGTTGAGATAAAGGCCGACCACATCGTAGAGCTTTTCGACAAAACGTTGGTCGCGGCTGAGCTTGAAAGTCTTGGTCAGATGAGGCTTCAGCCCGTGGCGATCCCAAATACGCTGAACCGCCATCCGGCTGATGCCCTGCGCCTTGGCCATGGTGCGGATGCTCCAGTGAGTGGCGCCTCGGGGTGTCGTGTGCAGAGTGGCCTGCACGACTGCCCGCACTTTTTTCTGGGGGAGACTTGGGATACGGCCTGGCCGCGGGGCGTCTTTCTTCAATCCTTCCAAACGAAGGGCAAGAAATCGTTCCCTCCAGAGCTGGACTGTCGGTCTGGAAACTTCCAACGTCTGCGCGATGTCCTGGCTTGGGATTCCCTCCGCCGCCATCGCGACGATTTGCGCACGTTGAACCAATCGCAACGGCAAACTTCTTCCGTGAGTCCATGTCCTCAATACCGCACGTTCTTCCTCGGACAACAGGATGGGAGACGCTATTCTCATGTCACATAAGATAGCTTCCGTCATAGATATAAGTCAAGCTAATTATGGGACACTACACTAGGCGTATCCTACGAAATCTCCAACTCGCCTGACAAGAGGGTCCAGTCGGAGTTCAGTCTGGCTTTCCGACATTCGGGAATGACAGACTCTTAGAGCTTTGGAAAATTGACCCAAAAAGTTAAAATCCACTCGCCCTGAGCTTGCCGAAGAGGCAAAAACGTAATTGCTCGAATAAATTAGCTTGCGACGTCGGTCACCAGATGGCCGAGCTCGTTGACCCGCATTTTGTCGCCCGGATAGAGCAGGATCGTGGCGCCCTGCTCTTCGATGACCGCCGGCCCGTCCAGTCGATCACCCGCTTTGAACCCGCTGCGCAAATAGATCGGGCAATCGACCGGTTGCTGCCCGCTATCAAAAATGACTCGCCGCTTGCCACGCTCTCCTTCATCGCCGCCACTGGACGATGACGCCAATGATAATCGATTTTCAAATCTGCCGAGCGCCGAGAGACGGAGGTTGACCATCACGACCGGCTCCTTGGGCGCCGAGTGGCCGTAGTGTTCTTGATGGAGCTGATCGAATCGGGAACGGATCGCGTTGAAGTCGCTGATCGCTCGGAGATCTTCGTTGATCGGCACCGGCAAGGTGTACTCCTGCCCGCGGTAGCGCATGTCCAGGAATCGCCTGAGAACGATCTGCTCCGGCGCCGCCCCTTCTTCGGTCAAAATCTCGGTCGCCGATTTTTCCAGCGATGCGAAGGCGTCCGCGATTTCCGCGCCCGTGGTCTCGCTCAACTCGCGCACGAAAGTTTGCACGTAATCGTGCTTCAGATCCGCGAGCAGCATTCCGAATGCGGAGAAATGCGCCGGCATGGGCGGGATGATCACCCGCGGGACGGAAAGTTCTCTCGCAATGGCGATCGCGTGCAGCGCGCCGCCTCCCCCGCTGGGAACAAGAACGCAGTCGCGCGGATCGTAGCCCTTTTCTACGGACACCGCTCGGACGGCGAGCGACATATTGAAATTGGCGATCGTCAAGATTCCGAGCGCGGCTTCTTCGAGTGAGAGCCCCAGGGGCTGACCGATCTTTTCGGTGATCGCCTGCGCGGCCTTCTCCCGCTGCAAGCGAATGCCGCTGCCGAGGAAATATTCCGGATCGATCCTTCCGACAATCAAGTTTGCATCGGTCACCGTCGGCTCGATCCCGCCTTGACCGTAGCAAGCCGGGCCGGGTGACGCGCCGGCGCTTTGCGGACCGATCTTGAGGCCACCCGCGGGATCGATCCACGCGATGCTGCCGCCGCCGTTGCCGACTTCGACGAGGTCCACCACGGGGAGCATCATCGGATGGCCGGAGACGTATCCGCCGACGTAGTAGCTACTTGTCACCTCCGGATGAAAGTCTTTGATGAGACTCGCTTTGGCCGTGGTGCCGCCCATGTCGAAGGAAATAATGTGCCGGCAGTCGAGCTGCTCACCTAAATGGGCCGCGGCGATGACACCCGCGACCGGCCCCGACTCCATCATCGTCACCGGCGTCTTCATCGCGGTTTCCGCCGACATGACTCCGCCGTTGGATTGCATGACCCGGAATGTCCCGCTGAAGCCGGAATCGCCGAGCATCTTTTCCAGGGATACGAGATAGCGGCTGACGATCGGTCCGACATAAGAATTCAGCACGGTTGTCGAGGTGCGTTCGTACTCTCTGAACTCGCGGAGGATTTCATGAGAAAGCGAAACGTAAGCTTCGGGAAAATATTGGCGCAGCAGTTCACCCAACCGCTTTTCATGAATCGGGTTGGCATAAGAGTGCAGCAAACACACGGCGACGCTTTCGACAGCCCCCGACTTGAGCACACCGATAGCCGCCATCACCGACTGCTCTTCAAGGGGTTGTAGCAGCTCGCCGCTGGCGTAAAGTCGCTCATTCACCTCCACGCGCAAGTCCCTGGAAACTAAAGGCACAGGGCGTTTGAAGAATAGGTTGTAGCCCTCCGGACGGTTGCCCCGGCCGATCTCATAAACGTCGCGAAACCCTTTAGTGGTGATGAGACCGGTGCGCGCGCCTTTGCGTTCCAGCACGGCATTGATCGTCACGGTGGAACCGTGCACGAAAAAGTTCGCTCCGGCGACATCGATCTCTGCGCCGCTCAGACAATCCTGGATCCCGCGCGCCAGATCATCCGGGGTCGTCAGCGACTTGCTTCGATAAACTTGACCTCGGTCGTCCACCGCGACCAGGTCGGTAAACGTTCCACCTATATCGACGGCGATTCTCATGGAAGCTTCGAGTCAATCGGATGAATTGATTATTTTTTTGCTGAGATCCTTCACTTTGTTCAGGATGACAATCACTCAGTGTCATTCTGAGCGCGCAGCAAAGAATCCTTCCGCGTAAGAATCCTGGATTTGTGTTCGACGATGACCCAGTCCTGAACTTCTTCCTTACCACTTATCCGAGTAACGAAACTGGCCCGTTCGCAGTGACCTGAAAGCTATCGCCGAAAAGAATGAGCCTTCCTTCGGTCTCGAACGTTATACGAAGAGCCAGAGTCATGTTTTCGTTAAGCACAGCCGCGCCCACCGAAGGCGATCCGACCTGCCGAGCGTCGTCTTCCGTTAGGAACGGCGCCTCCCACTGGTCGAGGCCGATGCCATTGCCGAGGCCGTACATCGACGCGGTTGCGTAGAATTCGCCGAGTTGCTTGCGCGCCACTTCGTCAATGGCTGTAACCGCATCGCCCGGCTTCAACTGCGCTGCCATCCGAGCGACAATCTCTTGCGCTTTCTGATACGCGCTTTGGAGTTTGGAGTCGCTCGACAAAATATGAGTGCGGCCCGCTTCCACCCAATAGCGATCGTGCTGAATCGCCAGATAAAGTGCCCAGTGACCGCCCAAGTCCGTAACCACTTTCGAGCTCGGCGGTTGCAACCGTTTCTCGCCGGCAAGGATACGAATATCTTCGACACCCTTGTCGCGCGCCAACCTGTCGATGTCGGCGATGATCTCGAATTCCTTTCTTCCCTGTCTGATGAAATCACGCGCGCTTTCGCAGATTTCATTGAGCACTTTGCCCGCTCCGCGAAGAGCTGTCAGCTCTCGCGCGTTTTTTTGCAGCCGCATCGGTTGGAACAATGAGTGATGCGGTTTCCATTCCACTTCCGGCAGCGCGCTCTTCATCTCTTCGAGCTGCGGCAGCGGAAATCCTTGGCCGGAATCCACAAGTCCAACCTTTGCTTTCGTGAATCCCCTCTCCTTCAATAATTCCGCGCCGTCGCGGCCGACCTGGTTTGAGGCGCGCACGTCTTCCACCCAGGTGAGGCTCTTGGCGAAAGGAACGTCGCGGCTGCCGATATTGAGCAGGAGAGATAGCGGTCCGTTGCGCGGGACCAACGCGACGCCGCCCCGCACTTTGGGAAAATAATTGGTGAGGTAACAAAGGTCCGCAAAGGAATAGTTGTCGCCGTATATCACCAGCGCATCCAGATTGTGCCGCGCCATTTCCCGCCGCACCGCTTCGAGTCGGGACTGGAACTCCCCGGGCGGCATTTGCCCTTTATCCCAAGTCGAGCAACCTCTTTTCAGAACGGAGTGGCGGCCGAAGATCATGATTACCTCGCAGGATAGTGAAAAACCGTGTTTAGTTTGAGTCTTGGATTATTGAAGTATTGCGTTTCGAAATGCACTACTCCATCACTCCATTACTCCAGTCTTTTTTCACCAGTCCTCTACTCCTTCACGTAGATGTCCCACGACGAGCGCGTCATCGCCTCCGCCTTCGATTGCGTCATCACGACGGTATCGCCGAGCGTCATATAGCCTGTCTCGGGCAGATATTGATTCGGGTGGATGATGAAGGTCATCCCCGCTTCCAGTTTAGTCTGATTGCCATCTTCCAGGTTGCCCGGAGCCGACGAGCCGCAGCCAAGGCCGTGACCGCGCACTCGCATGAAAGGCGGCCGGCAATACTTTTCGTAGCCGGCCTCGCAAAGCGTGCCGTTGATCGCCTCGGCGATATCGCTCGCCGGCGCGCCGGTCTTCGCTGCGTCCATGCCCAGACTCATGGCCGTTTTGAGAATGGCATATTTCCCGACCACCACCGGCGGGGGCTCGCCGAGAACCATCGTGCGGCAGATCTGGACAAAGAGGCCGCCGACGCACGGCGTGATCTCGCCGATAATAATGTCGCCGGGCTGAACGACTCGATCCGTCGGTGGATGGAGCGCCTGGTTGTGACTGTTTG
>VBKE01000096.1 GCA_005879605.1 Deltaproteobacteria bacterium
CACGGGTGTATTGTTCCCTGACGCCGATCCTCCGAGGAATTGGCAACCCCATTGACCGAGAGCGATCATGAGCGCAAAGAGCACCATTAATTTCCGCATGTCAACCTCCTTTGGTTGGACAGATTAGGAGGGTTAAGTCAGGCTTACTTAAAGAATTTCGAGTAACCTCAGAAGTGAAACCCCACGCCTAGAATTGCTCAAACTCTACACTGACTGGAGAGAGATTACTGTCTAATATAGGACCGTCTTGAAAGGAATTATCGCAGTCATGAATCCTAGCTAAAAAGGCGGGTTACAACACTCCAGGATCGATTGTACCCACTGAATCGTCAGGACAGCCCGAAAACACCTTCGTCGCCCCTCCGAACTCGCGCAAAAACTCTATGGTCAGGCCTTGCAGGGCGATCTCGTTGAGCCGATAGCCATGCTCGTACTCAAAGCTATCGCTTTCTTCCCGTTCTTCGTCTTTACCTAAGACAGGACCGATCGTTCGATCTGCATGCAAAAACTCGCGATAGTCTTGCCATACACTCCCTCTAGTAGAGGTGAAGATAAAGTGTCAATATACGCAAGATCAAAAACCGGCGACCGTCGTCATGGCCCCGACAGCCGCGCATGACTCAAGTCCGGCGTGGGTGGCTAACCTTCGCCGTGCGGAACTCCCCATCCCGCAAACAACCCGCCGGTTTATCCCGGCGCACAAGGAGAATAAGCATGAAAGAAGATGCACGAAAAAATCGGCAGAGGCGCAAGAGACAAAAGAGGCGCCTTGCAATGAAAAAGTACATAGCGGAGAAGAAATCAAAGGCGGCGGTAGCGTGAAAATCGACGAGCGGAGGCGTATTTGCCGATACGTTGAAGCGAGGCGATCGAGCGCAACGAAGCAGGTGAGCCTTTTTCAACAGCCTGTAAGGAATTGAACCCTCCGCGCATCTCTTTTAAAAAATGGGCATACTGAAGGGAGCACTGCGACGATGGGCAAGAGCCATTCCTCCAACTGCGCCCGGCCAGCGGGCGCGTTCCTCCGGACCATCAGGCTCGCTGCCGGCTTGGCAGCGCTCGGCACGGGCCCTATCGAGACGGCACACGGCCAAACCGTCGCCAATCCGATGAGACCGATCCCCATCCCCGCGCAGGTTCCGGCCAAGGACGGCGTGGCGCAGATTCCCGACACCCGTCTCTGGTACTGGGACACGGGCGGGCAGGGCGTGCCGATCGTGCTTCTGCATCCGGCGACCGGCAGCGCGCTGATCTGGGGTTACCAGCAGCCGGTGTTCGCAAAGGCCGGTTACCGCGTCATCGCCTTTTCGCGGCGCGGCTACTACAACTCCGCGCCCTTCGACCCGAACAATCCTGGTATCGGCTCCGAGGACCTTCGGCACCTCGCGGATGTCCTGGGCCTTAGAAGATTTCATGTGGTGGCGTCGGCGGCCGGCGGCAGCATCGCGTCGGACTTCGCGTTCTCTTACCAGGACCGGCTCCTGAGCCTGACCATTTCCAGCAATTCCTTCGGGGTGCGCGACGGCGAGATCGCCAAGGCGGCGGCCTTCATTCGCCCCAAGGGCTGGGAGCAGATGCCGGCCGAATTTCGCGAGCTCGGTCCGTCATACCGAGCGGCGAATCCCGAAGGCGTGAAGGCGTGGCTCGAGCTCGAGCACAAGGCGCTGATCGGGCGCGAATACCGGCAAACGCTCAAGAATGAGATCACGCAGGCGAGGCTCAAGGAGCTCAAGCTGCCGACCTTGCTGATTGCCGGCGCTGCGGACATGTCGACGCCGCCGTCGATCTCGCGGATGATCGCGGCCGAGATTCCGAACAGCCGGCTGGCGCTGATGCCCGAGGCCGGGCACTCGACGTACTGGGAGCAGCCGGAGATCTTCAATCGCGCCGTGCTCGACTTCATCGGCGGCCAGTCGAAATAGCGCGAAGGCTTCACAACCTTGGTGTGGGAGGATGATCGATCAAATCGGGGAAGACTAACCGAATCCCGTTGATAGACGGGAGGTTGGATTTAGCCGGTGCGAATCGATCGCGTGATTTCAACCGGCTCAAAGCATCGTGAGTTACAAAAAGAGTCCCGACCCTTTATGCCATGTCATCTATGAGATTTGGGTGGGGCCGAGTCCTTCAATGACAACCTGGCGCAAAGTGTCTTTGCCGCCGAAGCGCTTGATTGCATCGAGTATTTCTATGCCGGCTAGCTTTCCGTCCGCGTCATAATCCGCCGCGATCCCCTCGCCCAAATGTTTTGTGGTTACGGTTGTTTCGCGAAACGTGATGCTCAGCGCATCCACTTCCGAATCGTAACTGATTTTCATGCGATCCCCGTCAGTAAAAATAAGTATAGACCGTTACCACCACAATTTCACCAGATTGCTCAACGAATATCGGACGGACTTCCTTTGTCGCATACAGCTTCTTGTTCCACTCTTTGCCAAACGGATAAGCCTTACGGCACTCCAGGCGCCCCAGTTCAGCCGGTTGCCACGGGGTTTCCCGTATGGCCTCTTCTACTTCGGCCGAATCTTCGCTTATCGATATAGCTTAGCGCGTGGGCCGAGAGCCGGATGGGCTTCATTCAGAACTCTCTCAACCGATAACGGGAACAGGCGGCTTTTAACACGGCTATGCACATCAAGCAACTAAGATAATCCGGGTAAGTAACACGGGCGGCCCGCACACTTAAAAAATTCTCCAAATTGGCCGACCCAGACTTTGATTTTTCCTAATGCCTGAATCCTTTCACCAACTCCGGCTCTAAACGATTTGACCCTAGCGAAGCGATTGAACGACTGGAACGTTTGGAACCAGCGTTAGCCTGTAACGTCTTGAACGGACCCCGGACTCGACCCGGGGATTGAACGATTTGAACTTCTTGAACGGTCCGCTTCTGCCTTGCCCGTTGCCAGGAGGAGAGGAGCCCGATGTAGAAATCGATTGACTCCTCTGCTGAATAGTGGAGAATAATTTTAGGTGCCGACAGACCAACATTTTCATGGAGAAGGGGACACTCATGAAGAAAAAAACTGTGGTGATGGCAGGATTAGTTGCCTTGAGTCTCGCAAGTTGCGAGGCGATCGACCGGTCCCGTGACCGTCGGGACGATCGCCAGGAGGCTCGGCGCGAGTGTATGGAGCTGGCGCGAGACAGAGGTTATCGTAACATCGACGTGGAATCGATTGAGCGCGAGGGGAGGGACGACTGGAGAGTGATCATGCGCGGAAGGAGAGAAGGTGACGGCAGGGAGGTCACTGTACGCTGTCTGTACGATGATCGATCAAATCGCGGAAGACTAGCCGAATCCCGTTGATAGACGGGAGAGACTTGTATCGGGGCTATCCAGAATTCGAAGTGTGAGACGTCGAAGCGGGGTCAGACTTTCTACAGGCTGTTGAAAAACTCTCCGTTCACCCTTCGACCACTCAGCGCGAACGGGCATCTTCAACATACGAGCGGAACGAATGTCATAGGTAAACAGACTGTTGAAAAACCCTGATTCCAGGCTGTTCAAAAAGGTCCAGATGCGAGGCGCGCGAGAAATCGACGAGCGTAGGCGTATTTACTGATACGTTGGAGCGAGGCGATCGAGCGCAACGAAGCAGGTGGGCCTTTTTCAACAGCCTGTAAAGATTTGCCCCCCAGCTACTCCACTTGACGCCCCCCTGGACATTCCCTTCAATCGCCTCTATGAACTTAAGTAGGGTTACATCTTATTTAATTCCGAACCCAATGGAGGCAAACCCATGAACACTCTACTTCGGATGTTTAGACCATCCCTTGCGGCGGCTGTTGCCGCGGTGCTCCTCGTGGCCGCAGGCTGCGCTTCGACGGAAAAGAGCGAAGGGACCGCAAGGAGCGAAGGGGCGGCAAAGAGCGCGACGGCGGGAAAGGGCCAAACGATCAAAGTCGCCCTATCCGGCGACAACGTGGTTCCCCCTGTAAAGACCAAGGCGACGGGCAACGGCACGATTACCGTCGGCGCGGATAAATCGGTTAGCGGCAAAATCAACACCACCGGAGTGGATGGGACTGCAGCGCACATTCACGACGGCGCTCCCGGAAAGAACGGCCCGGTCATCATTCCGCTGACCAAGAGCGGCAATGACTGGACGGTGCCCGCCGGAGCGAAGCTCACCGATGAGCAATACAAGGATTTCCAGGCCGGGAATCTTTACGTCAACGTGCATAGCGCTGAGAATAAGAGTGGAGAGATTCGCGGGAATTTGAGTCCAAAATAATGGCTACGACCGTAACGACGAGACGGGCCGGAGCGACGACCTGCCCGGGCCGTTTTTTTCCGTGGCGAGAAAGGTTTCCGACGACACAATTCATCTGGACACACGATTATTATGTCAGACCCCAAATACAAAATCGGGAGGCATCTGTTCAGCTCTGTCCACAAGCCAAGGCGAAGTTGACGTGACTGCACGTTATCGAATACTGTACCTCAGCAGAACAGGACGGAGGCCGTGTTGGGCCCGTGCAGTGGGCACGCCGAACTCCTCAAGGTGGCTTGCGCGGGAAGCAGGCAGGGAATTTGAGTTCACTGCGACGAACCCGCAAAAATAAGTTTCACTACTGAGCTGAGGACTTCTTCCGCGATAGCCATGTTCTTCCCCCGTTCACATAGTGATTGAAATCAATGAGCGTGTAGAGGTGCCAGCGGCGCCGCGGATCGTGTGGGACGTGCTGTCGGACCCGCGCGCCGTGGTCGACTGCGTTCCGGGGGCGCAACTGGGCGACCGGTTGGAGGACGGCTCGTACGATACGACCCTGACGGTGAAGTTCGGACCGACCAAAGTGACTTTTCGCGCAAAGGTCGCGCTGGAGCTGGATGGCACAGCGATGATCGGGCGCGTATCCTCGCGCGGCAGGGACGACCAGGGCGGCACGCGGGTGAAAACGGCGATGACCTTCCAGGTCGTGGCGGGGCAGGCACCGGGCTCGTCGGTCGTTCCCATCGACGCGCAAGTCGAGATTTCCGGCCGGCTCGCCTGGGTGGTGGAGTCCGGCGCCGCGCTGGTGGTCAAGCGCATGTCGGGCGAATTCACGGAGCGGCTCGCCGCGCGCTGCGCCAAGGCGACTGCGTAGAACGCTCCGCCGTCGCGAACGAGATGCGGAAAAGTCCAGATGCGAGATACGAGATGCACGGTGCAAGATAAGGGCAAGGTCTTTCATCCCGCATCAACAGCCTGTCATCGCAAGGGTAAAGGAGAGGAGTTATGAAGGTGTACCAGAGGCTCGCCGCCGATTTCGTCGCCGAAGGCGTCACCTATATCTTCGGCATCATGGGCGACGGCAACATGTACTGGATGCACGAGCTGGACAAGCTCGGCGGCGTCAAGATGCTCGAAGTGCGCCATGAGGGCGCCGGGCTCGGCATGGCCGACGGATGGGCGCGCGTGGCGCGCACCCCGGGCGTTGCCACCACGACCTGCGGGCCGGGCGTCACACAGCTTGCCACCGCGCTGTTGACCGCCAGCCGCGCCGCGTCGCCGCTGGTCGCGTTCTGCGGCGAATTCCCATCGAACGACGACGAGTACCTCCAACGCATGGACCAGGCGGCGTTCGCCGCCGGCTGCGAGACCGGCTTCATCCGCATCACGTCCCCGGAGGTAGCGGACGACTGCGTGCGCAAGGCGTTCTACCTCGCCAAGCTCGAATCGCGCCCGATCATGCTGAGCGCGCCGATGGACATCCAGCAGATGGCGTTCGAGGACAACGACGAACCGTACAAGCCGTCCTCCACGGTGCTCCCGAAGCGGGTGGTCCATCCGGATCCCGCCGAGATCGAGAAAGCGGCCGACATCATTGCCGGAGCGAAGCATCCGGTAGTCCTCGTCGGGCGTGGCGCGAAGTGGTCGGGCGCAGGCGACGCCGTGAAGAAGCTTGCTGGGCGCATCGGCGCGCTGATCGCCACATCGCTGATGGCGAAGGGCTGGCTCGCCGAAGACGAATATCACGCCGGCATCTCCGGGACCTACGGCGCGCGAGCATCGATGAAGCTGTT
>VBKE01000097.1 GCA_005879605.1 Deltaproteobacteria bacterium
AGCGGCGACAAACCGGGATTTGGCGCAGATGGCCGCCGAAAAACAGTTTCGCGAGGATCTGTATTTTCGGTTAAACGTTTTTCCGATACGGATTCCACCGCTACGGGAGCGGGTGGGGGACATTCCGCTTTTGGTGCGATATGACGTGGACAAGTACGCGCAGCGCATGAACAAGCGGATTGAGACGATTACCGAAGCAGCTATGGCTGCGCTATGTCGTTATACTTGGCCGGGTAACGTAAGAGAATTGCAAAACTTCATCGAACGGGCCGTGATCCTGACACCGGACAGCGATCTGAAAATTCAAATCAGGGAGCTGCAAGATTCTATTCCCATCGCTTCCACAACAGCGAACACACTGGAGGACGTCGAGCGCGAGCACATCCTGCAGACTTTGCGCGAGACGGACGGGGTGATCGGAGGTCGACATGGCGCAGCGGCGCGGCTGGGCCTCAAGCGCACCACTCTGCTATCTAAAATGGAAAGGCTCGGCATCTCTCACCATAGAAAGTACACCTCATTGGTACAGAAACATTAACCGAAAGAGCCATCACAAATTTGGAAGATCTTGAAACCAAGTACCTCGTGGCCGATCCGAGTTTACCGCCGGGAGGTCATCGCCGTCATATGCGCCATTATTCACCCTGCTCCGCAGAAAAATCAGTTCCCATGAAGTCATAAGTATTCCTTCTTCACTGCTTATTTAGTGCTGCATCTTCGATGATGGGACCCTATGAGATCGCACGTCGGATTCTCAGCCGAATCACCTTGTCGTGCGTGCCGCACTCGTCTGATCTGGCTCTAGCCGGTCATCCTTCTCCAACCCTCGGCACGCGTATGGTTTGCCAGGGTCTTTTGTTTCCACCGTCGCAATCCCTGGCGCACGTATTCGGGATTGAACCCTAACATTTCACAGACGCTCGCAAACGAAAAAATCCAATCGTCGTGCTTCATCATGATCCACTCCTCCGCCTCGTTGAACAGCTTTTTTCCTTTTCCGCTTCGCGCCGTGACATAAACCTGAAAGCAACTAACGGCATCCTCCAACATCGCCAAGATGAGCCTCTTCTCCGGCTCGAGGCAGGTCTTTCGGCGAAAGTTCTGGAAGTACTGAGCGGACACAAGCGTGTCCGGTTCGAACAGCGAGGTGATTTTCTCCTCCGTGTCGAAAGAACTAGACTTCTCTATAGATTTCGAACTTTGAACTTTCGATGCCATGACTCCCCCCTAATTCGAAACGGGATCCGAAGGGTCGACCCTTGGATCGCGTTTTGTTTACACTTTTCTGGTTTTCCGTTCATCCTTCGCGAATGAATTCCGTCGCGTTCACTGATCGCAAGTCTGCCAGCCAAATCTACCGACGGTTGGTCAAATGCATTCCTTCGGCCTTGATGCCGTTCAGGCCGTGCTCAACCGGCCTTACGAGAAGCGCCCGTTGCATGCCTCGGACGGCTGCTCCAGCCCATAGAGTTGTTCCGGTCAGAAACAGAGCCAACATCATTAGTGTATCGACATTCATAGGATCCGCCGCCTTTCTCTTGTTTTTTGCAGCTACTGAGGGCAATGATCGTGCCAGAGCACGTCTTGTTTTTATTATCTATAAACGATGCGAATCGGGGGGTTACATGCCATCGCGCATTCATCTCAATCGGACCGCCATGAACGAGCGTGTCGAGCTATCGACACACGCCGAAATATCGACGGCCTGGAAAGTGGGCAGTATTATTGCGGGCGCTAGTCCGCGCGAGTGATGAAGGAAGAGACGACGGGGCTTGTCGATCCACTAAGCTAGTACGCGGAAGGCGGCCGGAGCACTAACACATGATGCGAGCGCTGCATGAAGCCTACCAGTGAGAACGCCGTGCACGTGCAGATTTGGACAGCATTGTGAGAAATATTAAACGAGTTGTTCCACGGACTAGTATCATGTCCCAGAAATTCTTTAACACATCGCATGGCTTGCTTTTGTCATTCCCGCGCATGCGGGAATCCAGATTTTTTCTTTCAATTTCCTGGATTCCGGGTCGCGCTAGCTATCGCCAGCTTGCCCGGAATGACGTCGGAATTGTGTCAACGAACTTACGGGACAGCACACTAGCGCTTTATTGGCTGCGGGAGCACGTTGGATCCTTCTTTCTCCGTCGTTGGAGCGTAGTTTGTGTTCCGAGCGATACCGAGTCTTTGCATTTTAGATAACAGTGTGGTGCGCTTGAGGCCCAAGCGGACCGCCGCTCCGTGCCGTCCCCCGATGACCGCGCCGGCTTCCCGCAAAGCCTCCAGGATTCGCTGCCGCTCCACATCTTCCAGCGTGCCCGCCATAGTCGAGGAGATGGGATTCGACTGTTGCAGGTCATTGAGTTGAATCTGCAAAACGTCTCCTGGCGTCATTATCACGGATCGTTCGATCAAGTTTTGGAGTTCCCTAATGTTTCCCGGCCAAGAATAACGGCAAAGCTCGGCCATCGTCTCTTCAGGAACCACGTCAATTCGCTTGTTCATGCGCTGTGAATAGTTATCCACGTAATACCGCACCAAAAGCGGAATGTCCCCCACCCGCTCCCGTAGCGGTGGAATCCGTATCGGGAAAACGTTTAACCGAAAATACAGATCCGTGCGAAATTGTTTTTCGGTGGCCATCTGCGCCAAATCCCGGTTTGTCGCCGCTATCAGCCGCACGTCGACGCGAATGGTTCGCGTGCTCCCCAGCCGCTCAAACTCCTGCTCCTGCAGCACTCGCAGCAACTTAGGCTGCAGCTCTAACGGAATGTCACCCACTTCGTCGAGAAACAGCGTCCCTCCATGCGCCAGCTCGAAACGGCCGACCTTCTGCGCCACCGCTCCGGTAAAGGCTCCTTTCTCGTGACCGAAGAGCTCACTTTCCAGTAGCCCTGACGGAATCGCCGCGCAATTGAGCTTGACGAAGGGACGATTCGAACGCGAACTGACGTTGAGGATCGCTCGCGCAATGAGTTCTTTTCCAGTGCCGGTCTCGCCCAGAAGCAGCACCGTCGATTCCGTCGGGGCGACAACTTCGACCTGATTGAGCACGTTTTGTAAAGCAGTGCTCGTGCCGACAATGGCGCCAAATTTATGAGTGGCAAGCTCTTCTCTTCGCTTCGGCGCCCGATGATCCCGGGCGATCCCTTGCTGGATCGCATTCAGTAGATCCTCATCGTTGAAAGGCTTGGTCAAAAACTCCAACGCCCCCGCTTTGATCGCGCGGACCGACGTCGGAATGTCGCCGTGACCTGTGAGAAAAATAATCGGGATCTGAACATCCGCCTTGGCAAGCTCGTGTTGCAGATCGAGTCCGCTTAGCCCGGGGAGCTGCACATCGAGCACCAAACAACTCGGCACATCCGCCCGCGAGCGGGCCAAAAATTCCTGCGCCGACGCAAAGGTCTCTACCTCTAACCCCGCTGACCGAATCAGACTTCCCAGAGCTTCTCGAACTGATGCGTCGTCGTCCACTACATAAACGACAGCTTTCCCTTTACTGCCATTTTGAGGCTGAGAAGAACTCTTAGCTTCACGAAGACGAATCCTGCCAGGTCGCTCTTCGTTAAACTCCGAAGGTCGTACACTATCCGCCATGTTCGTTATCCTTTGCTCGAATTTTCTATATGCTTTGTCTATCTCTTCCGTTCCCTTTCGACTCGAGAGCTGTTTGAATCGCATTCAACAGCGACTCCTCTTTGGGTCCTTTGCGCTCCTCGTGGTTAGAAAGTATTCGTCGGATGGAGCATGGCGACGTCAGCCCTCATCGGTGAGAAGGAACTACGGATGAAATCTTTATATGTGTGCCATGACCTCATCCGGCTTTTGCGCTGGCCGGGACGGCGGAGCCATGAACTCCGGACCCGCCGGGTCGCTGATCGACTCCCGCACAATTTCATCGATGGCTTTCAACGCGGCCAGATCCAGCTTCCAGCCACCGACATCGGCGATCGGCCTCAACTGGTTGGGATGACGTGCTCCCCAAAGGGCAACGGCGACGAATGGTTGGTCTAAGGTCCAACGGATAGCCAACTCAAGGACTCGCTTGCCGTAGTTCTCTTGGGCAAAGCGGTCGAGCCGCTCGACGGCTGTTAAGTATTGCGTATAGCGGGGTTGCTGAAATTTGGGGTCCATCTTACGGATATCGTCGCCTCGAAATTCGGTCTCCGGTTTCATTTTGCCGCTCAGCAGTCCCCTGCACAGAGAGCCATACGTCAGCGTGCTAACTCCGTGGATGCGACAATAGGGCAATACGTCTCTTTCGACGCCTCGTTCGAACAGGTTATAGGGTGGCTGCGCTGTGTGGAGAGGGGCCGCGCGCTGAAATACGTTCATCTGCTCCAGTGAGTAGTTGCTCACTCCGATGGCCCGGATCTTGCCCTGCTTGTAAAGCTGGTACATCGCCGCGGCGGTCTCCTCTATGGGAACCACCGGATCCGGCCAATGAACTTGGTAGATATCGATGTAATCGGTCTGCAGGCGACGCAGTGATTGATCGATTTCTTTCAGGATGCGCGCCCTGGTCGAGTTGCGATACACCTGTCCTCCGCGCCACTCCAATCCGACCTTTGTCGCAATGATGATTTCTTCCCGCTTGCCATATTGCGCCAACGCTCGACCCACAAGCTCTTCAGCGCGCCCAAGGCCGTAGACGGGAGCTGTATCGATGAGACTTATGCCATGCTCCAACGCCGCGCGGATCGTTTCGAGCGCTTCGTGTTCATCGGTTCCTCCCCACATGAAGCCCCCGATCGACCATGTGCCTAATCCGATGCGTGAGACCTCACGGTTCAACCCGTTCATTGTTACGTATTCCATGGTACTCGGACCTCCGAATGGGTTCTTGAGGGAGATTTCCTCATATTAGATTGCCATCTAAGACGACAACGAAAATTCCCTCGAGCTTGTCTTCCTCTTCCACAATGCCGCGATCGACAGCGGTCCTCTGGATACCGAATCTGTCGAACCAACTAACCGCCAGAAGGTTGGTTTGTTTATCGTAAAGCTCCCAATAATCGACCGGCCTTTCGGTGGTCACATCGCTATAAACGTACGCCGCTAACGTGCCCAA
>VBKE01000098.1 GCA_005879605.1 Deltaproteobacteria bacterium
ACGACTCCTCCCTGCAACAACTTGCTATGCCTTCTCTCTTTGCTCGTCAGAAAGCCAACCTCGTGCCAACTGTGGATTGTTTCAGTTTCGACTTGTGGCCCATGTGGTGACTGATTACTGTCAAACAGGCGATTGTCCTTTGTGTTGCTCAGGGTGATCATCTTTTCCAGTGAGCCGCGATCGCCACTCTCGGAAATCGCCGTCGAGGCAACGTTGAGCTGCTGTCCGAACCCACAGAAGTGTCCCGACTAGAAACAAACCTGACAAGAGAAGCTGGATAGTCTTCATCTCGTTCTCCTTTTTGTTATTGGGGACGGCAAGGATTGTGCCAGCGAGATGTAAGAATCGATACGTGACGGATATGAACGGCTTTTCAGTTCAGAAGCGGGGCGAAGTTGTTGGTGATCCGGTATTGATGACGAAGATCTCGTGTCGAAATACCGTATGCTGACGAAATTCCGGCACGACTGCAGTGCGCGTCTCGGATTAGAGAGATGCTTTGCTGGATCTGGTAGTGCCGCCACTATGGATGTAACGAGTCGCCGAGGTCAGCGCTTAAGACGTACATATGTGGTCTCTGACGCGATATCGGCACCCGGCGAAATAGCATCTTGCTTTTAACCCCAGCCCCTGCGGAAAGCCCGTCTCGCTTCCATATGGACAACGGCGAACTGAAACGGCACGGCATTTGCCCCGTTTCCATCAGAACCTAACAAGCATTGGTTGTGGGAGACGTTTAAAACAATTAGAAAAAAGACAGTAAGGGGCAGTGTTATGGCCAGACTGCGTATTAAGGGCATTGTCTTCGACATGTACGGGACACTGGTTGATGTGGGAGCGGTGGCCGAAGCGTGCAAAGAAGTGGCTCCTGAACCGGTCGCCTTCAACACTCAGTGGCGCGCTAAACAACTGGAGTACACCTTTCTTCGGTCGCTTATGCGAAAGTACCGGGATTTCTGGAAGGTTACTGAAGATGCCCTGGAGTTCGTAATCCAGCAATTCGGCTTGCAGGTCCCTCCAGAACAGCGCAAGCAGGTGATGGAAGCCTGGCTCCATCCGACAGCGTATCCGGAGGTCGAGGCTGCGTTGCCCAGACTAAAAGAGAAGTACCTCCTGGCCGTTCTGTCGAACGGAACTCTGAAAATGCTTCGGACAGGATTGGAGCGAACCGGGCTCAGGCCGCACTTCCGATGGGTAATCAGCGCGGACGCCGTGAAGCTGTACAAGCCTTCGCCCGAAGTGTATCGGCTGGCGCTAAAGCGCATGCGACTACAGAAGAACGAGATCCTCTTTGTCTCCTCCAACTCCTTCGATGTGGCGGGGTCCAAAAACTTCGGCTTCAAGGTGTGCTGGATCAACAGGCCTGGGATTCCTCTGGACCCTCTCGGGCCCAAGCCGGAATTGGTCGTTAAGAGCTTCGATGAACTGGTCGAGACCATTTGATTAAAGGGTCCTCGGAATAGTCTAAAAGGAGGTGTTTTATGGCAGGATCAAAAATTTTACTTATAACCGGTGACGCCGCCGAGTCGCTGGAGGTCATGTATCCCTACCAGCGGCTCAGAGAAGAGGGATACGAAGTGCATATTGCCCGCGCCTAGCAAGAAGAAACTGCACTTCGTGGTGCACGACTTCGAGCCGGGCTACGACACATACACAGAGAAGCCTGGATATAGTTGGGACGCTGACCTGGCGTTTGCCGACGTCCAACCCGCGGACTACGTTGCACTGGTGATCCCGGGCGGCCGAGCTCCCGAGTATATTCGCAATAACCCGAACTGCCAGCGCATCATCCGGCACTTCTTTGAACAGGAGAAGCCGGTAGCACAGCTTTGCCACGCGCCATTGGCGCTGATTGCGGCAGGCGTGCTCAAAGGGAAGCGAACCGCGGCCTATCCGGCTTTAGAACCCGACATCAAAGCGGCGGGAGCTCAATTCGCAGACTCGGAAGTGGTAGTTGATGGAACGATGGTATCAGCAAGGGCTTGGCCCGAATTAATCCGGCTGCTCAAAGAGAAATCGGCCGCCTAAATCCTTGTAAGGAAAGACCACAGGCGATCAAAAGATCGAGCGGATCACCCCGCCGTCCACGCGCAGCGCTGCTCCGTTCGTCGCGGCGGAAAGTGGGCTGGCGATGAATGTTACCAGCGAAGCCACTTCATCCGTTGAGGCGAAGCGCTTGAGCAACGAACCGGGGCGAACGGTTTCGAAGAACTCTTTCTCGACGACAGACTGTTCAATGCCTCGAGATTGAGCGATTTGATCCAGGAACTGTTCGACGCCCTCAGAGCGCGTCGGCCCTGCTAAGACGGAGTTCACGGTCACTCCCGTGCCGGCCGTCGTTTCGGCGAGACCGCGCGCCAGCGCGAGCTGCATGGTTTTCGTGACTCCATAGTGGATCATTTCCACTGGAATATTGATCGCGGATTCGCTTGAAATAAAAATGATCCTTCCCCAATTCATCGCCTTCATTCTGAGCAAATAATAACGGCTCAAGCGCACGCCGCTCATAAAATTTGTTTCGATGATTGCCTGCCAATCCTGATCCGAGATGGCCTCGAACGGCTTGGGCTCGTATGAGCCGAGGTTGTTGACCAAAATATCGACCTGTGCAAATCGCCCGGCGACTCGCTGTACGGTGTCGGCTTTGCTCAGGTCGCCGGCGTACGCCTCAAGCTCGGCTTGAGGATGTTTTTGCCGGATCGTTGCGATAGCGTCGTCAATGCGCCTCCCTGAACGGCCGTTGATAATCACCGTCGCGCCCTCGCCGGCCAGGCTCGAGCCGATGGCGAGACCGATGCCAGCGGTCGAGCCGGTGACCAGCGCAAGTTTGTCTTTCAGTTGTAAGTCCACAACAAACTGTCTCCTTTCGAACCACTGATATCGCGCCCGCCAATTTTTTTCATCTCTCATGCTTCCTAAGGAATCATGATACTCCCCTCACCGCCAACAAGAACTTGAACAGCAGTCCCTAGTCTGCGGGCTTCCGCGGCGCACGCCGCACATACCTTCATATCTATCGCATCAGTATGAACGCGGTATGCGGCTTCACCGCTCAGACATCTCTGGCAATTCATTTCTCAACTCCCTAAACGAACCGTGGCTTGCACCGGTTCCTGTTGGATACCAACTGACCAAACTAAACTATGCGAGACTGGCTGCCATCGCCGATTATGGTTCGTCTCCCCTTTTAAAAATGACAAAACAGATCTTATGCTTCAATAAAGGCCTGTCGACCTTCGCTCTGACCCAATTTCAGTTCCAGGTTACTTGCCGATGAACCAAAACTTCCTCCCCGTTGTCGTCCACCTCGATCATCGGTTCGCACCAACAGTAGTCCGAGTCTATGTGGTTGAGCCCTACTGGCATCTCCACTGAGCCTGCAGGCGAGGTCCATATTCGGTCCATCAGTTTCAAGTGCGTCTCCTCATTTCTGATCGACTCAACACAAGTCTACCGAACAAGCTTTGTGCTATTGGCGGTACGCCTTTTGACCACTCAATCTTGTCGGAGGATTCGGTAAGGCATTTCTGCATGCACTGTGCTTTCGGACATTGTTTCTTACGTTGTGAATCTCCCTCAGTGTTTTAAGGGCGGCTCAGACTCCGATTTCCGCAATCGCCATGCCAAGAACATCGGCTATACAAAGATGCGAGTTGCTCGCGCGCGATGAAATATCGACATCGGTTGAGACGCGGCTTCCCCGTAATGTGAGTGAGCATTCTCCTGGGACATTTATTCTGTTTGAGCCGGCGCTCCCCGGCCCTAATACCTCCTCGCCCGTCAACTGCGACCAGAGTTGCCGGTAGCGATCCGGGATCTCGCCGGCGGTTTCGATGGCGTCCCAGTCTTCGGGGAGAGAGCCAGCAGCGGCAAGGTCCATGAGTTCCCCGGCCACATTCTCCTCGGCGATCGCCAAGTCGTAGCAGCGCTGACCGTCGCTGAGCTTCGCGTGAACCTCTCCGGTTTCAGCGTCGACCAGGTAGGCTGTCAGTGCGCCCGCGTCGCGGCGGAACAAAATATTGGACAGCGAGCAGTCACCCCAGAAGAAACCAGCCCTATGGAGGTGAACGAGAAGACCGGTCAGGGCACCCAGGAGTTGGTCCCGCAGATCAACCACCTGCGGTTGGGTGAAGAGTGAGCGATACGGCAGCGAGAAATCCACATATCGCGTGATCAAGACCGCGTCGGAATCCCAATCTGGGCTCAGTCGAGCAGCTCGCATCCTCCGAAAGCGGTTGACGATGCCGATCGCCTGAACCACGGGAACAGACTTACCTTCCAAGTGCTGTAGCAGCCCGTACTCGCGGCCTGCGAGCCGTTGCGGAAGCTCCTTCAAAGCATAAAGCCGGCCGTCATAGTCGACGCAGCGGACGACGTGCCGGTGGATCGTTCGTTCCACGTCGACCAATCGCCCCGATTGCCAATTGCTGAGCGACTGCTCCCAGGGAAGGCCCAGGAAGTCGGGGGCACCCGGCCGCACCACCAGCGAGAAGGGCGTAAAGCGTCCGGTGACCGCGGTAACTTGATCTATCAGCTCGTGATTTTCCATCTGTTAAGCGTTTGTTTATCGGCAAGGCTTGGGCCAAACCAGGTCGATCTCTAGAAGGCACCTATAAACTCGCGGAAATCAGAAACGTTAGAGACCGCCCCTGGCTTCTGGTTGGAAGGGATTGTGACGAAGGAAAAGTGACGAGCTAACGACAGGCGACGAAATATCGACGTCGGCGGGTGCGGCAACCGAATGTTTGAGATGCTCCGCGATGCACAAAAATTTCAACAGTTTTCACAACATTCCCCCCTCTACTTCCTTGACGGATCTTACTATTCACAGTGAATGAGAGTGTTACGAGAAAGGGTTACTTGAAAGCTCGCGAAAACTCACCGATGCGGCGGACAGGCTTTTAGCCA
>VBKE01000312.1 GCA_005879605.1 Deltaproteobacteria bacterium
GTTTAGTCGCGTCGATCAGAACCTTTCCGCCGATGCGATGCCAACCGGGAGCGCCCGGCGACCCGAACTCCGGGCATGAGGGATCCATTGCGTGGATTTTGGCGCCGTGAATCACAATGATGTCTTCCTGCGGATTGACGCGCGTATTGATCGCCCAGAGAAGTTCCGCGTAATTAAAAATATCGACGTCTTCGTCGACCGCAACGGCGACCTTTGGGTGCTGATACTCGCTGGAGAGCGCCGCCAATAACACATTTCTCGCCTCGCCGTAGTAGCGCGAGTTCATCTGGACCACGACGCCGAAGATTCCCGGCAACACCAACACGTTCTTCACGTCGGCGAAGCCGCCCACGGTTCTGATGCGGCGAAGGATTTGCGCGGACATCGGAACTTTGTGATAGACGCAGCCTTCGACTTCGGTGCCGTTCTGAACGTTCTTGAAGATCGCATCGTGACGCATCGTGACGGCTTTGATGTTCACGACAGGATTCATCCCCGCGCCGGTGAGATAGTAATCCTGGAATTCGCTGAAGGGTCCTTCCGGCTCACGGACTTTCGGTGGAATTTCTCCTTCCAGGATGATCTCGGCATGAGCCGGGACTTCCAGATCGACGGTCTCGCACTTCACGAGCTCCACCTCTTCCTGCAGCAGCGCCGAGGCGATCTCGAGCTCATCCACGCCGTACTGTGTGGTGGTCGCCGCGGCGAAGTAGTACATCGGATGGTGACCGATCAAGATCGCGACAGGCATCGGCTTATTCTGCGCTTCATACATTTGATAATTCGCCCAGGCGTGGCGCGGATAGAGGAGAATGCCGAATTTCTGCGGACCTTTCATTTGCAGGCGATGAAAACTGATGTTGCGCCGGCCGGTCTCGGGATTCTTGGTGATCATCAGCCCGGACCCGATGTAAGGACCTCCGTCACGGATACCCGCTTGATGGATCGGCATCTTCGTGATGTCTACCTGATCACCGACTGTAATTTTTTCCTTCACCGGTCCGGTCTTGACCATACGCGTCGTGCCCAGTCGCTCCGTGCGGCGCACAAATTCCGGGACCATCTCGTCGCGGTGAGTCCCAAAGGCGAGAGGCGCCAGAGACACATCACCGGGAGCTTGTCCCAGGCAGCGCCAACCGGGAAAGCCCGGCAGATTTTCGAAAAGAAGCGCGCGATCTCGCGCCTGCCACAGCAGCGCTCCCATTTGAGTACGGGGATCGACGGGCTTTTTTATCCGCGCCAGAAGCCCGGCTTCATCTAATAGATTGATCCATGAGCGCATATCTTGGGCCATAAGCCAGTCTCCTTTTTTCTAACGTGCTCGGCGAATTTTTTCGGACCAATTCATATCACGCTAGCGCTCCCGCCACCACAAGAAACAGCGTTGGAATAACCAAACTGAGGCGATGGAGGGCTGGCCATCGAGGCACAGGCCTATTTTGCTCAGACCGGAGACTTTCTTCCCGAGATACGCAATCACACTTTTTGAAGAAAAGCCGAAATAAAGCGCGGTGGAAATGAGCGAAACGTCAGTGCGATGCGGCCCGGGGGCTAACGGGACACCGGTTCAGAAAAAATCATTGACTGAACAGCGATATTCATTTAGCGTCCGGCCTATGCGCAAATTTTCTTTGACATCAATGTTCGGCCTCGGCGATCTGGCGCCTGAACGGCGCCGCGCGCTCAGTCTCGTTTACGCGACCAGCATGGCGCTGGTTATGGGCGTGAATTTCATCCAGCCGGCCTTGCCCGCGATGACCAAGCCTTTCGGCATCCCGGACGCAGCGCTGGGACTGGTCATGACTATGTTGACAGCGCCCGCTATTTTTCTCGCGCCACTCTTCGGGGTCGTCGCCGACCTCTTTGGGCGCCGGCTACTATTGGCCTGGGGACTTATCTTATACGGCATATTCGGCGCGGCAATGGCACTTGCGCCGACATTTACCTGGCTGCTCGTCTTGCGCGCCATGCAAGGGGTCGCATACAGCGCGGTGATCCCGCTGACCATCGTGTTGATCGGCGATCTCCTCGAAGGAGACCATGAGATCGGCGGGCAAGGACTGAAGGTCTTTCTCGACCGCGTCGGTTACCTGATACTTCCGCCGTTAGGCGGCCTGCTCGCGACGATCGCGTGGTACTGGCCCTTCACGTTATACATCCTAACCGTCCCGCTTGGCATCGCGGCATTTTTCTGGATGCCTGAGACGAAAGGAGAACGGCGGAGCGGCACCAGGGCCTATTTGGGTGACATTCTCCGCCTCACTCGCCATCCGAGACTGCTCGTTGCCTTCTCCGCGGGCTTTTTGAGGTTTTTTCTCGACTATGGTTTTCTCACCTATTTCCCGCTGTTTCTCGTGCGCACGCATGGCATTTCGACGGCCACGGCTGGATTGCTCTACACGTTCTTTTCGGCCGGCGCCATGATCACGTCCAGCCAGGCGGGTCGCCTCGCCGCGGGTCGCGACAAGGCACATCTTCTCTTTGTCGCGTTCCTGATTAGTGGCGCCGCGGTGATCGCGGTGCCGCTCATACCCGGCGTTTGGCTGGTGGGATCGGCGCTCTTTTTCTACGGTTTAGCGAATGGCGTGATCTCGCCGATGCAGAAGAGTTTGTTGACCCAAAACGCGCCGGCGGAATTACGCGGCGGCATCGTCTCGTTCGACCGCCTGATTCAGCAGGTTTCAAAGACGACCTCGACATCCATCGTCGGCATCCTGCTGGTATCTGCAAGTCTGCCGACGATTTTTTGGTTTCTGGGCGTTCTTTCAGTCATCAGTGTGCTTTTAATGGCAGCCCTGTTGCCGAGCGCCAAACAACTAGCCACCAAGCCCGTTCCTAGAACAAACCCCACACAACCCTAACTCACCGCAATCGATCAACCCGAAAATACCATTCAACGTCAGAAAGCCTTGAACTCCTTCTCTTCCCGGCTCTCGGTCTCCAACTGAATGGTCGTGTGCTCGATGTTGAAACGCTGCTTGAGTGTATCTTCGATGCAGTTAAGAACCGCGTGAAAATCCCCGCCGTTCTCGACCACGGCATGAGCGCTCAAAGTGAAGATATCCGATGTGACCGCCCAGACGTGAAGATCATGAACCTCGGTGACCCCTTCGACCGCTTCAATGGTCTCCCGGACTTCGTCGAGCCGGATACCCTTGGGAACCGACTGCATGAGTACACTGAAAGATTCCTTGACCAAACTCCAGGACGAATGGAGAATGAGCAGCCCGATGAGAATGCTAATCAGCGGATCAGCCACATACCAACCGGTCTGGAACATGATCAGACCGGCGGCAATGGCTCCCACCGAGCCCAACGCATCGCTCACGATGTGCAAGAAGGCTCCGCGCAAATTTAAATTATGATGGTGTGAACCGTATAGGATGACACCGGCAGCGATATTCACCACTAAACCCAGCATAGCCACAATCATCATGCCGTAGCTTGCAACCTTCGGCGGATCGAAAAAGCGGTTATATGCGGCTGCAAAAATGATCCCGACAATCAGCCATAACGTCAGGCCGTTAAAAAGTGCCGCCAATATTTCTACCCGATGATAACCGTAGGTGCTGCTCAACGTCGCCGGCCGTTTGGCGATCCGAAAGGCAAACAGAGTCAGCGCTAACGCCGCGATGTCAGAGAGCATGTGTCCGGCATCCGACAAAAGAGCCAGGCTATTGGTCAAAAAACCACCGATCAACTCGGCAAAGAAATAGACGGAGCTGATGCCCAGGGCCAATTTAAGTCGCCGCGATTCGGAGTGTCGTTCCACAGCTGCTCCTTCGAATAAGGTATCCTTCCGGTAGAATTCGCTCAAGAGCTGACAGTCGCTGACCTAGGACAGGCGCTACGCGCTATCTTGGCCTTGGCTGAGACCCGGACGGGCCTTTCAGCGACAAGAAGTAGAGTTTCCCCTGACTGTTCATGAAACCCGCCGCAGCCTCGGCCTCGGCGCCGCTCCCGAAATAGAGATCGACGCGCCGCGGCCCGAGAATGGCCCCGCCCGTATCTTGATTCAAAACAAAACGCGAGAAGGGCTGCCAACCGACTAACTGTCCCGCGGTGTTGATGATCGGCCTTCGACTGACAATAAAAGCCAGAGCGCCCTTGGGAAAGAGTCGCGCGTCCGTGGCGATCGATCTATCCGGAGTCAGCGGAACTTCAAGATTTCCCAGAGGGCCTTCCGGAAGAAAGCGAAAAAAAACATAGCGTTCATTGTAGGTTAAAATCTCGCTTCGTTCATCCGGGTGGTCGGTAAGATAGAGACGCAGCCGCTGCATCGACATTTCTTCTCGAGGAATCTTGCCCCGGTCGATGAGCAACCGTCCGATGCTCCGATACGGTCTCCCATTCGCGCCGGCGTACCCAACTAAAAGTCGCCGGCCATCCTGGAGCTGCAGTAGGCCCGAGCCCTGAATGTGGAGAAAAAAAAGCTCGATGGGATTTTTCACCCAGGCAATCTCGTAACCTCGGCCCCGCAAAGATCCTTCCTCATCAATTTCCCGGCGCGAGTAATAAGGCTTCCAACTCTCGCCCTGAACTCGCCCCACTATTTTCTCCTTTGTCGGCGTCGGCATAAGTGTCACCTGCTCCGCCGTGATGAGGTCGGACGGCTTGCCGTATATCGGGTAGGCGTATTCGGCCGTGGGAACCAGGCTCGCCTCGATCACCGGCTGGTAGTAGCCGGTGAACAAGACCGTTTCCAGAGCCGGATCGCTCGATGACGGAATGAGTTCGAACCGCGCAATAAATTCCTTTGTCCAACAGGCATGACAATCCCATCGGCTCAAAAGCGGTTCGAATGCGCGGAGAGCATCCAGGGCCTGCTTGGCTGTGAATCGCCGCGGCTGCTCGCCGACGACGGTTTCCGGCGGTAATTTTGACAAATGCGAAATGCTGCGTTGTAGCGCGATTCGGAGCGACTCGCGGTCGAGATCATCGGCAAGGGTCGGTGTTGTCGCCGTCGGCGACTCGCTGCGGATGACCGAGACCGGCAATAGAAGAAGGAAACCGAAAACGATGGCCAACGGTTGAAGCAGGGCGCTGTGTCTCTTGACGGCACTCGCTACTTGGTACAATCTCATTGCCGTTGAATCACAATGAACTCAGAGAAGAAGTCGCGCGCGTCCTCGATAAACTTCCCCGACGCTTTCGCCGGCAGCTGCGCAATCTGGAAATCGTCGTCGAGGAGAAGCCCGACCCAGAACTGCTTCTCTCCGTGGGGCTCGATCCTCGCCACCAAACGCTCTACGGGCTCTACCAAGGCGTCCCGCTTCCCGATCGATCTGCCTTTTATCCACCGATTCTACCCGACAAGATTACCATTTTTGCAGAGCCTCTGCTGCGGGATTTTCCCGACCCGGACGGGTTACGTGAGCAAATCAGAACCACCGTGCTGCACGAGATCGCGCATTATTTCGGAATGGACGATGACGAGATCGACAAGCTGGGCTACTGAATAGTTTCGCGTCTCGGGTTTCGCGTTTAAGGTTCACCTTCGAGTCCGTGATATTAACCCGAGACTCGAAACTCGGAACTCGAAACGGCTACGGCCTAGTCCCTGATATCCTGCAAAAACCACTCCGTCGGTAACTCCCGACCCAATCCTTTCTCCTTGGCCAACTGGTAAACTTTACCGGCGCAAGCGGCGAACTGTAGCCCTTGCGTCCCCGCATTGATGAAAAAGGTTGTCTGCTTCGGACTGGTTCTTCCCGGAACTTTACCGGCTCTCACATCCATAAAGTACTTGAAGTAATTGCCCCGATAATTATCCACCGTAGGATTGGGAATCCGGCTCCTTTCTTCAGGCTGGCCGGCGATGTAACCGACGTTGCCATGGAGCCGAATCATTCCTTCATCCATCGCCTCGATCGTATTCTTGCCAAGCTTCACCGACAGATCGCACTTCTTGATCACCTTGGGGCCAACCTCGCAAGCGCGAACGCACGTTATATGCGCCCCTTCCTTCAGCCAGTCCGGCTCATCAAAGACAGTTTGGGTCGAGTCCGTACAGGTCGCCACGATATCGGCTTCGCGCACCACCTTTTCAGGGTCATCCACGGCGATAACTTCAATGTCTAATTTACCAGTCATCTCCCTGGCGTACGCCTCGCGGTTGGTCTTCGTCGGACTGTAGACCTTTACTCTTTTTAGTTTGCGTACCTCATAGAAAGCTTCCAAGTAGCTGCGCGCCATCCCGCCGGAGCCAAAAATTCCGACAACCGAGGCGTCTTCACGAGCGAGATACTTCACGCCCAAGCCGGCGCAACCGCCGACGCGCAAATGCTGGATCAAACCGTCATTGATGATGGCAAGAGGCTCTCCGTTGCGCACGCTGAAAACCATCACCAACCCACACCATGTTCCCGGCTGCATGCAATACTTTTCTTCTGTTTCACCGTTAGGCCAGTACACGATGTCGGACTTCATGCGAATGGCAAAGACGCCGATCTTGCGGCTCGCTCCTTCCATCGTGCCCCAGCGATAATAGCCGTCGGGCCGGTCGCAAGGCACCCAGACATCCAGCCGCGGCCGGTAGACCGCGTCGCCCTTGAGGAGATCGTCATAGCCATCTTCCAACGCCTCCAGACAGGCTTTCATATCGAAAAGCTTTTCCACCTCCTGATTGTTGATGAGCAGCATGTTGACCTCCCTTCACTGAATTACAACAACAGCGCCGATTTGAAAAGGCTCAATGCCATGGATTGGCTCACTTGACGAGGGCAAAGTTCAGTTTGACATTAGCCCCCTATTGTCGCAAAGATAGGCGCAAATTTGACGCCCGGAGGAGAAGACCGTGAAGATTCTACGATTCAACGATGACAGGATCGGCGTAATCAAGAACGAGAACAGGGTCGTGGATGTCAGCGATACCGTCAGCGCCCGCAAAGCGAAAGGCCCGCAAAGAGTGATGGAAGAAATCATCGAAGGCTGGCGCAAGTACCGCCGTCGATTTGAAAAGATTATGACGCAACAGGATGGCGTGCCGTTGAGCGACGTTCAACTCCTGTGCCCGCTCGCCCGACCAAGCAAATGTCTCGCGGCTTTCGTCAATTATGTGGATCGGCCGGATCGCAGCCCCGATAGCCTCCCGAACGAATACTTCTACAAGTCCTCCGACCTCGTCGGACCGGGGGGTACGGTCGAATTGAGGGATATTCCGGCCGCCGTGGTCTATCAGCCCGAAGCCGAGTTCGCCTTTGTGATCGGCAAGACCGCCAAAGACGTTTCGGAATCGAAGGCGATGGATTACGTTTTCGGCTACGTTCCCTTTTTCGATGTTTCAACCCGAGGACTGGTGCGGCGCACGCAGTTCATCCCCAAAGGTCAAGATTCTCATGGCTGCTGCGGTCCGTGGATCATCACCAAGGACGAAATCCCCGATCCGCACAACGTCGTGGTGAAATCCTGGACCAACGGTGAGCCGCGGCAAAACTACAATACCAAATTCATGGCGCACAAGATTCCGGATCAGCTGGCCTGGTTGTCTCGCTTCCTCCGGCTCAACCCTGGAGACGTGATCGCCACCGGCACCTTTCATGAGGGATTGCGCCCGATGAATAGCGGCGACAGGATCGAGATCGAGTTCGAGAATATGGGCAGAGCCCAATTTCTTGTAGGAGGCAACAGTCCGCGCAAAGATGCGGACTGGCTGCCGGGAAGAAATCAGCCGCAAGCGCCGGACGGCGGCGGGATGCACAGGGTCTAGGGAAGGGGAATGGAGTACTGGAGCGTTGGAGTGTTGGGTTTCCGAACCCATTACTCCAGTACTCCATCACTCCAATTCTCCCGTATTCCATCACTCCATTCTTCCCGCGTGCCACGGCAGCAGTAATCCGTGAAGGAAATTGAAAAGCTGATTGAGAACGTAGCCGAGAATCGCCAGTGATAACATCCCGGCATACATCTGGCTCACTCTGAATCTTCTCTGGGAATCCAGAATGAAATAGCCGATCCCGTCGGTACTCCCCACCATCTCGGAAATAACGACCAGAATCAGCGTGATCGGCAAGCTCACCCTCAAGCCGGTCATGATCTGCGGTGAGCACACGGGCAGGATGACCTGCCGGATGATTTTTCCTTGAGACAGCCCGAACGTCCTCGCCGTATTCAACAAAACCCGATCGACCCCTCTAACGCCGTCGAGGGTGTTAAGAAGTATCGGCCAAGCGCAGGAGAAAAAAATCACAAAGACCTTCATCTCGTCTTCCAAGCCGAAGAACAACATCGCCACCGGGATGATCACAGGCGGCGGAATCGGACGAACCATTTCAATGACCACTTCCAGTGCCCGATGGACTCGATCGAACAACCCCATGAGAACTCCCAGGGGAATGAAGACGATCGCCGCCAATAGATAGCCGACCGCCGCTCTCTTGGTGCTAACGAGAATCTGCAGCGGTATCTGTCCGGAGGAAACCAGAGACCAAAATGAAATGAAAATCTTACTCAAAGGCGGAACGATCAACGGGTTTACCAACTCTGCCTGTGCGATCAGCTCCCAAACCACCAGCAACGCAAGCAAGAAAAGGACGCCGTTGAGTTTAGATTCCCGAATCATGAGACCGTTTCCCTTGCGATCATCCCCCGGCGCCATTTCATCGCCTTCCCTTCCAAACCAAGGAACAAGCGATTGAGCGCGTAACCCAGACCGGCCACGAGAATAATCCCCGCGTACATGTTACGGCTGTTCATAGAGCGTTCTTCATCGAGGATAAAAAATCCCAGTCCTTTGCTTCCCGCCACCATCTCCGCTGTGGTGACGAGGATCAGCGCGATGGCCAAGCCGATGCGCAATCCCGTGACGACATAGGGCGAAGCCGCCGGCAGGACGATTCGCTGCAGAATGCGCCATCGACTCAGACCGAAGGTTTTACCGGTAGCGACTAATGTCCGGTCGATATGTCTGACCCCATCGACGGTATTGATCAGTATGGGCCACATAGTCGCGTAGACCGTCACGGCCACGATCATGCTATTCCCAATACCCAAAAGCAGAATGGCAACGGGGATAATCGCCACTGACGGCATCGGCCGCAGCAACTCGATCAAGATGTCCAGTAGACTGTGAATGACCCGAAAATAACCCAGGATGATTCCCACGCTCACGGCGACCAGCGCGGCGATGAAGTAGCCCGCCATAAATCGCGCCAGTGTGGTGAGCAGATGATTCACGATCTCGCCGGACACAAACGTTTGCGCGAGCGCGATGACGACTTGGCTCACGGGCGGAAAATAAAGCTGCAATCGAGGATTCGTTCGGGAGCCGTATTCCCAGAAGAGAAGTATCGCGGCGAAGATCAACCAGCCCGTCCAGTTGAATTTTTTGGAATCGCTCACAGCGGCCCGTGGTTGCTGATCCCTTGGTAGATGTGGTTCCGGAGTTCCATAAAGCGGCCTTCCGCTCGCGTCGTTACCTGATCACGTGGACGAGGAAAATCGATTCGCAGCTCTTCGACGATGCGCGATGGCCGGCGACTCAAAACCCAAATGCGGTCTGAGAGGTAGATGGCTTCTTCGATGTCGTGGGTAATAAAAAGAATCGTGGTTCGCAGTTCAGCCCACAATCTGAGGAGCGTATCCTCCAGTTCCAATCGCGTGAGCGCGTCCAGCGAGCCAAAGGGCTCATCCATCAGCAGAACCTCGGGTTCGTAGGCCAGCGCCCGCGCGATGGCGACCCGCTGCTGCATGCCGCCCGAGAGCTCCCACGGATAATGATTTTCGAATCCCTTCAGGCCGACCAGATCGATCAGAGACCTGGCTTTGATCTCAGCATCGCGGGAACGGCTTCGCCGCGCCTCGAGACCAAAGCGCACGTTGCCCAGCACGGAACGCCAGGCGAAAAGGGATTTGTTGAATTCCTGAAATACGAGGACGAGATTGGGCGGCGGGCCGCTGACCTCTCGCCCGTTCACAATGATTTTGCCGGTGCTTGGAACGGTGAGCCCGGCAATGGACATGAGCAAGGTGGTCTTGCCGCAACCGGACGGGCCGACGAAGGAAACAAACTCTCCGGACTCGATCTGACAAGAGATGTTTTCAATCGCCACGGTCGTCTCGCCGCCGAGCTGGCGATAACTTTTAGAAAGCCGTTGAACCTCTAGGATGGGCATGAACCGATAATCAACGGGTCGCGGAAAACTGGAGTACTGCCAAACCCATTACTCCATCACTCCATCAACCGGTTTACGCCTTGGGCGCCAGCTCACTAACGACCTCGTTGGCCTTGAATGCGCGCGCTATCATCTTGTATTTGGCCGTCAGATCGATGGTCCCCTGAATATCCTTTTCCGATAGTCCTTTTTCGAAAACCGGCGAGCCGATCTTCCCGGCCAGATCGGCAGGCAACCCCGCCCATTTCACCATTGAATTTCGAGTGCCCTCGGGATCGGCGTGGATGGCGTCGACGCCACGATTAATGGCCCGTATGAAAGCCTGGACCATTGCTTTGTTTTTCTGGATCCACTTTTCCGATGCGAACCAACTGGCGATTAAAAACTTGGGCATCACCTCGCCCCAAGGATTTGAGAGCACGCGGGTTTGGCCTTTTTGCACGGCGGCCGTGGCAAAGGGCTCATGGATGCTGATGGCATCGATTTTCCCCGCCCCGAGCGCGGCCTCCATCTGGGGAAAGGGCACTTCCACGAACTTCACCTTGCCGGAATTCGCGCCGTTCTTATCGATCCACGCCATGGCCATGAGGTGAACGATGTTATTCAAGGTGTTAACGGCGATGGTCTTTCCTTCGAGATCCTTGGCGCTTTTAATCGGCGAGGACTTCAGGACTTGGATGGCATGAGATTCATTCGTCCCTTTGACGTTCGTGGCGCCGCCAGCGACGAGCTTAAAATCGAAACCTTCCACATGCGCCTGGTAGAGGGAAATCACATTGGTCCAGCCGATTTGCAGATCCCCGGACGTGACGCCTTGCACGATCACCGCACCACCCGCCATCGGAACGGTTTCCAGTTCCAAGCCTTCAGCTTTGAAAAAGCCTTTCTCCATCGCCACGAACATGGCGGCATTGTCGACGATTTTCATGTAGCCCAGCTTGCCTTTCGTTTGGGCAAAGCTAAGCGAGCGCAACAAGGGCAAACCGGCAACGCCGACGGCGACTCGAATGACAAATTTACGACGCGTGATGCCCATGCCACACCTCCCAGGAAACTTTTATCCGGTGGAATTTTCGCCCAACGCTAGCGGCTTACATCGGGAACGTCAAGGGTTAATTGGTTTATTCAAGCGCTGGTATTTCGTCATCGCTAAATACCGATCTAAGACCCGTCTTCCTTCTTTTTTCCGGCCGAACTATGACATAGTAGAAAGCGCGGGCAGCAAAACAGCCGAGGACGACGAGCCATATAGATAAGGTGAACACCCAGGTATCCATATAATCAATATGCAAAGACCTAAGGTACCGCTGACTCCCCTGATAAGGTACGCTAGTATTCGCAGGGAGCAATTATTATGAAAAAGTACAAAAAGATTCCTTACGTCGGATCCGTCATGACCCCTTTCCCCTATTTCGTGGACACGGATGACGAGGTTGCAGAAGTGGAGCGCTTGATGGACGAGCACCAAATCCGTCATGTTCCCGTGCAGCAGGATGGTCGAGTTGTCGGAATCGTTTCAGAACGAAACCTGTATCGCTTACTCGATCGGTTCTTGCCGAATATAGATAAGGCTCATCTCCGAGCCCGCGACATAATGCTTGATGAGCCTTATATCGTTGCCTTCGACACGCCCCTGAACGAGGTCGCTCTTGAGATGGCAAAGCGTCATCTCGGGTCCGCCATCGTTCTTCATCATGAAAAGCTCGCAGGCATCCTGTCTGCAACGGATATCTGTCGTATTTTGGCCGAGATACTCGATTCTGAATTTTCCCCTGGCACTGGAGATGACGCGGCATAACCACTCACGTATTCGCTTCCAGGTGGCTTGGCGCAACGGTAACGTTGTCGAGATATGCTCTACGATCTTATCTCTACTGAAGGTAGAGACTGAGCGAACGCCCCTTTGGGTCACATGATTCGGACAGCTAAACACCACCACTCTGGCAATCCTGGCCATGCGGTGCAAGCTAATCGCCGTCCGTCATTCGAGTCAAAGAAAATGAGTATTATGTCGCTAAAACAAAAATTTTTCTTGCCAGCTGACTCCAAGCATATTAACATGACCGACAATGGTGCCGAACAAAGTTTTTTTCACCAAAGGAGTCGGTGTTCATAAAGAGAGACTGGCCTCCTTTGAGCTGGCGCTGAGGGCCGCCGGCGTGGCCCACTGCAATTTAGTTCTCGTCTCCAGCATCTATCCCCCAGGCTGCAAGATTATCTCCAAGGAGGAAGGATTGAAGCTCTTGCGCCCCGGCGAGATTGTCTTTGCGGTTTATGATCGGGAAAGTAACAACGAGCCAAATCGTCTGGTTGCAGCGTCCGTCGGGTTGGCGATCCCTTCTGATTCTTCCATGCATGGTTATCTTTCCGAGCATCATTCATTTGGTGAAACCGATGAAAGAGCAGGGGAATATGCCGAAGACCTTGCCGCCAGCATGCTCGCGACCACCTTGGGGATTGAATTCAATCCAGAATTGGACTGGGACGAGCGGGAGGATCTTTTTAAGATGTCAGGGAAGATCGTCCGTACGAGCAACATCACTCAGTCCGCTGTCGGCAACAAAGATGGACTCTGGACGACTGTCTTCGCGGCAGCAGTTTTTATCAACGAAGATAACTTGTCTGTTGAGAGCGGAAAGTCTCAAGGGGACGCGGCTTCCGGCAATGAAGATGCGAACCGGGACGAAACATCAAGACCAGTTCCAGAAGCTCGCGAGCCCGCAGCTCGCCAGCCTGAGGAGCCAACCAAACACCACCCCGCCGGCAGCGACGAGAAAGCCGCGCACCCTGCTCCCGCCGGACAGGGACATCACCTCAATGCAACCCGCGATCAGCAGGAAGTAACCAAAGCCGTACTTCGAGCAGCGCAACCAAGAGGTGAGCCTTCACCACGAGGAAAGGACGCCTCCACGACCGCCGAAGACGTTGTCCTCAAAGCCGGACGCCTTAGATTTCCAAAGCCTCTTTAACGTTTTTCTTTCCCGACTTTTTATCGCCATCGCGAAAAAGCGACCCCTATTTCTTGCTCGATCCTGCTGGGCGGATCAACGGAATAGGATTACTGCCACTCGTGGATGAGTGCCGACCGGCGCATGTGAATGATGCAGCGAACGCTAGAAATTGCTAGGATAAAAACAAAACTACACCCAAGGTTGAGAGACTAAATGTTTGATCCCGATCTCACTCACTTGCGTTCGCTCCTCGCCGAGTTGGCGCCCCAAGGCCGCCCTGCGCTCCTCCCCGCCTTGCACGCCGCACAGCGATTGTATGGCTGGCTCCCCGAACCGGTTGCAGCAGAAGTGGGCCGCGCCTTGGGTGTGCCGCTCGCCGACGTGCACGGTGTCATCGATTTCTATGCGATGTTTTCTCGGCAGCCGATGGGCCGAAGCGTCGTGCGCGTGTGCAGCGCGCCCATCTGCGCCCTTGCCGGGGGCGACGCGGTGGCGGATGCTCTATGCCGCTATTTAAAGGTCGAGCCGGATGAAGTCAGCGCGGATGGTGAATTCACGATAGAGCATGCCCCGTGCCTGGGCTTGTGCGATCATGCGCCGGCGCTCCTTGTGGGCGAAGTCACTCTTGGACATGCCGAGCCCGACCAAACGGCCGGGATCTGTGCTCGAAGCGGGCAGAGAGCAGCGAGCTTTGTCGGCGGCGATATCCGCAGCCTCACGGCCAATTGCGGTCGAGGTCGTCCCACGTCTCTTGCCGACTACGGGGCTCGGGGCGGTTATTTTGGACTAAAGAAGACTTTGACGATGACGCCGGAAGATGTGATCGCTGAAGTAAATGCTTCGGGATTAGTCGGGCGCGGCGGCGCGGCATTTCCAACCGGCGTCAAGTGGGAAGGAGCAGCCAAAGCGCCAGGTCAACCCAAGTACATCGTCTGCAACGCCGACGAATCCGAGCCCGGGACGTTCAAAGACCGCATTCTCATGGAAGAAGACCCGCACTGCACCATCGAAGGGATGATCATTGCGGCCTATGCTGTCGGCGCGCGCCAGGGTTACATCTACGTTCGCGGCGAGTTTCCTTACGCCTTCAAGGTCATGGGCGAGGCGGTGGAGGAAGCGCGGCAGGCCGGCACCATTGGCAAAAATATCCTCGGCTCCGGATTGGATTTCGATATTGAAATGCGGCTCGGCGCCGGCGCCTATATCTGCGGCGAAGAAACCGCGCTGCTTGAATCCATCGAGGGCAAGCGCGGCTTCCCGCGGATCAAGCCGCCGTTCCCGACTACGAACGGGCTATTCGGCAAACCCACGGTGATCAACAACGTGGAGACATTCTGTAACGTTCCCTTGATCCTCGAACGCGGCGCGGCGGAGTATCGGAAAATCGGGACGGATAAGTCGCCTGGTCCCAAGCTGTTTTGCGTGTCGGGCCAGATCGAGAGACCCGGCCTCTACGAGGTGCCATTTGGCGTCACCTTACGCCATCTGTTGTTCGATCTCGCCGGCGGACTGAAGCACGGGCGCAAGCTTCAAGCGGTGCTGTTGGGCGGCGCGGCTGGCGCATTCGCTACTGAGAAAGACCTGGACGTCATCTTGTCGTTCGAGCAGTTAAGCGCCGCAGGTCTGCCGCTCGGCTCCGGCGCAGTCATGGTCTTTGACGATACCGCAGACCTGCGCGATGTGCTGAAGCGGATGGCGCGCTTCTTTGCCGACGAAAGCTGCGGCAAATGCTATCCCTGCCAGCTCGGGACCCGCCGGCAGTATGAAATTCTCGACCGAGTCGTGTCCGGAGATCCCGCTCCCGGCGACCGCGAGCGCTTAACAGATGTCGGTTCGACGATGACCGACGCTTCTCTCTGCGGCCTGGGCCAGACGGCTGCCACGGCGGTCCTAAGCGCAATGAAGATATGGCCGGAGATCTTTGATAGAAGAAAATAGCCGACGCGTAGAGCGAAATGTAGCGTTGGAGTATGGGAGTACTGGAGTGTTGGATTTAAAAGCATCACTCCATTACTCCACCACTCCAGTACTCAGAGGATTCAATCGTTATGGCTAATATCACACTCACTATCGACGGCGATTCTGTCGCCGTGTCTACAGGAACGACGATCCTCAAGGCCGCACAGCAGCTCGGCCGGCATATTCCGACCATTTGCTATCACGACCACTGTACGGCTAATGGCCTCTGCCGCATCTGCGTGGTTGAAGTTAATGGGGTAAAGCCGCTGGTTCCTGCGTGCCTGACTCCGGTGCGTGAAGGAATCAAAGTCTCTACCTCGAGCGTTAGAGCTGAGCGCAGCCGCCGGACCATCCTCGAGATGCTCGCCTCTGCTGTGGATCTCTCTCAGGCGCCGGAGATCGAGAGACTTATGGGCGAATATCATGCCGATCACAGGCGCTTTCCCGAGGCGGAGCGGCGCGAGTATCCGGTCCTCGACGATAACCCGATGTATATCCGCGATTACTCCAAGTGCATCCTGTGCTGGCGCTGTGTTCAGGTGTGCGCTGACGACGCGCAGTTTACCTACGCGATCAACTTCAAAGGCCGCGGTTTTGAAACCAGCATCGGCACATTCTTCGACAAGCCCATGCCTGAAACCAGCTGCGTATTTTGCGGCCAGTGCGTGGGGGTCTGCCCCACCGGCGCGCTCAAGCCCAAGCGCGAGTCGCTCCTTGAGCAGGGACTGAGCTTAGATGAAATTATGCAGGCGACGAAGAGCGAAAAAAAGAAACGCAGGAAATCGCCATGATCAATCCCGATCGCATCGTTCCTACCACCTGCCCGTACTGTGGCGTGGGATGTAACCTCGAGCTGCACATCAAAAACGACACCATCTATAAAGTGACCTCGCCGTTCGACGGGGTGGTCAACCAGGGCAACTTGTGCGTCAAAGGACGGTTTGGATACGACTTTATTTATAGCAAGGATCGGGTGACGGTGCCGCTCATCCGCAAAACAGCGCAAGCGCCCGGCGCGCGCACCCAGGCGTTCGACCGCTCTGAGTGGCGTCAAATCTCGTGGGATGAGGCCCTCGATTACACCGCTGACCGGCTGGTCGAGATTTACAACCGCGACGGCGCGGATGCCATGGCGGTCTACTGCTGCGCGAAGGCAACCAACGAGGACAACTACCTCCTGCAGAAGCTGTTCCGTGCTTTATTCCGCACCAATAACGTGGATCACTGCACCCGCTTGTGCCATGCAGGATCGGTGGTCGCGCTGCAAATGGCGATCGGCTCCTCGGCGATGAGCAACACGGCCGCGGAGGTCATTCACAGCGACGTTTTCCTTGTGACCGGCTCGAACACGGCCGAGACCCATCCGATTATCGCGCTGCAGATGAAGGCGGCGGTCGCCAACCACAGGGCCAAGCTCATTGTGGTGGATCCCCGGCGGGTCGAGATGGTCAACTGGGCTGCGCTCTGGCTGCCCGAGAAGCCGGGCACCGACGTGCCGCTCTTTTCCGCGATGGCGCATGTGATTATCAAAGAGCGACTGTATAATGAAGAGTTTATCCGGCAGCGCACGGAAGGTTTTGAAGAATTCTCCAGATCTATGGAGAAATTCACCCCCGAATACGCCGAGGCTATTTCCGGCGTAGACCGCTATCTGATCGTCCAGGCCGCCCGGATGTACGCGACCGCAAAGAACGCAGCGATTTATTGGGCGCTGGGTATTCCCGAGCACTCGCACGGCACCGATAACGCGATGGCGCTTATCCACCTCGCGCTGCTCACCGGCCACATCGGCCGCAGAGGCACCGGTCTGAATCCGCTCCGGGGGCAAAACAACGTCCAGGGCGCTTCGGATTGCGGCGCCATGCCATGGCACTATCCGGGTTATCAGCGGGTTGATGATGAAGCGGCGGCGCGCAAATTCGAGAAGGCCTGGAATATGGAGGCGGGCGCGCTGAGCCGCAAACCGGGGCTAACCACGACCGAGATCATGAGCGCGGTTGGACCGGGCGGCGTGCGCGCCCTTTACATCATGGGCGAAAACCCCATGATGTCCGAGCCGAATCTGAATCACACGCGCCATATGATGGAGCAGTTGGAATTTCTGGTGGCGCAGGACTTGTTCATCAACGAGTCCGGCGCCTACGCCGACGTCTTTTTGCCGGCAGCTTCTTGGGCGGAAAAGGAGGGCACGTTTACCAATACCGACCGCCGCGTGCAGCGGGTTCGCAAGGCGCTGGAGCCGCGCGGCGAGTCTCGGCCCGATTGGAAGATCATTTGTCGTCTGGCCGAGCGCATTGAAAAGCGACTGGGCCGTCCACAGTCGGCCTTCTGGGCATACCAAGGATCAGCCGAAGTGCTCGAAGAGATGGGGCGTGTTGTCCCTGAATATGCCGGAGTGAAATATCGGCGCATCGAAAACCAGGGCATACAGACGCCGGTGTGGGATGACAGCCATCCCGGCACGCCGTATCTCTTCACTGAGAGCTTTCCTAGCGGCAAGGGCAAGTTCCATCCGCTCGAGTACGTGCCGGCGGTCGAGATGCCGGACGAGGAGTACCCGTTCATCCTCACTACCGGACGTCTGCTCGAACACTGGCACGGTGGCACTCTCACGCGCCATTCGAAACTCGATGACCTCTATCCCGAGGCGCGCATAGAGATGAATCCCGCGGATGCCTCCCGCCTCAAGATCGAAGATGGGCAAGCCGTGCGCGTTTCGTCGCGGCGCGGCTCGATCGTCCTGCGCGCCTGGGTGACACAGCGCACGACAGTGGGCGTGGTCTTCATCCCCATGCATTTTGCCGAAGCTGCTGCGAACCTGCTCACCATCGACGCGTTGGATCCGAGGGCCAAGATTCCCGAGTACAAAGCCTGCGCGGTCAGCATCGTGCCGGCGAACAAGGAAGAACTAGCGAGGCCCGAGGCGAAGGTGGAACGAGGCAGGTACTGACGGCAATTAATCAGTACTATCGGAAAAAAATACTTCATTGAGGACGGCTACGCCATTTTAAACCGTCCGTCGTCTGGCACGATTTACCTTGGAACGACCGGGTTCCGTTGCGCGGCTGAGTTTTAGCTCCGCTCGAAAAATCGGAGGTAATTCTATTTCTGTTTAGCCTGCGCCAAAACCTCGTCGACTAGCTTCCGTAAAGGTTTTACGTCCTCGTACTGGGGCAGGCTGGACAGGAGATATTTGTCCCCTTCTTTAGGAACCTGTTCCTCCTTGAAGGCAACCATGTCCTTTGGAATATCGGTGCGAAAGGAGTTTCTGCCGGTTAATCTCTGCCACACCAACTGGCCGTCACGAGACAAAAACCAGTTGAGGTAAACCTTCGTTGCGTTCGGATGCGGAGCATTCTTGAAAACAACGATATGACCCGAGCCCGTACTGATCGTGTCGCCCTCTTTTTCACTGAAAATCTGCATCACCGGCAGTCCCTGTTTGCGCGCGTTCTCCGTGTTCTCGAATTTCGCCATAACGTGCATGTAATATTTCCCCGCCCCCACCCAGTCCATCATTTGGTGCTCGTTGTTGCCAAAAGTGAGTTGCGCCTCGGTGAGCAGCCGTCTGATGAACTTCGGGCCAAGGTCAGGGCTGTAATAGAGGAATCTCCAGCTCCCGATGTTGCCGGCGGAATCCGCGTCCGTCATGACCATCTTGCCTCTATACTTGGGTGCAAGCAGGTCCCACCAGGACTGGATCTCCCCAGGCTTGATGAAATTCGTGTTGATTGCTGCGATACCCGATCCGGCGTCCCCTTGAGCCATGAAAACGTGCTGCCCTTCGGGATCGGCGTACAGGTGTTTCTTGGACCACCACTTCGTCTGATCAACCACTTCGGGAAGAACCAACAGCGGTGGAATCGGCTGCAAATGGCCGGCCTTATGGTAGACGAGCACCATGGTCCCGCCGCCACCGACGCTGAGGTCCACGAGATGCTTGCTCGCCCTTTTCTCCGCCATGATCTTCTTGGCCAGGTCGCTTCCCGATCCGCCGACAAAATTGATCTTGATCTTGGGATAGGCGTCTTTGAAAGCAAGAAGAGCTTTGCCCACTCCCGCGCGCGACTGCCCGTAGATCGTGACCTCGCCTTCCTTTTCAGCGGCGGCTACGCTCTTTTCCCAATCCTGCTTCCAGTCGCCGTAGACGGAAGCGGCAAGAGAGATGTTGAGAAACAGTGTCCCTAACAGACTTGCTTTCAGTGAAGTTCTCACATGACATCTCCTTGAAAGTTTTCTGGCGCCGTGAAACCTACAACTTACGCTAGCGGAGATGCGCCTAATGTTTTTACAAAAAAATAGAGGGAAGCGACTCTCGGTCAGCGTCGTCGTCAAAGGGTCCTTCCGCTGGACCGCCCCTGTTCTTTCCCTTTTCTCTGCCAGTGTCCTGGCTTTTGTGTCACCTTGTTTTAAGGGATGACGCTGCTTCGTTTATAAAGGACCAGTTGGCGAGCTTGTCGAGCGGGAAAGTACTGGGTACTTCCGCCAAATTTGCCGCGGCTCTCAGGCCCTTCTCGGAGGGGATTCCACTGTCGGACCAAATATCTCTCAATCTCTCGTAAGCTTTTTTGGCCATTTCCAAAGTCTCCAGACCGAGAAATTCCTTCAACAGAGGAAGCGCCTCTTCCCTGTGCGTTTTTGTATAACCGATTCCCTTTAGGGCTCCGACCAAAACGTTTTTCACTTCGTTAGGCCGGTCTCGGAGGCGATCGTTGTGTGCGACGATACCGGCGAGAGGAAATTCTGCAACATCCTTAAGATAAACAAGCGGTCTAAAGCCATCCTTCTCTAGATACAGGTCATGCGGGATCAGCAACATCGCCGCGTCAACATTGCCGCCCTTGAGGGCCGTCACACCGTTTGGCGTGCTCGCTAGGCTGACAATTTTTACTTCGTTGGGATCGATCCTGAACTTCTCGAGGATCATGAGCAATTCACGATGAACCGTGCCGCCGGGCTGGCTGATGGCCACCACACGGCCGCGCAACTGAGCCGGCGAAGTAATCTCGTGCTTTGCCACCAGAACGTGGTGCGATCTTTCACAAAACACCAAGATAAGACTGGCAGGCAAGCCGCGTGCGATAGCCGTCATCGGAGAGCCGATTTGCGTTATGAATCCAATCTGCTTTGACGCTAGGGCAGCCAAAGCTGTGCGCGCCTGCATGGTGACCGGCAACAATTCGAGCCCTAGGTCGCGGAATATCCCCTTTTTCCACGTCACATAGAGAGGGAACCAAGTCGCGCTATTGGTTGGAACACCGATATGGATGGTGGCCAGCGTCTCTGCATAGGCGACATGCAAAGAGCCAAATAGGAGGGTCATCGCGACGGATAGACTGATCGTGTGTCTGGTGGGATTCACGTCCTGCCTTTTTCGGCGCGGCGGACGGACTCGTCAACAGCCGCTCTAGGCATGTAATCCCTCAGACGAATAGGCTGCGCGTGATGCTTCTCGCTCGGAGAGATCCAAGACTATACCGTCGGGATCAGACAGCGAATACTGGCCAATTCGACAGCCGTCCATATCTTCCTTTGTGATATGTCCGAAAACTCCACCGGCGATATCTTTCGGAGCAGCGGCCGGGAAAGAAGTCGCAAGCTCGGCAAGGTCCTTCTTCGCATTCTCCAAGCTCTCAACCGCGAAGCCAAAGTGATCGAGGCCCTGCCTCATGCTCATGTAGGAATGGTTGCTTGTCCGCCTTATAACCAGATCTACCGTACCGTCGGTTACGCAGAGGGTATCTTCATCACGAAAATTTTTGCCTTCCTTGAGTTCAAAAACCTCATGATAAAATTCGGCGACCTGCTCGGGCTCCAGAGCTCTGATGGCGATGTGGTTGATTTGCCTTGGTTGCTCCCAGCCGTGTTCCTTGTAACCTTCCTGAACTTTTGGATGTTCTTTCCACGAGATGTCGAACTGCGCTCCAGCCGGGTCATGACTCCTGAATACGGCGAATGCCACTTGCTCCAATCCTTTGGTGACCAAGGTCTTCGGGTATTTCTGCTGCATTTTTTCTAGAATGCTGCCGACGTCGTCCACCTCGAAGCCGAAATGATCGAGCGCCGCCGCAAAGCCCGGACGCCGGTTCAGAACCGCGAGGCCTATGACCCCATCGCTGATATGTCCCCTGTTGGGATCGTTAAAACTGCGTGTGATGCGCTTCATTCCGAATACCTTCTGGTAAAAAGTTGCCATCCGATCGTGGTTCTCAGTATAGAGAGCGAGATGTCTAATTTTAGTGGACATGGCTTCTCCCTTCTTTAAGAGCGAATGCGTCTTCGCAGTTAACGGTTGCCTGGAGTTTCAGCGGTTACGGCCTACTTCAAAGAAACTGGCTGCCTCTTACCAAAGTAGAGATACCACGTCAACTGAGCTCTCTCACACTCGGCATAGATCCTCCTTTCGGACCCGGAAAAGAATCCTCGACCCTTCGATGAAAATTGTTCTCCGAACCTAGAGCGCTATCTCCCCACCAATATTAGGATTCCTGCCAGCAGCGCGAGCGCGCTCATCAACTTACTGGGGATTACGAAACGCACGAACGACGGCAGACCACTCAGAATAAGCCAGACGGCCAATAGTATCATTCCGACAGACATTTCGACTCCTCCCCTTTTATATGAGTTCTTGAGTTCTTTTCCGCCCAATCCTTGTAGGTCGAAGGACCGTCGCGAAACGCCAAACTAACAGAGTTGATCCTGTGCGACTCGCTTAACAAAAGATTACGCCAGGATCCTGTCTTAGGGTCGCGATGATTCTTTCCAAGCCTGAAATCAAAAAAGAGAGCGCCGATAAAAGCTGGGGCGAGAAGAGCGTGGCCATCATGACTGGCGCAGGTCTTGGGCGAGTTCGACGAGATGGCCATCGGGGTCGCGTACGTAAGCCGTCCGTTGTCCCCAGAACCGATCCGTCGGCGGCACCGCGGGTAGAGCGCCGCGCGCAACCAATTCGCTAAATGCCGCATCGACGTCAGCCACTTTAAAGCCGATCTCAAACCCCGGCGCGTTCGAAGCCGGCGCGTCTAAAGATATGCCCAAGGTTTTTGCCATGGCACTTCGAGTATAAAGGGCAAGACGCGTGGCGCCTGTGTCAAGCTGCGCGTAATCTCCGGAGCAATGTCCGAGCCGGAGCCCCAAAACTCCAGTGTAGAAGTGCAACGCTCGATCCAAGTCCTCCACGATCAAAATCATATAGTCAGGCGCGGTTAATTCCACAACTCGCTCCCAGTTTCGCTCGTTCGCAGTCTGCAGATCAACGTCCTTCGCAAGGCATCAATCACTTGAGACACTCCAAAATTTCTTCCCGGAGTTTCAACAGTAGCCCTTCAACTTCCTTTGGCTTCCAATCTTTCCCCCGCCTTTCAACCTGTGCGACATACCTGTCCAGAATGGGCTCGATCAACAAGACATTCATGACTCAGACCAGCTCCTTAGGCTATTGTCCCTTCTTTAAGGTCTCGTCAAACGCAGGTCAGCTCAGGCCGTTATTTCTTAACAACTTGACTCAGCCTGTCTATCGCTTTACGGGAATCGCTATGGTGCCCAGCCGATGAAACTGATCTGGCGACCTGTTTTTTTCCGTTCGCGTCGATACGAAAAAAAGTCGTTCGCCGCGCAGCAGGTGCAGGGGCCGACCGAGAGAATCTGTTGGCTCGGGATGCCGGCTCTTTCGAGAATGGCGCGATTCAAGCTTCTCAAATCCAAAAATGTTTTTGCTTCTCGAGATTCCAAGGCAATCTCGGCGAGCTTACCCCATTTTTCGACCAGAGGACGCGAGACATCTTCTTTGACCTCGTAGCAGCACGCGCCGATGGCGGGACCTAAGGCGGCTTCGATTCCATCAGTCGCCACACCGTACTGTTTTCTCAAAATGCCGACTGTTTTTGCTGCAATTCCAGCAAGCGTGCCGCGCCAGCCGGCGTGAACCGCCGCCGCAATTCTCTGTTCCGGCGCGACAAACAGGATCGGCACACAATCCGCCGTTAGAACCCCCAGATAGGCATCCTTCTCTCGCGTTACCATGCCATCGGCTTCGCCGGCTTCCTTGATCTTGGTCTCCTTGACCTCGACGATATGATCGCCGTGGACCTGATTCATCGTGATGATGCGGCCGTCGTGGATTCCTACAGCCAGCTTCATATCGCAGACATTCTGGCTGACGATCTTGGCGTCGTCTCCGACGCGATAAGAGACGTTCAGCCCTGCATAAGGTCCGACACTTTTGCCGCCCTGGCGTCCCAAAAATCCGTGAAGTAGATCAGGGTAGCGATTCCACTGCTCGACTCGTAACCAGTTTAGCTTCATAGGAAACTATTATGCGTCGATTGACCCGAAGGTTGCAAGAAATTTAGTTCATTTGACAAATAACTCTCGATCCGGGAACAATCGGCGCCAATCCTTTCGCATCAGGCCTCCATCGATCATGGAAGAAAACCTTGCCTGCCTCCGAGCATGGAACCAAGTTTGCTCACCCCGTCCCCGCCGGCTCCGGACTTGAGAACGCGAATTTTTGCTTGTTTCCGGCAGAGGATTTTCGTATGACGAGAGGTAAGTGCATCGATTGGCCAACATCGAAACAGGCGCTTGGTATTTTCAGAATGAATTGATCGCCGTTCCAAAGAGAGGCCTTTTGGTGCGGACTTGTGACCGAGTCCCGGGACTATAGAAAGATTCTGCGTAGTGTGTAAGATCCCGATGATCAATCACGGCTTCACTACCCATCCTTAATGTGGTTAGGCTCGCCAGAGATCATCAAGCAAGCGATTTTGTCGAGGACGCAACATGCTCGATCCGCGAAGACGAGCCGGTGCTCGAAAATCGCTCTTGAATTGTTCTCGTTTTTCGCTGAAAAATAGGGAAACTCACTAGGCTTAAACGCTTCATGGCTGAAAACCGATACATCGATCTGCTGAAGAACCGAGGCTTCTTCTGCTTCTTCTGTACGCAGTTCCTCGGCGCTTTTAACGACAATTTTTACAAGATCATCGTCACGTTGGTCGCACTCGATCTACCCGCCACGGCCAGCGGTGCAAACCCATACATCCCTCTGATCGGTGGTCTCTTCATTCTGCCGTTCCTGCTCTTTTCCGGCTACGCCGGCTATCTGGCAGACATTCACAGCAAGCGAACGATCCTGGTGGGAGTGAAGATTTTTGAAATCTTTGCCATGAGTTTCGGTCTCGTGGCGTTTTTCCTCGATCGGATGGAGCCAATGCTGGCGGTGGTTTTTCTCATGGGCCTTCACTCGACATTTTTCAGTCCGGCCAAATATGGAATTCTTCCGGAAATGCTGCCTGATAAAGATCTCGCCCGCGGCAACGGATTACTGGAGATGAGCACTTTCCTGGCCATCATCCTGGGCACCTCGTTGGGTGGCGCGATCTACGAAGCGTGGAAAGACCGATTAGGTTGGATCGGTGTTATTTTGATCGCCATCGCGGCGCTCGGAACTCTGACCAGCTTGGGAATCACCAAGGTGCCGCCCTCGGGCGCGTCGAAGAATTTCATCCTCAATCCGTTCAAGGAGTTTTGGAAGGGCGCCAAGATGCTTTACGCCGATCAACCGCTCTGGCTCACCGTGATGGGGATTTCTTATTTTTGGTTTTTGGGCGCGTTCCTCCAAATGGTCTTACCTCTATTTGGGAAAGAAATCCTGCAGCTCGGCGAAACGCGCATCGGACTGCTATGGACTTTTGCCGCCATCGGCATCGGCGTCGGCAGCCTTGCGGCGGGACGTTTGTCGGGCGACAAGATCGAACTGGGGCTGGTTCCTCTCGGCGCCGTGGGCATGGGAATATTCTCAGTGGGACTCTTTGCCGCGCAGCCTTCGTTCAATTTGGCGGCATGGGCACTGGTCTTCTTGGGATTCTCTGGCGGTTTCTTCGCCGTCCCTCTGAATGCATTGTTACAACAACGCAGTGGGCGCGAAGAGAAAGGCCGGTTGATCGCGACGAACAATGTTTTCAACACCTTGGGGGTCCTTGCGGCCTCGGCACTGCTTTGGGGACTTTCATCGCTGCTTTATTTTTCAGCGGATCACATCATCTTGATTCTCGGATTGCTCACGTTTGCCTTGACCGCCTATGCTCTCTATCTTCTGCCTGACTTTTTTGTTCGCTTCATCTTATGGCTGCTTACCCATACGCTCTATCGTATCCGCATCATCGGCCAGGAAAACATTCCCACTCGCGGACCGGCGCTGTTGATTTCCAATCACGTCTCTTTCATCGATGCGCTGCTCGTCGGCGCGACGATGCCGCGCTTCATTCGCTTCATGCTTCATCGCGACTATTACGACATCCGATGGCTGAACTGGTTTTTCAGTCTAATGAAGTCTATTCCTGTCTCAGCCACGAATCGTCGCGACATCGTTCAATCGTTGAGGCGCGCGCGGGAGGAGCTGGAGAAAGGCCAGGTCGTCTGCATCTTCGCGGAAGGAGCTATCAGCCGCACGGGACACCTTCTGCCGTTCAAGCGCGGCTTCGAGAGAATCGTCGATGGGCTCGATGCGCCGATCGTGCCGGTTCACCTGGACCAGCTCTGGGGCAGCATTTTCAGTTTTAAAGATGGCCGCTTTTTCTGGAAATGGCCAAAGCTATTTCCTTACCCGGTAACGGTATCATTCGGCGCGCCGCTGCCGTCAAACAGCGAAACGCAACAGGTTCGCCAGGCGGTATTGGAATTGGAAACCAACGCGGTCTACTACCGCCGCAGCGCCCAGGAGCTGCTGCACGGCAAATTTATCCGCTCCGCGAAGCAACATTGGTCTTCCTTCTGCATGGCCGACACGACGGGCGTCGAATTGTCTTTCGGTAAGGCTCTGATCGGAAGCCTGCTTTTTTCGCGCTGGCTGCGAAAACACCGCGCCAACCAATCAATGGTCGGGGTTGTGCTTCCGGCTTCGGTCGGCGGGGCGCTCGTCAACGTGGGCATCCTTCTGGCCGGCAAAGTGCCGGTCAACCTGAACTTCACCGCCGGGCCCGAGGCGATGACTGCGGCGATCCAGCAGTGCGGCATCGACACGATTCTGACTTCCCGCGCTTTTTTGTCTAAAGCGCAGATCGAAGAGACGTCGCGTATGGTCTTTGTCGAGGAGATTAGGAAATCGTTTTCGTCAGGCGAAAAAGTTTTGGCCACGCTCACGGCGTTTCTGATTCCGGGCCGGTACTTGGAGCGTCACTACATCAAGAATCAGAAACCCGATAGCCTTGCGACGGTCATCTTTTCCAGTGGCAGCACGGGAACGCCCAAGGGTGTCATGCTTTCCCACCACAATATCATCTCCAACATCGAAAGCGTTTGCCAAGTTATTCCGTTCACTTCCAGCGACCGAATTATGGGCGTCTTGCCTTTTTTTCACTCCTTCGGTTTTAGCATTTCCCTCTGGCTCCCTCTGGTCGCCGGGTTTGGCGCCGTCTACCACCCGAACCCCATGGACGCCAAGACCATTGGCGATACCGTGGAAAAGTATCAAGCCACGCTTTTGATCAGCACGCCGACGTTTTACGCCGGCTACATGAGACGCTGCTCGCGTGAACAGTTTTCCTCGTTGCGCTACGCGATTGCCGGCGCGGAAAAGCTGCGCGAACAAATTGCCAAAGACTTCAAAGATAACTACGGCTTCGATCTTCTCGAGGGTTACGGCTGCACGGAACTCGCCCCCGTGGTTTCCGTGAATCTTCCGGACGTAATCGACGGCGCCGAAAGGCAGGTCGGCAACAAACCCGGGACGGTCGGCCATCCGATTCCCGGCGTCGCAGTAAAGATCATTGATCCCAGCACAGAACGACCGCTGCCCATCGGTCAAGAAGGTTTGCTGCTCGTCAAGGGACCGAATCGCATGCTCGGCTACCTTGGTCAACCGGAACTCACACAGCTGGCGATGCGCGACGGCTGGTACATCACCGGAGATATCGCCTCGATCGATGAAGACGGCTTTGTCCGAATTACGGACCGTCTCTCAAGATTCAGCAAAATCGGCGGTGAAATGGTCCCGCACGTGAAGGTCGAAGAAGCCATCAATGGTATCCTGGGCAACATCGCCTCCGTGGTGACTTCGATTCCCGACCCACAAAGAGGAGAAAAGCTGGTCGCATTTTACACCCAGAACGGCATGCCGACCGACGAACTTTGGGAAAAGCTCAATCAGTCGGACCTCCCGAAGCTTTGGATTCCAAAGCGCGAAAACTTTTACTGGATCGAATCGATTCCCCTTCTCGGATCGGGGAAGGTGGATTTGAAGCGGGTAAAAACAATGGCCGCAGAGAAGGCGAGCCTCTGAGAATTGACTCTCGTCCAGAGAAAAAAGTGTGTGACCTGCCGCCGATTCCTTCCATTCACATCACCGAAGCATCGACCAAGGAGAGCTAAATGATCACAGCGCAGCAAATCAGAGACGTTTACGAAAAAGCCTCTTCCGAATTTGCCGCCTCCGCGAGCTATCGGCATTTGCTCGGCGGTCAAGCGGATGCCGACGAAGTGCGGGATTTTATTCGGAACGTGTTTCTCACCCATTACCTGTCATCACACATTGTCGCGCTTTGTTTCGCCTCGCTTCCTTCCGACGCGGCGTCACTATTGAAAGAAAACCTTCTGGAGGAAATGGGTCGTTCCGAAGCGGAAAAGCCGCATTCCGCGCTGCTGCTCGAACTGGCGCGCGGCGCCGGCTTTTCCGAGCAAGAGATTCAAGGTTTGATCGCCGACGCCCGGCAACAGGTCGCCATCTTCTGCGCCGTGAGAGTTCCTCTCCCTACTCTGCGGGAGCTTTGTTTGGCCGTGTTGCTTGAAACCGTGTCCTTTGAATTCATGCTCTCTCGATGCTCGGGACCAATCGCCGCCGCTTTGCTTAGCCACTACGCCCTACCGAAGCGGGCGTTGCAATGGTTCGAGCTCCATTCCGAAGTGGACATCCGCCATGCCGAGGAAGGACTGCAAGTAGTTTTGGATTATCTCAATTTTCATCAAATCACCGACTCCTCTTTCGAACACATTTTGCACGCAACATTTCGCGGCAACGTCTTCAGCCGAAGGTACTTTCCGCCGACGTCAAGAGTCGTCGCACGACGCAGCGCGACGGCCACCGCGCCAAGACACATCGAGTCGATCGCGATCTATCAGCTTCGAATTCCCTTCCGTCAAACGTTTAGCCATGCCCAGCAAAGTCGCGAGGAAAGCGACGCGGTGATAGTGCGCGTCAATGACCCTGAAGGGATCGTCGGTTACGGCGAAGCGCTGCCCAGATCCTACGTCACAGGCGAGACAACAGCGTCGATGGTAGCTCATGTAAGTGAACAGTTGGCGCCGCGGATATTCAGCCAAGCATTCACCTCCGGATGGCAAACGTTCGAATATATGCAATCGAGTTTGAGCGATTGGACCCGTAGTCAAGATCAAACCGCCGGCGTTATCGCTTGGAATGCCGCGTTTTGCTCCGTCGAGCTCGCGCTGCTCGATTGGGCTTTAAGACGACAGGACGCCGCCCTGTCGGATTTTCTCCAACCCATTCGTCGTGAGGTGGTGTACAGCGGAGTTGTTTCGGCGGAGACCCCCCGGGAGGCCGCCGCGATCGCCAAGCGTTTCAAGGATTTCGGTATGCGGCAAATCAAAGTGAAAGTGGGAACAGGTGAAGACGTCACTCGTCTACAGGCGGTGCGCAAGGCCGTCGGCGAGGACGTCGAATTGCGAGCCGACGCCAACGGCGCATGGAGCGCGGCGGAAGCGGTGGAGCAATTGAAACTGCTCCGACCTTTTAACCTCAAAGCCATTGAACAACCGGTAGGCGCGAATGATTTCGAAGGGCTGCGACGCGTTCGAAACGAAACAGGCATACCGGTCATGGCTGATGAATCTTTGGTCACCATCGAGCAAGCTCGACGGCTCATCGAGCTTCGCGCCTGTGATTTCTTCAACATCCGTATTTCCAAGTGCGGCGGCGTTACCGGCAGTCTTGCCATGGCTAAACTCGCCAGGGAGGCCGGCATCAAGATCCAAGTCGGCGCCCAAGTCGGCGAGACCGGCATTCTCTCCGCGACCGGCAGAACTCTCGCGGCTCACCTGTCCGATCTTGCGTTTGCCGAAGGTTCGTTTGGCACATGGCTGCTCTCCGAAGACATCGTCTTTGATAACGTTGCCTTTGGTTATGGAGGAGCCGCACCCTTATTGAGCACTCGGGGTCTGAGTGTCGCCGTTAACGAAGAATCCCTGGAGCGGCTTGCGACGAAGAAGATCGAACTCCATCGATAGCGAATCATGCGCCTGGATAGACGATCCGTCAGCACCCTTAGCCGAAGGATTTGGCAAACATGGGAGCATGCCACATCGAATCCTACGAAGGGGCAGCAGAATTTTCTCTCCCAGCTGCTACGGCGCAACCAAAGCACAGTGTTCGGCAAAGAACACGGTTTTGCTTCCATACAAAATATTGACGACTATCGCAGACAGGTTCCAATCGCCGACTACGAACACTTTAGACCGTATGTAGAACAGATAAGCGCGGGCGCGCGCCGAGTTCTCACCCGAGAACAGCCGTTCATGTTCACCTTGACCAGCGGCACCACGGGAGAAGCGAAACTCATTCCCGTGACGAAAGCGGCGCAAACTATCCATGGAAAATTGACCACGCTGTGGTACTGCCGAGCTTTTTTGGACCACAAAAGATGTTTCGATGGCAAAGTCCTGGGCGTCGTAAGTCCCAGCGTAGAAGGTCTCACCCGAGCGGGCATCCCGTATGGCTCAGCCTCTGCGCTGATCTACGGCTCCAGTCCGCCGTGGGTCAAGCGCCGCCGCGCGATTCCTAATGAAGTTTCCGAGATCAAAGATTTCACGGCCAAGTATTACGTCACGATGCGGCTCGGCGTGGAGCAAGACATTTCGTTCTTCGGCACACCCAACCCGAGCACGATTCTCAAGCTGGTCGAGACCGCCGACCGCTTCAAAGAAGAGATTGTGAAAGACATTCGCGAGGGCGGAATCTCTCATCATTTTGAGCTGGCGGACGATATTCGTCAAAAATTGGTATCCCGGCTCTCGGCTAATCCAAAAAGGTCTAAAGAGCTCGACCGGTTTGTGTCCGAAGGGCAGAACCTACGCCCTGCCGAGTACTGGCCCCGTCTAAAACTAATCGGTTGTTGGAAGGGCGGCACGGTCGGAGTTCGCCTCAGGGAATTTGACCGTTGGTTCGCCAAGGAGACTCCGGTTCGCGATCTTGGTTATATGGCCAGCGAAGCTCAGATCTCGCTGCCGATTTCCGATCGGGGAGCGGCCGGCATACTGGCGATCGACGCCAATTTTTATGAATTCATTCCCGAAACCGAAATCGGCGGCGCGAACCCGACGATGCTCACCTGCGCGGAACTCGACGAAGGCGGAACATATCACATCGTTCTAACCACGCCCGGCGGATTATACCGCTATGATATCAACGACGTCGTTCGCGTGACCGGGTTTTATAACCAGACCCCGCTCATCGAGTTCGTCCGCAAGGGCCGCGATGTCTCCAACATCACCGGCGAAAAACTGCACGTTAATCAAATAATCCAGGCGATGGAACACGCGCAGAGCGCTGCCGGCTTGACCGTTCAACACTACCGGTCTTTCGCCGACTTGGAAAAATCGCGCTACACGTTTTTGGTCGAATTTGACGGCGCCACACTGCCCAAAGAAGCGTTATCGTGTTTGCTCAACGAGCTGGATTCGCGCCTGCACCAGCTCAACGTCGAATACGCGCAGAAACGCGAATCGCGGCGCCTCGCGGCGCCAGTTCTATGGGTCATGAAGTCAGGCTGGTTCGACGCCAAGGCGAGGTCAACGCTGCAACGCGCCGGTGGCGTGCAGTTCAAGTCGCAACTTTTAACCACAGTGCCGGAAGATCCATCTGAAGCTCTGTTGATCATCGAAAAAACTTCGGAAGAGCTGAAGTAATGCCCTTGCGCCTCGGTCGCATACTCGCCGCGTTGACTGTGTTGTTTTCTCTTCGTGTCTTGGGGCAAGTGCTCGTCGCGTTCTTTTCGGTGCCCTGGCTCCCGTCGATGGAACAGTGGTACTCGGGACTCGTTCCTTACCCGATTCTCCTCGTCATCCAGCTGGCCATGGTGACGGTTATGATGAAACTCTCCATTGAGATCTCCCGCGGGGCTGGGCGGTTTGCCAAGCAGCACCCGAGCTGGTCGCCCATTCTGGTAAGCTTCAGCGCGATCTATGCCGGCGGTATGGCGCTGCGCTACATTCTCACTATGCTTTTTCGGCCGGAACTGCGCTGGTTCGGCCATACCATCCCGATCTTTTTTCATTTCGTGTTGGCCGGCTTCATTTTCATCCTCGGCCTTTACCATGCCAAAACGAAAACATCGTGCGGCACTTCGCGTGCATCCTCTTAAGCGCCGACGCAATTGGATTGCCAAGCAGCCCTGCGGGGCACTCTCCGAGCGCCCGCGCGAGGAAGTCAGCGCCGGAAAGATTGAATCGCCAAAGTCGCCATGATAAAAACACGTTCACTGCGTGTTATTGCGGAGGACTATTTAACCGGTATGGATTTTTACAAACTGGCGGAGAAGGCTCTTCAAGGGATCGTTCCGGAGCGTGAAGAAATGCAAGCGGTGCTTGACGCTTCGGACGAAGATATTCCGCAGCTTCTAAGCGCGGCATTCAAAGTACGTCATCATTATTTCGGCAAGCGCGTGCAGATCCACATGCTCATGAATGCCAAAAGCGGTCTCTGCCCCGAGGATTGCCATTATTGCTCTCAGTCTTCGGTCTCCCACGCGCTCATCGACAAATATCCATTTTTGCCCAAAGAGAAACTCATCGAAGGCGCCGTAAAAGCGAAAGCGGCTGGCGCCGTGCGATTTTGCATGGTCAACAGCGGCCGGGGGCCGACGCAAAAAGAGATCGAACAGATCGCGGCGGTGGTGCGCGAGATCAAGAGCCAGGTGCATATCAACATCTGCTGCTCTCTCGGTCTTATGGACGAAGCCAAAGTACAGGCCCTAAAAGACGCCGGGGTGGAGCGCATCAATCACAACTTGAACACCAGTGAGCGCCATCATCCCAACATCTGCACGACCCACACCTATGCGGATCGAGTCGAGACGGTGAACAACGTCAAATCGGTGGGTCTCTCTTCTTGCTGCGGTGGGATTATCGGCATGGGAGAGACCGACGAAGACATCATCGATCTCGCGCTCTCCTTGAGAAAATTGGGCGTTGATTCGATCCCGCTTAACTTTCTTCACCCGATCGACGGCACGCCGTTCGCCGGCCTGCATACTTTAACGCCCCAACGCTGTCTCAAGATTCTCTGCTTGTTCCGCTTCGTCAATCCCGACAAAGAGCTTCGTGTCGGCGGCGGGAGCGAGCTCAACCTTCGCTCGCTCCGGCCCATGGCGCTCTACCCGGCAAACTCGATTTTCGTGAACGGCTACTTGACGACCCCGGGATAAGAAGCTTCCGAAGCCCATCAAATGATCGCTGACCTCGGCTTTGAGATCGAAGACCGCCTGCCGAATTGAGCCTGCGGCGCTTCTATCCTGGGTCATCCTGAGCGACAGCGAAGGATCTAGTTCATGAGCGAAATGGGGCGTTGGAGTAGTGGAGTATTGGAGTGTTGGGCTTTAATGCATCACCTCCATTACTCCATCACTCCAGTATTCCAGTCTTTGCTACGTCGCTCCAGGTGAATCAATTTTGATTCGCCTGAGTAGCCACCTTGCTACACCCACCGGCTTTCTCATGAGCCGTGGATAACTTCTGAGCCACAGAATTCCCTTAATTATTAAGCTGTTTTTCCTGCAAGGTCGTCCGCTAGAGACTGGCATATCGCTTGCCACGTGTCCGTTTAACAACGGCCA
>VBKE01000099.1 GCA_005879605.1 Deltaproteobacteria bacterium
CATCTAATAGTTAAAGCTCACTGCCGGGGCGAATAGATTCCCTTGAGGCCTTAGTCTTTCCATTCTCTCTTTGCCCAACAGCTCGAGAAAGTCGCGATGGTCTTTGACATCCAAAACCCATTTTTGCAGCCACTGCTCGAAGCCCTCTCTCGAGCGCGTCTCCTTGTGATACTCGAAATAAAAATTATCATCTCGGCGAGTGTATCCTTGGGTCGGCGAAGGGTGGGAGCCGAAGGGCTCGTGGACGATGCTGGTAACCACGAAATCGGGAATCACGTTCCGATTCGGGTCATTCAAAATCACGTCGTGATCGACGATCTCTTCATAAGTAAGAATGACCCTTTTCGCGGCGAGGCCTGCTTCGCGCATGACGCCGAAATTGCCCCACGCGTGCGCGTTGCTTTCGCGGTCGGCGCGTTGCATGTGCAAGATGGCGAGATCCGGCTTGATGGCGCGAACGGCCAGCAACTCTTCGTTGGTGAACGGGCAGCGAACAGAGGCAAACTGATTTCCGCTTCTAAAATCGCTGCCCCTAACGGTTTTGGTCGGCAGAAAAGAAAGGCCAGTAGCCGCGGCTTGAAGCCCGAGGCCAATGGTGAAATTTGAATGTTCTTCGATCTCGATGGGGCGGGGAATGCCGGCTTCCGCCGCGCGGCGATAATTGTGGCCAAGGCCGGCGGCGACGTTTCCGACCCATGACGCGATGATCTTCTTTGCACATCCTGCGCCGATCAATTGATCGAACTGCATGTCGGATATCGGCGCTATCAGCGTAAGGTTGTTTTTCTTTTGCCGGATAATCTCGTAGCTCGCCGCGAACGGGATAAGCGATTCGAGCCCACAACCCATAACGATGGACATGCCATCTTCGACTTCCTGTGCGATGGCGTCATGCAGACTTCGGATTTTATCCATAGGCCACTCTGTACCGGTTAACACATTCGAGTTCAACAGGATAAGTAGGCGCGAAGGAACTGACGGTTTGGTTCGTTTCGGTGGGACGGCTTGAGGGAGGGCTTGGCCATTAAGCCTGACGTTACTGGTAGAATCTTACCTCGTTAACAGCTCTTTCATGATTTTTTCCATGGGCTTTGCCACTTCGTCGGTCTGCTCCGCCGTCACAACGAAAATTGGCACGCCTTTCTCTTCCAAGTTAGAAAGTTCTTCGTATACGGAACGCGCCCCTTTCCGCGTTGGGATGCGGCCGGTCCCGGACAGAATTTTTGCGCCATCCGCCGACAAAACGAAATCGACGAATAACGCCGCAGCATGAGGATGCGGCGCGTTGACGTTAATGCCGTAATTACCGCCCGCAAGGGCAGGCGTGGGATTGGGAAAAACGATGGTGGCGGGACAGCCCATCTGCTTCATTCGCAATATTGCATCCGGATAAATCTCCACGGCGACTTTAAATTCGCCGGCGCATAACAGCTGCGCTTGCAAGGTATGTCCGCGGCGCACCGATGCGCCGTTGGCGAGAAGTTTTTGCACGAAGTCTCTGGTCTTCGCCTCTCCCCACGCTTCCAGCCATGCAAGGAGCGCGCGCTCCGGCTCCAAGTCAATGGTTAAACTTCCCTTCCATTTCGGATCGAGGAGATCGTTGTATCCTCTGGGCGCTTCTTCCTTTTTGACGAGCTGGTGATTGTACGCGATGGTCGCAAGCCCCAAACTGTCGGCATGAAAATAGCCCTCTCTATCATGGTGCTGCGGCGGATAGAATTGCGCCTCCGGCGAATGGTAGCGCGCCCAGATGCCGGCCCGCTTCAATGCCATGACATTTTCAGTGCCGACGGAAATGACGTCCGCATCTAACTTCCGGAGTTTGTGCTCCAGCAGCGTGCGCACCACGAGCTGGTTACCGCTGCCCCGATAGAACTCGGCCTTGATGAAGGGATAGCGGTTCATAAAACCTTTAATGTAAGCGCCGATAAGTTCCGCGTTGGAAATTGAATAATAGGTGAATGCGCCTTCGCGTCGAGCCCCTTCTTCGAGCCGTTTCTGCCTCACGGCTGCCGGCAGCTTATTGATTTCGGCTAAGAGCGCTTCAACGGACGCGGCTTGCGCCATCGAGGCGAATCCGCAAAGAAGCATCCATGCGGTGAGAATCCGCCGTACGAACGTCGGCGTGTGCACTCTCAGGTCCTCCTTTGTGACGAGAGCCGAGATAGCCTACGACTTGGCCGTGCAAAAGGGATGATAACCGCCCATTCGGCAGTCCGCGCCGGATTCTTTCAAGGCCGCTTCGAAATCGAGGTGAAACTTTGGATCTTCGTCTTCATATTCGATCTGATCCCCGCCTTCCTTGACGCTTTTGTAAACGTAGCTCTTGCCACCGCTTTTAGGCTTATCGCTGCCCCAGCCGATGGCGAGAAAAAAGACCGGCTCCGCCCCGGTATTAAAGTGCTGATGGAACCACATCTCGGGTGGCACGAACATGCTGCCCGGCCCCCAATCGATGCGTTCCACCGGCTTGCCCTCCTGCCACATGAGCGAATAGCCATGCCCGCGAATAATCACGATGTGAATGCCCGGGCCGTGCCGATGAGCTTTCTTGTACGAGCCAACGGTCCATTGAGAGACGTGGGACTTGACGGTATTGTTCACCAGTCGAAAGACCGTGCTTTTGGCTCCAGCCCCGCGGTCGAATCCGCCGGAAAACGTCCGGCAAGCTCTCACGTCGGCAATGAAATTCGTCGACCACTGCTGCGCGGGATCGCTCTGCTTGAAGTAGCCTTCCTCGCCGCTGAAACGGTCGCGGAACACAAAAGGATTTTCAAAAACGAATTCGTAATTATTGAACGTATCGATGACGCGAGGAGCGCTCGTCATGGCGACGTAGCGCGCCGCCTCTTGACCGGAGGCGTTGAAGTGCTCGTGCCAGGCATTCATCGGTATGGAAAAGAAACTGCCTTCCTGCCATTCGAAGGTTTCCTTCTTCTCCGGAGAAATCCACACCGAGGTGGCACCTTGGCCCTTCAGGATGTAGATGGTTTCTTCGAACAAGTGCCGGTGGGGCTTGAGTAACTTCCCGGCCGGTATCTCGGCTACATAGGCGTCGTTGAACCCTCCGGTGCCTTCCAGGTTGACGAAGGCCGCTAATCCATCCCCGCTGGAATGCCAGGGCGCGAGTTCGAGATCATACAGGTTCTTGACGAATAAGCCCCGAAGGGTCGGGAGGCCTTCCGACTCCTTCCATCGCTCGTAAGGGGATCGGTAGGAGATTCTTTCCTTTACCTCATCCTCGATGGTTGTTTGCGCTTTGGCCATCTTCGGTACCTCCTTGCAGTCGATTTCGTTTCGCCTTTTCAGATGGTGAATGAATGACTCATCGGGTTTCGCTTACCGAAATCTTATAAAGCTTTGCGGCGTTTTCCCAAAGTATTTTTCTGCGGTCGGCTTCCGGGACGGCCTGAAAGCTTTTCCTTATGGTATCGTTGCTGTTCGGCCACGTCGACGTTGCCAGAGGAAATTGCGTGGACCACAGAATATTATCGGTGCCGATGTAACGCCGGCCTTGAATGCTCGCTTGATCGTACCATCCAACTAGGAAGCACTGCCGCTTGAACATTTCCGAAGGTTTCAAGTCGTAACCGTTCCTGTCGAGTTGATCACCTTTGAACTGATAGTCGGTATATTCCAACAGGTAGGCGCCCCAGCCGAGCCCGCTTTCGGCGATGATGACTTTGAGTTCCGGAAAGCGCAACAGGATTCTCGATATCAAAAGATTTACTAAAACGGACACTGAGCTCGCAGGCTGACTGATGGCCCGAAACGCCGCCGCGAGAGTGGGGGAGTATCCATCGTACGGCGGAATCTGGATCGCGGTCGAAGCGCCAGCGTGAAAACAAATCGGCACTTGTAAGTCTTGGCAAATCGCCCAAAGCGGGTCATACATCGAGTCATTGATGTGAGGAACGTCCCTGAGCTCCATCGGCACCGCCGGATAGATGACTCCCTTGTGGCCGTTGGCAACCGCCCGGCTTACTTCGGCAACCGTGGCCGCCACAGGAAAAATGGGCACGATGCATTGAGGAATGAAACGATCACTCACGCCGGCCCATTCTTCGAGCAGCCAGTCGTTGTAAGCCTGGACGCAGGCGAGCTCTAATTCCGGGTCGGCAATTTGTCCAAAGGTTTGACCCGCCCGTCCCGCAACCGTTGGGTACAACACCGCATAATCCACGCCATCGGCGTCCATCGCCTTCAAACGTTCGCGGGGGTCATAAACTACGTCGGGAACGTCTTGCCAGCGCTGCGGGTTTTGGTTTCTATCGGACATGACCGCGCCGCAGTCCGCCACGCCGTTGAGCGGGACCTCTCGGCCGTCGACAATCCAACGCTCTGCGCCATCCGATTTTTTCTCAATGTGAGGTATTCGGTTGCCCCATTTCGAACTTGAAAGTCGCCTGGTCCAAACCTCGGGAGGTTCCTGCACGTGTTCGTCAACGCTGATGAAGAGATTCTTTGCTGACATAACCGCTCTGGTGCCTCTTGTAAGAAGTAATCTCCCCCCTGAGCTACTGGCCTTTTCTCCAAAAAGTGCGCTGTCCGTCCTTCCCGCGAAAGCGGGAAACCAGACTCTTTGTATCCTGGATTCCCGACTCGCCCTCCCCGGCTTTCGCCCGGGTTGGCCGGAATGACATAAAGAATTACTAAATTAACCCGTACAGATTCAACGCGTTCTCGTACAGCATCCTCTTTCGCTCCGATTCAGGCACGCCGACGAGCGTTTGCTCCACGAAGCTCCACGACCTTGGATAGGTCGCGGCGATGTGGGGATAATCCGACTCCCACATGATGTTATCCACGCCCACGGTATGGCGAAGCTCGATGCCGGCTTTTTCATACCAGAAGTCGACGTAAATTTGGCGACGGAATAGTTCGCTGGGTTTGGTCTTGATTCCCTCGTTCCATAGATGACGCCGTTCCCATTCGTGATCGCAAGCCTCCAGCACGTAATTGACCCAGCCTAGGCCAGTCTCGGCGCAGACCCATTTCAGACGGGGGTAGCGGTCGAGAATGCCTGACAAAATCAAGTTGGGTATGAGCTGTGCAGGCGTTGCACAAAGTCTCGACGTCGACACCGTGTGAAGTTCTCTCTTAGAAAATCCGTTCCATCTGGGTAAGGAGAGTTTTTCCGTTAATCCCGCTGAGCCGTGCCAGTGAATTGCAATATTCAAATCCTGACAACAGGCCCACAACGGATCCCAGAAAGGATCGTTCAGCCGCGCCAATCCTTTTTTCGTCAAGCCGGGCTCCGCCAACATCACCACACCGCGGTGGCCACGCTTCACTGCTCGTTCCACTTCCGCGACGATCACTTCGATGCCGCTGAAATAGGGTATAAGCGCCACGGGAACATACCGATCACTCACCTCGCGCCATTCCGCCAGCGCATCGTTGTAAGCTCTGACGCAGGCCAGCTCGAACGCGGCATCGGATTGAAAGAAAGCAAAATTCTGCACCGGCGTGTTGGGAAACAAAACTTCTCCATCCACCCCGTCGTGATCAAGCGCCTTTAGACGCGCGGCCGGGTCATAGACGATATCAGGTACTTCCTCCCAGCGACGCGGGTAATAACCTCTTTCGACCCCGCCCTCCATCGCCGCCGGACAGTTGCAAACCCAGTCGCTTCGGATTTTTCCATTGATCATCCAGTGGTCCGTCTTTGACCTCGACGACCTGCGGAATGCGGTCGCCCCATCGAGCTTTCGACATCCTGCTACTCCACGCATCATGGTTTAATTGCGCGTGGGAATCGCAACTGAATAATCCGAATTTAACTTCCACGTGCCTGCACTTTCAGAGTCGATTCATCGACCAAGTTGTCGCATCAAATGCATCATTCCATTACTCCATTACTCCAACACTCCAATCTCCCGCTAATAGTCCGCAAGCTCGCCCTGATGCGTCAGCGACAATCCCAGATTCTCCAGAGCCAAACGGGTATTGATCGCAACGATCCGCAACGGCTCCGTGCCCGTATTAAAGTATTGGTGCCACTGGAATACTGGAATCGAGAGAACGTCCAGCGTGTCGAATTCGTACTCCTTGTCCGCGACGATAACTTTGCCGCGCCCGCCGACGATGAGATCGATTTCGTCGTAGAGGTGACGATGGGCTCCCGAGCGTTTGCCGGAAGGGATCTCAGCCATCACCACGCCAAGCGCCTTGCTCTGAAAGCCGATGCGCGGGTCTACTACATAGGCCACGCGACCCATCGCCGTTGGCTCGAAGAGGAGATCTTTTTGTTTGACCAACACTTTACTTTTCCGTCGTAATTGCTCTTCATGCATAGCGAAGCCTACTTCTTCCGCGTACAGTTCAGCCACCCGAGAGCCCGCCACTTTTGCTCGGTCAATTTCTCCACCGCCTCCTGGGATGAGGGTTTTCCTCGCGTCTTCTCCCTCTTGCGCGTAAACCCAAAACTCAGGATAGCGTTCGTCTTCGTATACGGCTTGTCCTAATGCCAACGACAGCGGTCCCGTCGTGGAGGCGATGCGCAGCACCGGTTCATCACCATCGTTAATGTGACGGTGCCAGGAGAACATCGGCACACTGAGGAGATCGCCCGGCCCCCAATCGTACCGCGCGCCATCGATGATGCTGTGTCCGTGGCCTTTGAGAAAATAAATGATCGCCTCAACAGTGTGACGGTGCCCAAGAGTCCTCCAGTCTTGGCCCTCCTCGGTGTGCGGCGGGATAACGTCATACCACAAACGGTGCGTGTGGTTGTTGGAGCCGAGCCGCGCATCGACGACGTAGATATGCTTGTGTTCACCCAGCTTCTTCTGAACCTCGGGCCATTTGAAAAGCACTTGTTGTTCTTTGCGGCGTCCTTGTTCATCCTTTGCAAAACGCACGCTGTGCATGCCTAATTCACTATGGACTTCCTTGACGGATCGTTGCTCCTGCTTCATGCTTTTCTCCTCATGCTTTAGATTTCAATTTCATCTTCCGGGAAGAACTGCGCCGACTTTATAAGATGAGACGGTCTTTTCCAAGACCGCAAAAGTCTCATTACCGCTCTGCCTACTCTCCATCGACGAACTGTGTCGGAATTAAGGATGTAGAGGTGCGAGCAAAGGTTTCCCCCTTTGCCAACCCCGCTGACTCTTTCGAAATGTCAATTGCCTCTTCGCAGTTGTTTAGCTCTCCGTCCGATGGATAGCGAGAGGTCGCCTTTCTGGATGAACACGTGACCAGTGGTTGGCGCGCGTCGAGATATTCTTTGCGCGGCGGGGCGAGCTTCAGCGCTTCAACGAACTCGGGGCCGGCGTAGAAGCGCAGCAACAATTCTTCGTCTGACAGATTCGGTCCGCCGTATTGCTTTCTTACATCATCGAGTGACACCTGCGGCATTTCCCACTTCTCCAACTCTCTCGCGCGAGGGCGGTCCAGAATTTTTGCTTTGACTTCAGGGTCCATGTATTCGCTGCCTTCTTTGCCCCATTGTCCCAACGCATATTGAATGACCTGATCGGTGACTTCCTTGTATCTTTCACCGGTCATCACGTTGGTGGCGGCTTGGCTGCCGACGAACTGGGCGAAGGGCGTGACCATGATCGGATAGCCAAGCTCGGCTCTGACCTGCACGATTTCTTCCAAGACTTTTGCCATTTGATCTTCTTTCCCGAGCATTTTGAGCTGATGGCGCAAGTTTGAAATCATGCCGCCGGGGACCTGGTGGCGGTACCAGCTCTCGTCGTATTCGCGCGGCGCGCCGATGGGGAATCCTTCCTGCTTGGCGATCCAACGGAAATGCTGCTCCACGGCTTCGAGCACTTTTTCGTTCACCGACGGTTTGTAGCCCAGAGCTCTGAGGTTTCGCACGACGTTGAATACGGAGGGCTGGGCCGATCCGTTGGCCAACGGCGGAACCGACGTGTGGACGATCCTGATGCCTTGCTTGACGGCCTCCAAGAGATTGAACGGAGCCAGTCCGTTGTTACAGTGGGCGTGAAATTCCACGGGAACGTTTCCGACGTTGTCGAGCACGAGTCTGACGAGAGTTCGCGTGCGCTCCGGCGTTAGCATGCCGCCGACGTCTTTGAAGCAGATACGGTAGGGTTTCATGGCGGCTGCTTCTCGTGCTTTGCGAGCATAGTACTCATCGGTGTGGCGCGGCGAGATCGAATAGATCAAATTGACGACCGACTCCATGCCGAGGTTTTTCAGCTCCGCCACTTCTTTCTTCAGCTCGTCATAATCGTTCCAGGGATCTGAGAGCCGCGTCATCGTGATGCCGTAGTGAACCACTCGCTGGATAACCAGACGCGGAATGCAGGCGGGGGTCAGGCTAAAACCGCTGCTGAGCCCGCCGTGGTAGCGCAGTCTTGTGTTTTTGACTTTCTTGTTGCCGTAGCGCACCCAGTCCCAGGGATTGTCCCGCTGCTCTCTCACGACTTTCTTGAAACGGCCGCTGACGAAAAACTCCATGGCATCAAAGCCCGCCTGATCCATGTGGGGAAGGACCGGGTGCATCATGCCCGTCGTCATGTTGTGCGCCCACAGGCTCGTGTTGCCGTCGCGCAACGTGGTATCAACGATCCGGATCTCTTCCATAGTTTACCCGATGGTTAGCGCTGTGTTCGTGTCGTGCCTCAGAATCATTTTGCATTCAGGGTGTCATTCTGAGGCGAAGCCGAAGAATCCGCGAAGCGTTCTGAGCGCAGCGAAGAATCTTAATCAGCAAGAGTTCCTCCACTGCGTTCAGGATGACGTTGTGATCCCCGCATTTAGAAATCATTACCCCACGACCGAGCAACAAGACAAGCGAAAGTCGGGATCGATTCTTGACAGATGCGCTCATGGCCGAGTATGAGAACGCAGAATGCAGGGCATAACAGGGATCTTAATCAAAGGATGAGTGAAACCGTGTCGCGAGCTGCGCGGCTGCTAGTTGCTCTGATCTTTTTCTCGGGCGCTTTTTGCTCGCTGCCCAGACCGGCGTCGGCGCAGCAGAAGCCGAAGCTCAAACCGCTTCATATCGCTCTCGCCAACCACTCGGTGACCATGACCGCCATCTACGTTGCGAAGCAATTAGGCATTTACGAGAACTACGGCTTCGACGCTCGGGTATTGGTCCTTGAGCCGCGAGCGGCCATCGCCGCGCTATTGACCGAAGACCTGCACTTCTACACCGCTATCGGCTCCACCGGAAGAGCTGCGCTTCGTGGTGTGCCGGTCCGGGTTGGTTTGGTCGCGTTGAATCGTCCCGATTTCATGCTCG